>JAJZZB010000126.1 GCA_021797795.1 Actinomycetes bacterium | reverse complement strand
TCACCCTGCCGATCGGCATGCTCTTCATCATCCCCCACCTCGGAAGCCCGCAGCGCATCTGGGAGCTCGTCTGGCCTCCCTACTGGAACCTGTCGTCGCCGATCCTGTGGGACTTCTTCGCAGTCAGCACCTACCTGCTCGCGACGGCGGTCTTCTTCTACCTGCCTCTCGTCCCGGACCTGCCGATCGGCGAGGGCCGACTCGAGAGCATGAGCCCCGGGCGCCGGCGCCTCAGCCGCTTGGTCTACCGCACCCTCGGCTCGCGTTGGCAGGGCCGGCCGAAGGACCGGCGGGTGCTCGAGGGGGCCATCGGGCTCCTCGCCATCATGGTGATCCCGATGGCCGTCTCGGTGCACTCGGTGCTCTCGTTCGCCTTCGCCTCCTCGTCCCGGCCGGGCTATCTCGAGACGATCTTCCCGGTCTACTTCGTCGTCGCCGCCCTCTACTCGGGAGTGGCACTGGTGGTCGTCGCCGCCGCCGGCGCGAGGAAGCTGTTCCACCTCGAGGCCTTCATCCACCCGCGCCACTTCGTGAGGCTCGGGTTCATCCTCATCGCCTTCGGCGCCGCCTACCTCTACCTCACGTTCACCGAGTACCTGATCGACGGCTACTCCGGCACGACCGGCCCCGCCGCATGGGTGCGCCAGGTGATCGTCGGGCGGTACTGGATCCCGTTCTGGTTCTACTTCGTGGCCGCCGGAGTGCTGCCGCTCGCCTTGATGGCCATCCGGCGGACGCGGACGACGAAGGGAGTCGTCGTCGCCTCCTCGCTCGTCCTGTTCGCCATGTGGGTGAAGCGCCTCGTCATCGTGGTGCCCCCGGCGACGTCACCGCTCGTGCGCTCTCCGATCAGCGCGAGCGGCGTCCTCGCCGGCAACTGGGGCACCTACCACTTCACCTGGGTGCCGATCTCGATCACGGTGGCGGCCACCGCCGCCATCCCCCTGCTGCTGCTCGTCCTCTTCCGATTCGTCCCGATCCTGCCGATCGCCGAGATGGAGGAGATAGAGAGCTACGAGGAGGAGGTGGCCGAAGCCGTCGAGCTGCTCGCCGGCGCCGAAGGGGTCACCCCGCGGGTGCAGGGACCGGTCATCCCACCGGCAATGGCGTCGGCGGAGGTCGCCTCGCCCGACGACACGGCGGACGCGGCTCGGGGGGGCGGTGAGCCGCCGCCACCGAGAGCCGGCGGCGGCACCAGGCGACCCTTGTTCGGCAAGCTACGACCGGGATGGTGGGCGTGATGAGCATGCAGAGGAATCGGCACGTCGGAGGAAGCGTGCGGGCGGTCGTGGCCGCCGGGGCGGTGGCTATCGGAAGCCTGCTCGGGTGGGCGGGGACGGCCGGGGCGGCCACCGGCGCCCCACAGCTCTTCCTGGCGGCGCACCATGAGCACGGGGCGGTGGTCCAGCTCGTGGCAAGCCTCAGCGAGCCGGCCGGCTCCTCGGTGAAACCGGGTGGCGTGACGGTGACCTTCGCCATCCATCTCACCGAGTTCGCCGGCTCGCCCCTGCTCGTGCTCGGCACGTCGACCACCGGTCCCGGTGGCGTCGCCCGGCTCGTCTACCGGCCGACGTGGAAAGGGCCCCAGCGGCTCGTGGCGAGCGTCGCGGACAGCTCGGGATCGACCATCGCCTCCGCCTCGAGCACCTACGTGGCGACCGCTTCGGTGGCGCCTCTCGCCGGCAGCACCGAAGCCGCCCGCCCCGACGGATCGATCGGAAAGGTCGTCGTCGGAGTGCTCCTCTCCATCGTGGTCGTCCTCTGGATCGCGCTCGTGACCGTCGCAGTGCGAGCTCGCCGCATGGCCGGTGGGCAGGCGGCCTGAGGCGGTCAGCCGCTCTCGTCCGCGATCGCGAGGCGGCAGGCCGGCCGGTCGCCGGACACCGGCACCGGGTCCCCGGCCCGATGCCCCGACTCGACGAGGCTCGGAAGGACGAGAAGGTCTGCCAGGCTGAGAGCGGCGAGTCGTTCCCGCAGCCCGAGGCGGGCCCGGTCGAGGGTCTCGTGGACCGGGCAGAGTCGGCCCGGGGGACAGGGCTCATCGGAGAGCGGGCAGTGCTCGACGCCGAGCTCCCCCTCGACCGCCTCGACGATCTCGAGGAGGTTGACGAGGGAGGGGTCTCGCGAGAGCCGGTAGCCGCCGTGGGCCCCGAGCACGGAGGTGGCGAGCGAGGCGCGGGTGAGGTCACCGAGGACCTGGGGGGCGTAGGCGCGTGGGATCCCGGTGCGGGCGGCCAGCTCCGCCAGCTTCACCGGCGTGCTCCGCCGGGAGCTCTGGGCGAGGGCGACCGCTGCCTGCAGCACGTACTCCCCCCGCCTGGAGAGACCCAGATTCACGTAAGGAAGTTTAGTACCCAACTTGACGTCAAGTCCAGGAGTGCTTACAGTGCTGTCTCGGTAGGTATGCCCACGACCACCGGGAGGCCCGCATGGAGGCAGGCGTAGAGGAACGAGTAGCCGCACTGGACGACCCGGCGTCGGTCGCAGTCAGGCTCCGTCCGCCGGAGCGACACGGCCTCGAGGAGCGCTTCGCCGCCTCGGACCCGTCTCCCGGGCTCGAGCTGACCGCCCATCCGAGGGTGGCCCGGCTCCTCAAGAACCGGAAATTCCAGTTCCTCCTCATCCTCCCGAACCAGATCGTCTTCTGGACGGTGATCTTCGTCGGCCTGCTCGGCACGGCGATTCCCGGGCTCAACTTCGGTGCCGCCATCACCTGGTACGTGTGGTTCTGCCTCGTGTTCGTGATGATGGTCGTGGTGGGCCGGGCCTGGTGCGCCATGTGCCCCTTCGGCGGCTTCGCCGAGTGGATCCAGCGGCGCAGCTTCTTCCGCCGGACCCAGAAGGCGCTCGGCCTCGGGCGCAAGTTCCCAGAGCCGCTCGCCAAGCTCGGGTTCATGCTCCCGGTCGTGAGCTTCCTGCTGCTCACCTGGATCGAGGAGTTCTTCAACATCGCCGGTCCCGGCAACCCGGCCGACACCTCTTTCATGGTGATCGGCATCGTCACCTCGGCGCTCGTGTTCTTCTTGGTCTTCGAGCGCCGCACCTTCTGCCGCTACATCTGCCCGCTCAGCACCCTGATCGGGACGGTGGGCTCGATGGGCTCGGTCGCCGGGTTCCGCACCCGGGACCGCGAGGTGTGCCTGTCGTGTCGGACCAAGGACTGCATGCGCGGCGGCGAGGAGGGCTACGGCTGCCCCTGGTACACCTGGCCGGGCAGCGCCGACTCGAACCTCTACTGCGGGCTGTGCAGCGAGTGCTACAAGGCCTGCCCCGAGGGCAACGTCGGCCTGTTCCTGCAGAAGCCGCTCACCTCGGTGGTCGCCCCCCGCCGCCGCCGGGTGGACGTCGCCTGGGGGATCGCCTTCTTGTGGGGCCTCGTCCTCTACCAGCAGTTCAACGCCACCAACGCCTTCGCGGCGCTCGACAACTGGCTGAACTCGGGTCTGCACTTCCCCCACTACCCCGACCCCGTCGACTACCTCGGCATCATCGTCGTCGGTGCGCTGGCCTTCGCCGGCCTCGCGGCGCTGATCGCGAGGGCCGTGGCCGGCCCCGCCGCCGACTTCGCCCGTCCGGGGCGGTTCCTGGAGCGGGCCTCACGCTTCCGGGCGTTCTTCGTGCCGATGTCCTACGGGCTCATCCCGGTCGTGGGTGCGGACTACTTCGCCCGCCAGCTGCCGAAGTTCTTCCAGCACGCACCGCGCGTGGTGCCGGCGGTGGCGCACATCGCCGGCTTCTCCTCGACCCGCTCGTCGCTCTACCGCTTCTCGATCATGACCAACGGCTGGATCGTCGTGGTCCAGGTGGCCATCGTGAGCATCGGAGCGCTTGCGGCGGCATGGGCGACCTGGCGCATCGCCACCAACGAGCTCGTGCCGATCAGCGAGCACAAGGTGGCAGCACGCGTGGCGACCGTAGGTCTGGCGCTCGCCTGCGGCGCAGCCGCCGCGGTGCTCTACGTCATCATGCACGCCGCCGACTGAGCAAGGAGGTGACCGCGTGACCGTGCTCGACGAAGCCTCCCCCCAAGGTGGCTCCCCGGTCGCCCACCCGCAGGTGAGCGTCCTCACCGACCGCTGCGCAGGCTGCCAGGAGTGCGTCATCCGCTGCCCCACCGGGGCGCTCACGATGGACACCACCCGCTGGGTGGCCGAGGCGGACGAGGCGGCGTGTGTCGGCTGCCGCCAGTGCGTGAGGACCTGCCCGTTCTCTGCGATCGTCGTCTCGGGCCCCGTGGCGGTGGCCGAGCGCCACGACGTCCCGCCCGTGTCGATGCCCGAGCCGGTCGGCGTGTCGGAGGTGCGGGGAGGCTTCTCCGGCTGGGCCGAGGCCCTGGCCGAGGCCGACCGCTGCCTCTCCTGCCCGGACCCGACCTGTGTGAGGGGCTGTCCGACCCACAACGACATCCCGGGCTTCATCGCCGCACTGAAGCGGCAGGACCTCGAGGGCGCCCACGACATCCTCTCTCGCACGACGGTGATGCCGGACATCTGCTCGCGGGTGTGCAACCAGGCAGCCCAGTGCGAAGGTGCCTGCACCTGGTCCCTGGCGGGTGCCGCCCCGGTGGCCATCGGGCGCCTCGAGCGCTTCGTGGCCGACCACGAGCCCGTCCCGGTTCCCCGTCCCGGTGAGCCGATCGACCTCTCGGTGGCGATCGTCGGATCGGGCCCGGCTGCTGTCGGGGCCGCCTTCGACCTCCTGCGGGCTGGAGCCAGGGTCACCGTCTATGAGAAGGACCCGGTCCCCGGCGGCCTCATCAGGTGGGGGATCCCCGACTTCACCCTCCCGGCCGAGGTCGCCTCCCGGCCCTGGAGGGACCTCGAGGCCGCCGGCGTCGAGGTCCGCACCGGGCACGAGGTGCGCCCAGAGGAGCTCTCCGAGCTCGCCCGGGACCACGACGCCGTCGTCCTCGCCAACGGCGCCGGCGTCTCGATGCGCCCGCGGGCAGAGGGACTCGACCTCGCCGGCGTCGTCGATGCGACGAGCTTCCTCAAGGCGGCGAACGAGGCCCTCGCCCCCGGCGGCGACCCGCGTGCCCTTGTCGGCGAGCTCGGCCTCTCCGGCCGGGTGATGCCGCGGGTGCTCGTGCTCGGGGCCGGCAACACCGCCATGGACGTCGCCCGCAGCGCGAGGCGCCTGTCGATGTCCCCGCTGTGCATCGACTGGATGGACGAGCGCTTTGCCCTCGCCCGCCCCGACGAGCTCGAGGAGGCCCGCCACGAGGGGGTGGAGATCCGCTTTTGCACCACCCTCCGGCGCCTTGAGGGCGAGCGCCGTGTCGAGCGGGCCGAGCTGGCAGCGACCGTGCAGCGTCGGGCCGACCGGCCCCCGAGCGTGCTCGAGGCCGAGACCGAGACGATCCCCGTCGACCTCGTCGTCATGGCGATGGGCTACCGGGCCGACCAGGCCTTCGCCCCCGTCGCACCGGGCACCCCGCTCCCGCGGGCTGCGACCGGCCTGCCGGACCGCCGGTTCACCGCCAGCGGCATCCTCGCCGGCCCCGCCTCGCCGGCCGCCTTCTCCTACCCCGTCGGCCGCCTGGCGCTCGGGCGCGAGCGCGGCGTCACCCTCGCCGCCCTGGCGGTGCAGGATCGGACCTGGGTGGTCGGCGACGCCCTCGTCGGGCCGTCGACGGTCGTCGAGGCGATGGCCCAGGGCCGCCGTGCCGCCGCCGCCATCCTGCGGGCCCGCCCGGCGAGGCCCGGCCGCTCGCGGCCGTCTCGCTCACAGGTTGTGCTCGTCTGCTACGAGAGCCGGGGCGGGCGGACCGAGAAGGCCGCCGAGGCGCTCGCCGCCGAGTTCTCGGACGCCGGGCACCGGGTTCGCACCCTTCCGATCGGGCGGGTGGGCCCGCTCGAGCTTGCCAACGCCGACGTCATCGTCATCGGCACCTGGGTCGAAGGCCTCGTGGTCGCAAAGGTCGGTCCCGCCAAGGCGATGGCCGACTGGCTGGCCGCCCTGCCGCGCCTCGGCGGGAAGACCGTCGGGATCTTCTGCACGTTCTCGGTGGCGCCGAGGGGGACGCTGCCCGCCATGCGCCGGGTGCTCCAAGACAAGGGCGCCGACGTGGTCGCGCAGGCCGCCTTCGGCCCGGGCGAGCTCGGCGCCAGGCCCACGTCGTTCGGCCCGGCCGGCTTCGCCGCCGAGATCGCTTCCCGCCTCGCCGGTGAAGTTGCCCCCGGCCTCGCCGGCCGCCAGCTGAGGACTGTGGGGAGGTGATGGCCCATGTCGATCGGGTCCCGCTACCACCCGCGGGCCACCCGAGTCTGCAGCCGCCTCTACCGTCCGGCGCGCCCGGCCGGGGCGCGACGCGACCGGCTGGACCGGGCGACGGCGAGGCTGTGGACCCGTCTCGACGTCACCTGCTACCGCTGGGTCGGCTCGAGCATCGGCGCTCACCCGCTCGGTCTGTCGGACGTGCTGCTGTTGAGAACCCGGGGACGGCGAAGCGGGCAGGTGCGGGCGGTTCTCGTCGCCTGCGTCGAGTTCGACGGCGTACTGATCGTCTGCGGGGCGAACGCCGGCTCGGACACCGATCCCGCCTGGTTCAAGAATCTCGAGGCGGGTAGCCCGGCCGAGATCGAACACCACCACCACAGCGTGGCGGTCGCCCCGGTCCTTCTCGAGGGCGCCGAGCGCAGCGATGCGTTCGACGCCGTCTACCGGGCCTTCCCCCAGGTCCGGCTCTATCTCGCCCGCACCAGCCGTCCTTTCCCGCTGCTGCGCCTCGAGCCGGTCGAACCGGCGGGCCAGGCAGGTGAGGCGGTCTCCGGCAGAACCCGCCGGAGCGAGGTGGCCGTCTCCTGATCGTGGCGCCGTCGGGCTCCCCCGGCGCCGGCTCGCCTGCCACCTCCTCGGACCGCCTGAGCAGCGAGATCCTGGACCGGCCGCGGGCGGGAGACGCCGAGGAGTGGCAGAGCGCATGCCACTTGTGGGCCGCCGTGTTGTGCGCAACGATCGCGGTGTGGGGCTGGTCGGTAGTCGTCACCCAAAGGGGGGTGGTGTCCATGTCAGCAACCGACGCACTGAAGGACGAGGTCGCCGAGGAGCTGCTCAATTCCCGGGAACCTGCCAAGCTGGCCTACATCTGGACGGACGGGACGCCGCGAGTCGTCCCCATCTGGTTCCACTGGAACGGCCGGGAGATCGTGCTCGGGACCCCGGGTGGGGCTCCCAAGGTGAAGGCCCTCGAGCTCCGGCCCGAGGTCGCCCTCACGATCGACACCAACGTCTGGCCCGCCCACGTGATCGTCATGCGAGGGGTGGCCGAAGTGCAGCACATGTCGGAGGTGGTGCCGGAGTACGCCTTGGCGGCTGAGCGTTACCTCGGCGCCGAGCAGGGATCGGCCTGGGTACAGCAGGCGGCCGGGATCCTCAAGGATTGGGCCAGGGTCACCATCACCCCGAAGGACGTGCGGATCATCGACTTCGAGACCCGGTGGCCGAGCGCCATCGCGAGGGCGATGGCCGGCCAGGGCTGACGCCGCTCGTCGTGCCGTGGCTCGGTCGTGAGGCTCGGCCGCCCAAATCAGTGCGGCCTACTCGTCGACCTCACCTGCGACGCTGTCCAACCGCCTGGTAGGCGGGCATGAGGCTCCTCGGCGCCGTGACCCGGTCCGGGGGGTTCTCGTCGGGGGATAGCTGTCCTTCGGCTTCGCGCGGGTCGGACCTCGGCGACGCCCTCGTCTGTCGGTGATGGCTTCTTCGCAGTCGACGATGACCAGCCCGGGGCGGACCCCGGCGAGCAGATCGCCCATCGCCTTCCAGCTCTCATCCAAAGTGGCGCCGAGCAGGCGGGCCTCGACGACCACCCGGCCCCCCTCGCGCCGGCGTGCGACCAGACCGACCGCCAGGCGCAGCCCCATACCGTTCTCCTTGCGGGTCTCGGCATCCCCGGCACGCACCCCGGTGCCATCGAGCAGCGGCACCGGCACCGGTACCTCGAGGACCTCAGGGCCGATCCGCTCGGGTGCGAGGCTGAGGGTGTCACGCCTGACGCTTCGTGCCGACACGTCGATCCCGACCAGCTCCGCGAGCAACCGTGCCGCCTTCGCATAGGCGACCTCGGTCGCCAACGCGACGGCCATCTTCGCCACCCCGACACTTCACCGGGGGTGGCGGGCCACGTCGAGTAGCTCGAGCACCGGCACGTACCGCCGCCCGCAGCGCCGGCACTCGACCTGCCATGCCGCCAGGCGGACCCGGCCCGCCTTGGTCAGCACCGTGCGGCCACCGGTGCGCTGCCCGCGGCGGCGGAACCCGCGCCGGTTCCCGCAACGGGTACACGCCCACGGAGCCTCCGGCTGGGCGTCGTCATCTGCCGGGAACGCCCGCGGGCCGATGATCACGTCGAACAGCTCACCGGCCATGGGCTGCACCGCGGTCGCGACAAGCTCGCCCGGAGCGCGACGCGCGAAGTCGACCGCAGCGACCTCCAAGCAGGCAAGGTCGACCCCATCGGAGGACAGGTCGAGGTCGATGCGGACACTACGGTGCGTGGCGGGCACGAGGGCTCCCTCAGGCTTCGCAAGGCGGTTGGAGCCCCGTGCCTACCACGACCGGAACTACACCGACGTCAGCAGTTCGCCTCGCTACCCATCTTTCCTACCTGGCGGCACCGCACCCGTAGTTTCACGGGGCGGACTCCGGAATTGCACTCTTTTTGGAGAAGCAGTTCACCATGCACGCAGGTAGATGACGCTCCAGGCCATCGAGCCAGGGGCGGGGGGAACGGGGGTAGCCCGGAGTCCCGTCGGACACTGCTCATTACCGTGGCGGCGCTCAACTCGGTCTTCACGTCCTGGTCCACGGTCCTCGACGTGCAGCCTGCGTCCGGGTTGTAGGGACCGGGTGCGACTCGCAGGGTGCGTCGACGAGCGTGTTGGGCGGGTTCGAGGACAGCGGGTCGGCCGGGCGCCTGCCCCTTACCGGGCGACGGCCCGGGTGGCGGCGTCGAGCGCTGCGGGCAGCTCGGCACCCGCGACGGGCCGTGCGAACAGGTAGCCCTGGGCGGCGTCGCAGCCAAGCTGGCGCAGCACCTCGAGCTGGGCCGCGGTCTCCACCCCTTCGGCCACCACTCGCAGGCCGAGGCCGTGGGCGACGTGGACGACCGCCTCGACCAAGAGCGTGTCCACCGGGTCCACCCCGAGACCGGCCACGAAGCCGCGGTCGACCTTCACCGCGTCGACGGGCAGGTGCTTTAGGTACGACAGGGCCGAGTAACCGGTGCCGAAGTCGTCGATCGCAACCTCGATGCCGAGGTCCCGTAGCGACCGCAGCGTCTCGTAGGCGCCGTAGTCGTCGCTGGCCACGAACGCAGATTCGGT
>JAJZZB010000125.1 GCA_021797795.1 Actinomycetes bacterium | reverse complement strand
GATGTGCCTGTCGGAAGAGGCCGGTCCCGAGCCGGCCGAGAGCGTGTGGTCGGACCGCCGGGGGTGGGCTGAGGAGAGCGGCAGGACCCGACGCGCCCTGCGCATCGCCGAGCGTGAGCTCGCCCGTGGCCCGGCGTCGATGGCCGAGACGCGCCGGTGGCTGGGGGCCGTCGCCGCCGCCTTCGGCCTCGGCCGCGGCAGCACCGAGGACGTCCTGCTCGTGGTGAGCGAGCTGCTCTCCAACGCCTTCCTGCACGCCGCCGG
Source organism: Actinomycetes bacterium (assembly GCA_021797795.1). Taxonomy (GTDB): domain Bacteria; phylum Actinomycetota; class Acidimicrobiia; order Acidimicrobiales; family Bog-793; genus JAKACF01. Next base: position 9,076 of record JAJZZB010000125.1, on the reverse strand, counting down.
CCCCTACTCGGTGAGCGCCGAGCTGGAGCGCGACCGTCTCCGGGTCGGGGTGCGGGACCGCTCGCCGGCGCTCCCGGTGCTGAAGGACTTCGAGGAGCTGGCGGCCACCGGCAGGGGCCTTCGCATCGTCGCCGCCACGACCCTGTCCTGGGGGGCCGACCCCCTTGCCGACGGGAAGATCGTCTGGGCGGATCTGGCGCTGCCTGACCCTGCCGCCTCCGGCGACGACGCCGGGCTGCTTCGGCCGGTGGGAAGCTCCCGGAGCTGGTCCAGCCAGTCCGATGGCGACAGCGGGACGGCCACCAACCTCTCGGCTCTGCCGAGCGGCAGCCACGAGCGGCACACCTCCGTCCGGACGGGGCGCGAAGGCGCCCCCCGGGGGAGCGCGCCGCTGCGGCACGTCGTGTACCGCGGCGTCCCCCTCGGGGACTTCCTCGCCATGCGGGCACGGATCGAGGCGGCGCTCCGGGAGGCCACGCTCGTCGTCCTCGGCGGCGAGCGCGAGGACGTGCCGAGGGAGCTGCTCGCCCTTGCCGAGCAGGCGACCACCTGTTTCCGAGAAGTGGTGGGAGCGGAGGCGAGTGCCCCGCCGGAGCCCTGCGCGCTGGGCGAGGACGGCCTGGTGGGGGACTTCGCCGTCGACTACCCGCTCGCAGCGGTCGAACAGCTCGAGGCGTTCGGAGAGGCGGTGCGGAGCTTGAACCGATGGTGCGAGTCGAGCCACCTGCTGGTCGCTCCGCTCAGCGAGGAGATGCTGGCCCTCCACCAGTGGTCCGTCCACGAGGCGGTCCGCCAGCTGCGCCTCGGCGACACGCCCCTGGCCTGTCCACCCGGCTGGGCCGCCTCGTCAGCTCTCGGCTGACTGGTAGGCCTCGTGCAGCCGGGCGAGGCACTTGGAGAGCAGCCGGGAGACGTGCATCTGGCTGATGCCGAGCTGCTGGGCGATCTCGGACTGGGTGAGGTCGTCCTCGAAGCGGAGCTTCAAGATGAGCCGCTCGCGGGCGGGCAGCCGGGCGAGGTACGGCTCGAGCAGGAGGCGCCGCTCGGAATTGGCGAACTCGCTGTCCTCTCCTCCGAGGTGGCTGCCGAGGGTGTCGTCGTCGTCGCTCGGGGCGTCGAGCGAGGTGGCCCGGTAGGCCTGCCCTGCTTCGAGGGCTTCGAGGACGTCCTCTTCGGAGGCGGAGGTGACCTGGGCGAGCTCCTGGATGGTGGGGGAGCGCCCGAGGCTCTGGGAGAGGTCGCTGATCGCCTGACCGAGGTGGAGGTAGAGCTCCTGGATGCGCCGGGGTGCCCGCACCGACCAGCCGCGGTCGCGGAAGTGCCGCTTCAGCTCGCCGATGATCGTGGTCGTGGCGTAGCTCGTGAACTCGACGCCACGCTCGGGATCGAAGCGGTCCACGGCCTTGATGAGCGCCAGCGAGCTCACCTGGTAGAGGTCGTCGAGAGGCTCACCGCGGTTGGCGAAATGGCGGGCGAGGCGGTCGGCGAGCCAGAGATGAGCCTCGATCAGCTCGTCACGGAGCTCCCGGCGCCCGGCGGCGTACGCCTCGAACTTCTCCCGCAGCTCGGCGACCTGAGTGGCATTCTCGGCGTTGCTCACGCGTCCTGGGTGCTCCGTTGCTTGCGCAGCCAGGCTCGCCGGCTGCCGTCGTGGTTCTCGGTGCCGTGGGCGTCGACGAGGGCGTCGAGGATCCGGCCGGAGAGGTCGCTCGACAGGACGGCCTCTCCTCCTTCGGACGGCGAGATGCCGGTTGCCCTGCCGGCGCCGACGGCGCGGCCCTCCACGGTGAGGGCGTCGCCCTCGAGGGCGTAGAGGAGGTCGAGCCGGGCGGCCGGCGGACCCTCGACGAGGCTCAGGCACAGCTCGTCGATCGCCAGGCGGAGGTCGGCGATCTCGTCGTAGGTGAAGGCCCACCGCGAGGCGATCGCCGCCCCCGTGGTGCGGGCGAGGGCCAGCCACTCGACCGAGGCGGGGATCGACAGCTCGACGCGGGTCGCCTCGGGTTCGGGCATCATCCGGACACCGCCGCCGCGACGGTGTCGAAGATCGGGAAGACCTCGACGAGGCCGGTGATCTCGAGCACCTTCATGACGCTTCGACCGGTGACGACGAGGCGGAGGTCGCCGCCGTTCTCCCGGAATCGCTTCAGCCCGCTCACGAGGACGCCGAGGGCGGTGGAGTCGAGGAAGGTCACCTGGGCGAGGTCGACCACGGCCGTCTGGTGGCCGCTCTGGGAGAGGCCGAGCAGGCGGTCCCGCAGCTCCGGCGCGGTGGAGACGTCGATCTCACCGCGGACGGACAGGACAGGGGGCGCTCCGCCCTCGGTGTGCTCGACGATCTCGAACACGTCTTCCATTGGCTGCCACTCCTCCTCGCGCGAGCTCGAAGCTGCGCGCGCGTCGCCTCCGCAGCGGTCGTCACGCCGTCGCTTTTCTCAGACGGTAGCGGGACCGGCGACACGAGGACGCGTCCCGTTGCCCGTCGCGCCCTGCGGGGTATCTACCCCACCGAGCAGAGGAGTCGCCGGCCGCCGCGGGTTTTCCCGCGCCCGTGGGCGGGCGGCCCGACCACATGAGATGGAGGCACCAAGGTGGCTGCTGATCACACCAAGCCGGACCTCGCGACAGAGGACGCCGAAGAGGCGGACGAGAAGGCAGCGCACATCGCCGACCGCGCTCCGACGCCGGAGGAGGAAGAGGCTGCGGAGCAGGGCGAGCTCGGCCAGAGCGTGGCCGAGCACCACAAAGAGGCGATCGAGACCGGGGCCGAGGTGAGAGGCGAGGGCGAGATCGCCTGAGGCCCGGGCGGACAGCCCCGCGCGAGACAGCCCCGCCGATGGCGGGGCTGTCTCGCGTCGGAGAGGTCGGCGCCGACGGCGCCCTGTGCCCGCCAGGGAGCCGGCGGGCGGGGTCGGGCCGGCTACCAGTGGTACCAGCGCCGCTCGGCGCCGGAGACGAAGAAACCGATCAGCCAGACGAGGAAGGCAATGACGGCGATGATCCACAGCACGTGGATGGCGAAGCCGAGCCCTCCGAGGATCAGCACGAGTAGCAGAACCCCCAAGATGAGACCCATTCGCAATCCCTTCTTTCCGGTCGGGCGCATGCCCGTCGTAGCGATGACTTACCCTCTCTCGGAGACGGGCCAACCTCTCGCGGGGCGACCCCCCGGGCCCGGCCCCAGGTGAAGACCGGCCTGGCGGTGCTGTAAAGATGCGGGAACGGCCATGACTGCGCTCCTCGTCATCGTGGGTCTTCTCGTCGTCGCCGCCACGGCGGGCAGCCTGGCGGCGACCTACGTGATGCCGAGAGGGAACTCGCTCGGGCTGAAGCTCGCCTTTGTCGTCACGAGGGCCGTCCGCCTCGTCGTGGTCACTGCGGCCCGGCCGCTGCGGGACTTCCCCCGAAAGGACGCTGTACTGGCGACGATCGCCCCGATGGCGCTCGTGGGCCAGCTCATCATGTTCCTCTCCCTGTTCATGCTCGGCTACGCGATCGCTCTCTCGCCCTTCGCCTCGTCGTTCGGGGCGGCGCTCGAGCTCTCGGCCTCGCAGGTCTTCTCGGCCGGGCTCGCCCACCTGCAGGTGCGGGGCAACGGACCGCTCGAGGTGCTGGCGGCGGTCACCGGCGCTATCGCCATCGCCCTACAGATCGGCTACCTGCCGGCGATCTACCAGGCGTTCAATCGCCGCGAGGCGCTCGTCAGCCTGATGGAGAGCAGGTCGGGCGTGCCGGCGTGGGGTCCCGAGCTCCTCATCCGGCACCAGCTGATCGCCGGCTTCTCGAGCCTCGGCAGCCTCTACCGGGACTGGGAGGGGTGGTCGGCCGACCTCGCCGAGAGCCACGTCAGCTATCCGATCCTGTTGTTCTTCCGCTCGCCGGAGCCGGGCTACTCCTTCGTGCTCGCCCTCCTGGCGGTGTTGGACGCCGCCGCCCTGCAGCTCTCGCTCCTGCCCTCGAGCACGCCGAGCGAGGCCCGCTTCTGCCTGCGCATGGGCTTCACGGCTCTCCGGCGGATCGGCGCCACGCTCGGATGGCAGTACGACCCTGACCCGAAGCCCGAGGACGACATCCAGCTCACCTTCGAGGAGTTCGCCTACGCGGCCGATCTGCTGGCCAACGCCGGCATCGCGCTCGAGCGGACGCCGGAGGACGCCTGGCCGCACTTTCGCGGCTGGAGGGTGAACTACGAGTCTCTCGCCTACCGGCCGGCGGACCGGATCGTGGCGCCGAGGGCACCGTGGTCGGGGGCACGGGGCGACCTTGCTCCCGGCGTCGTGATGCCGGACCGCCCGCCGCATCGCCTCCCGGGCGGAAAGGTCATCGACGCCGGGCGTCTGCGTCCACCCGAGTCGTGAACCTCGGGCGGTGGCCGGTCGTGTCCAAGCGGCCGACCAGCCCGGCACAGGCCCGCTCGACGAGGTCGAGACCGTGGTCGAACTCCTCGTGCGAGCCCCGCGTGGGGATCGGGCACGCCGAGGGTGCCAGTCGCCCCGGCACTGTCGAGCTCGAGAGGCCGGCCGAGCGCCCCGACCGGCGGCCAGGATCGACGGACGTCGCCTCCGCCGAGGAAGCAGATCCGGTACGGGCCGGGCGAGTCCCGTCCTCGCTCATGGGGGTTCCCCGACCACTCGGGCCCGGCGGCTGGCGCGGCCGCGTGGTCCGGGCGAGTTGTCGCGTACGGTGACGGCGGCGTGGCACGCTAGTGGCGTGCCCAGCCTCTCGGAGGATCTCGACTTTCGCGGCCTGATCAGCCAGGAGAGCGCCGGCCTGCGGCCTGCGCTCGACGCCGGGGGACTCACCGTCTACCACGGAATCGACCCGTCGGCTGCCAGCATGCACGTCGGGCATCTGATCGGCGTGCTCACGCTGCGACGCCTCCAGCTGGCCGGCCACCGGCCGATCGCGCTCGCCGGGGGAGGGACCGGCCTCATCGGGGATCCTGGCGGCAAGGACCTGGAGCGCCCCCTCCTCACGCGGGAGGAGGTCGAGGCCAACGTCGCCGGCATCAGGGTCCAGCTGGAGCGGCTGCTCGACTTCGGCCCGGCGGGGTCCCCCGTGGGCGCCATCCTCGTGAACAATGCCGACTGGCTGACCACCTACCGCCTCGTCGACTTCCTGCGCGACGTCGGGAAGCACTTCACCGTCAACCAGATGATCGCGAAGGAGTCGGTGAGGGCGCGCATCGACCGGCCGGGGCAGGGGATCTCCTTCACCGAGTTCAGCTACATGCTCCTGCAGGCCTGCGACTACCTCTACCTGCACGACCACTACGGCTGCCGGCTGCAGATCGGCGGAAGCGACCAGTGGGGGAACATCACGATGGGCCTCGAGTACGTCCGCAAGCTCCGCCAGGTGGAGGCGCACGCTTTCACCTGGCCGCTCCTCACGCGAGCGGACGGTTCGAAGATCGGCAAGAGCGACGCCACCGGGGTCGCATGGCTGGACCCGGCGCGGACCTCCCCCTACGCCCTCTATCAGTACTTCGTCCGCAAGCCCGACGACGAGGTCGGTCGGCTGCTGCGCGTCTACAGCTTCCGCTGCCGGGAGGAGATCCTCGAGCTCGATGCCGTCACGACCGAGCGCCCCCAGGCGCGGGAGGCTCAGCGCGCTCTCGCCCACGAGGTCTGCGCCCTCGTGCACGGGGAGGCGGAGGCCGAGAGGGCGCAGGCGGCGGCGGCCGCTCTCTACAGCGAGGAGATCGCCTCGCTCGACGAGGGGCTCCTTCTCGACGTGGTCGGGGACGCTCCCTCCTCGGTCCTCGCCCGTTCGAGCCTCGAGACGGGTTACCCGCTCGTCGACGCGCTCGTGGCAGCCGGTCTGTCACCCTCGAGGAGCGCCGCCAGGACGGCGATCTCCCAGGGCGGCGCCTATGTCAACAACCGGCGCCGTGCGGGTGAGGACGAGCGGCTCACCGCCGACGACCTCCTGCACGGCCACTACGTGGTCCTGCGCCGTGGCCGGCGGGAGCACCACCTCCTGCGGGTCGAGTGAGCCCTTCGGCCCGACCGAGGGAGCCCGCCCGGAGCTGCCTCAGTGCCGGAGCCCGGCGGCGGCTTCGCCGAGGAAGCGGCCCATGTTCTCGAATCGCTGGGCCTCGCTGTCGCCGAGCGTGCGGTCGGACAGCACGAACTCGCTGACGCCGAGCTCGCGGTAACGAGCCAGGCTCTCGCCGATCGCAGCCGGCGAGCCGGCGAGCGTCGGCTGCCGGTCGCCGGCGACGACGAGCGCCTCGGCCTCGGCCGGGTCATCGACCAGGTGGACGAGTGCCTGAACCGACCGCTCGAGCGTGGCGGCATCCCGGCCGACCGCCTCGCAGTGGCGGTCGAGGACGGAGACCTTGTGCTCGATCTGCTCGGGAGTGCCCCAGTAGTTCCAGATGTCGGCGTGGCGGGCGGCGATGCCCATGGCGATGTTCTCGCCCGCCACCCCGAGCAGGAGCGGGAGGTGCGCCTGGACCGCCTTGGGCTCGCACGGGGCGTCGACCAGCCGGTACCAGCGACCCTCGAAGTTCGACCAGGTCGTGTCGAGCAGCGAGCGGATGACCTGGCAGGCCTCCTCGAGGCGGCCGAGCAGCTCGGGAACCTCGGGCAGCTCGATCCCGTACGCCTCGTGCTCGTTGCGCTGCCACCCGGCACCGAGGCCGAGGATCAGGCGGCCGTTCGAGATCCGGTCGACGGTCGCCGCCATCTTGGCGAGGATGGCGGGATGGCGGTAGGTGTTCCCGGTGACGAGCACGCCGAGGCGGACGCTCGCCGTGCGGGCGGCAAGGGCGCCGAGCGTCGTCCAGGACTCGAGGCGAGGTTGGAGGGGCGGCGTCGTCCGGGGCATGAAGTGGTCCGCCAGGTAGACGGCATCGAAGCCGAGCCGCTCCGCTTCGAGCGCCGTGGCGAGGATCTCGTCGAAGGACCGCTCGGTGGCGACCCAGAGGCCGAATCGCATGCCCTCGTCCTAGTGGAACCCGAGCGCCGCCGTGCACCAGGTGAGTCTCACCGGCAGCCCGAGGGAGCCTCGAGGCGGCCGATGCCGGCCGGCAGGGCGGCGATCAGCTCGCCGGAGGCCTCCGCCAGGGAGGTGATGTCCTCGGCCGCGTCACGGGCAGGGGTCGAGGCGGTGACCTGCCCGGCGGAGACGGCCAGGCATGCGACGGTCGTCGGCCCGTAGGCGAACACGCTGCGGCGCCCCGCCGCCAAGTTGAGCGAGGCCAGGGTTGCCGGCAGATTCCGAGCGCCCTCGGAGACGCGGCGCAGGGACGAGATGGCGAAGCGCTCGAGGGAGGTGGCACCGGTCCGGCCCACGGCCACGAGCGCCGAGCGGCCGCCGACCGCCAGCGACTCCACCTCCGCTCCCCCCGGCAGGTCGGTGGTCGCCGTCACCCTCCCGGAGGCGAGGTCGACGACGCTGAGGGCGGTCGAGGAGGCGGGGCCGACCGCGCTCGGCCGGAACAAGCTGGCGAGCACGCCAGCGCCTCCGGGGATCATGGCGATCCGCTGGACGACCACGCCCGGGAAGGAGGCGACCGGGTGCACGCTGCCCGCTGCGTCGACGACGAGCAGCTGGCGGCCAGTCGAGACGACGAGGCCGCCGGGGGAGTCGAGCAGGCTCAGCCCGTAGCCGCGCCCGAGCCGGATCGTCCGCTCGGGTGCGAGGGTCCCCGGGCGGAGCTCGACGAGCGCGAGCTCATAGGGGGGCGTGTCGGCGGCTCCCTCGAGAGCCAGCCGGCTCTCGCCGAACCAGACGGCACCGCGGGAGGCTGCGACGGCGCTCGCGATCGGGGCGGCGTGGGCGAAGGGAGCCGAGGCGACGGATGCTCCCGTGGCCGGGTCGAACTCGACGACCCGGAGCGAGGACTCCTCGGCGCCACAGGCCTCGAGGGCGAGCGCCCGGGGTCCGTCGGCGGCCACGGCCGGGAAGACGCCTCCGGCGAGCAGGTGGAAGGGCCAGCTCCCGATGCGAGCCGGTGCCGGGACCGGGGAGGCGGTGACCGGGATTGCACAGGCCCGCCTGGCGATCGTGTGGCGGACCGGGGGTCGGGACCGCCCGCTGCGCATGGCCGCCAGCGAGATGCCGGCCGCCGCTCCGACCACGACCACGACGCCGACGGCGATCGAGACAGGGGAGGGCCCGCGCCGGCGGCGCCGGCAGATGGCGGCCCTCTTGTCGGATCCCACGTCGTGTGCCACCGCCGCTCTCGCCCTTCGCCGGTCAGGTGCCCTCGCAATGTTAGGACGCCGCCGCCGGAGCCGGCTTGCAGGAAGCCGCCTCCGGACGCGAGACGACCGGGCGACTCGCCCGGCCGTCTCGCGATGTGAGGTGTGGGAGGTGGCTCAGTACAGGCCGAGCTCGGCTGCGCACTGCGGCCACTGGCCCCAACCCGAGCGTGCCTGCAGCTCGGCCGCTGCCTGGTCCTGGACCGACGGCGGCGCATTGCTCGGCAGGCCCGTGTAGCCGAGGCCGTACCACGTCTGCTGGGAGAACTGGTAGGCGCCGTAGTAGCCGTTGCCCGTGTTCTCGGCATAGTTGTCGCCCGACTCGCAGACGCGCAGCTCGTACCAGGTACCGCCCGCGGGGGAGGCGGGGGCGGGAGGAGCCGTCGTCGGCGGGGCGGTGACGACCGGGACGGTCGTCGGGGGCTCCGTCGTCGGGGGTGCCGGTGCGGCCACGAGCACACTGTGGTGGCGGACGCGGTGGTGGTGACGCTTCGGCCGAGCAGGGAGCCCGGTCCTCGGGTCGAGATTCGAGCGCTTCACGAGGCTGAGGTCGTGGGCGGCGATCAGGTCGCGTCCGCCTCCGGTTTCGGGGCGGACCTCTGCAGTCACCGGCGCCGAGCGGACGGACCGCCGGCGGGGACGGAGGTCGTGACTGACGGCCTTGGAGCTCGTCAGGACGGAATTGAAGGTGCCGGCGGTGGTGCCGGCGAGGGCGCTCGTACCGAGCGCCGTGAACGCGGTCAGCGCGATCAGGGGGTGCTTGCGCATCGTGCTCCTCAAGATGACCCGGAACCCCAGTTCCAGGAGGGGGGTGCTCTGATGCGGGCAGCCCGTCTTCGTCGCATGCTGCTCGTGGCACGCTGCCG
>JAJZZB010000124.1 GCA_021797795.1 Actinomycetes bacterium | reverse complement strand
CGGCCACGGCCTTCGGCTCCTCTCTTCAGTTGGTTGGACAACCGAAGTTTGGGAGCCGGAGGCCGCCTCAGCGGTGGATGGTCACCGAGATCACGGCGTCGGCCTCAACCCTGATTCGCGAGGAGCCGCTTTGTAGCCGTCGAAGCGGCGGTTGTGGGACTTGTGGCCATGTCGGGTCTCGACATCGACCGTCGAGATGATCCGGTCCTTGGCGACGCGCCGGGCGATCCGGAAGATCCCGTCGTCACCTTGCTCGACATCCTGGCCCGCCACGATCGCGAGGAGCTGTGCCGCGTCGGCGACGGCGCCGTGGAGCTCCTCCTCGTCGAGGACACCGAGCGCAGCGATGCAGTCCCGGACGAGCGCGTCGACGAGCGCCTCACGGGCCGCGTCGTCGTCCCAGTCACAGCTCGGCTTCCCCGGCCCGGCGTAGTCGTCGTCGCGCATGAGCACGCCCCGAACCTTCTCCGCCAGCACCGAGTTGTCCCGGTCGAGCACCGACAGGAGCTTTCGGATCGCCGAGCGCAGCTGGGTGACGGTGTCCTGGGTGGCGACAGCGTCGTAGATCGGCGGCGAGTCGAGCACCCGCACCCGGTTGCCGAGCACGCCCGCCTCGGCTGCCGCTTGCTTGGTGTCCTCGAGCAGCCGGCGAGGACGCACCGACCCCCGCAGGCGGTTGCGCAGCCCGACGAGCGTCGTCGGATGGAACGACGCCGCACCCGCATCGACCCCGGCGGCTGCCTGCCAGGCAAGATCGCGCTCCAGACGATCGCAGGCTTCCTGGTCGGACAGGCCCTCGTGGGACTGCAGCAGCATCACCGTGGCCAGCACCCTGGCGGGGATCGTCGGGCGCCCGAGCCTCGAGGACTTGTAGAGATCGGCGAAGTAGTCGTCGCCGAACATTGCCCCGCCGTGCTCGGCCAAGAGCAGGTAGATCCCCCGGAGCCGCTCCCCGAGCAGGCTCCGGGGATCGTCGAAGCGGGGCTGGACCTTGGAGCGACCGAGTGCCATGGCCAATTCTCGCCCACCCGCCCGAAGATCGCGAATCGAGTGACGACTACTTCAGGGGTCTTCTAGGGCTGGCTTGACGCCTGCGCTTCCTCGACAAGGCCATCGCCGGCTGCCTCTTCGACGAGGTTGCAGAGATCCGATCGCTCGGCCACACCCTCGAGCGCTGGAAGCCCGAGATCTTGAACCACCACCGAACGGGCGCCTCGAACGCTGGCGCGGAGGGCCTCAACTCACGCATCGAGGCAATCCGCGTGTCGGCACGCGGGTATCGCAACCGGGAGCACTTCAAGACCGCGATCCGCTTCCATCTCGGAGGTCTCCAGCTCTACCCGATCACCCCGTGAGCTGGGCTACCCACGGAGAACCCAGAAGTGCCTGCTTTGGGGGCAGAACTAGCGCTCCTCCTCGCCTCGGCTCGATATCCAAGCGGGAGGGGTGCGTCGCGTTCAGAGTGAGAACGCGATCCTCACCGCCTCGCCGGGCCGGCCTCAACTCGGCCGCCGGAACTGAAGCCGTCTCCGATGAGCGCCGCCGACTGGGCCACAGTCATCCGCGTCGAGTCACGTCCGTAACAGCCGCCCTCAGGGGGCCATCCACTCGGGGTGGTCCTGCCAGGCGGGCGGGGCAAGCCGTCGCTGCGGCTCGGTCTCCCGGAGCAGGACGAGCAGGACGACCGTCGACGCACCGAGCAGCATGGCGTCAGCCCAGAAGGCTGCATCGATGCCGGCGAGCGCGGCGATACCGCCCAGGAACAGGGGAGCGATGGCGTATCCGGCGTCGCGCCAGAGCCGGTAGATGCCGAGCGCTCCGCCGCGCCACGCAGGATGCGCGGTGTCTCCCACCGCGCTGATCAGATTCGGATAGGCGAGCGCCATACCGATTCCCATCACCGCTGCGCCGGCGAACCATCCGACCGGTGCGCTGCTGACCGCGACGACGAGGACCCCGAACCCGATGAGGAGGGTCCCCACCGTGATCGGCCACCTGCGCCCGACCCGGTCAGCGAGCCAGCCGGTGGGGACCTGGCCGAGCCCCCACACCCAAGCGTAGACAGCGACGAGCACGCCGATCCCGGCGAGCGAGAGCCCACGGTGGAGGAAGTAGAGCGGGAAGAAGCCGATCACGAGGCTGTCGGCGAACTTGTTGACCATGCCGGCCTGGCAGACGGCAAGCATGCTGCGGTCGTGCCACACCATGTACCGCGCCAGACTGCCGAGAGGCGGAGTAGTCGGCGAGTTCGCCTCGGCGACAGGGCGGCGGGCGGTCTCGGCGCTGGCCCATGGGAGGGTCTCCCGTGCGAGACCAGCAGTGAGGAGCGCGCCGGTGATCACGACGCCCACTGCGAGCAGATAGGGCGCAGGGCGCAGCCCGTACGACGAGACCAGCAGGCCGGCGGCGAGTCCGCCGAGCCCGGTTCCGACGTAGCCGGCGGACTCATCGACGCCGACCGCCAGCCCGCGGCGGGCCGGTCCGACGAGGTCGATCTTCGCAGTCACGGACATGCTCCAGGTCAGTCCCTGGTTGACGCCGAGAAACAGGTTGGCCAACAGGACCCACCACCAGGCACGGGCGAAGATGATCAGTAGCGCGTACGGGAGAGCCATCGCCCATCCGGCGAGCATCAGCCGCTTGCGGCCGTGCCGGTCCGAGAGCCGTCCGGCGACGAGGTTCATCACCGCCTTCACTGCTCCGAAGGCGGAGACGAACGAGACGGTGTAGAGGATCGAGGTGACCCCGAAGATGTGCCGAGCGAGGGGCGGCAGCGCGACCCGTTCCACCCCGATCGTCATCCCGACGAGCAGAGTGATCAGGCTGAAGAGGAAGAACTGCCGCCAGTTCTCGCGCAGCCCGAGGCGCGGCCCTGCTCCGGCACCCTCGACACTCGCCACCGTCCGCGTCGACTGGTCCGCAGACGGGCTCCGCGAGAGCGTCATGCCATGCCGCTGAGGAGCGGTTCAGGATGGGTCGGGTGCCATCCCTGAGGGGACTCCCCCGGGCGAGCCGCGGCCCCGCCCGTGAGCCGCGTCGATCCGCCCGCTACCCCAACTGCTCGCGCCGGCATCGCGCCTCCGTCTCCTCAAGTGATGGCTTGAACAGCTTCCCGCTTGCCGCATGGATAGATCAAGTCATCAAACGACTACTTGACAAGACTCATTGCACGCTCGATCATGAAGTCGTGGGCGACCGGAGCGCCAAGGCCGCACTGTTCGACGCCTTCGCGGAGGTGGCGAAGGCACTGTCGAGCGGCAGGCGTGCTGAGATCGTCGACCTGCTCGACCAGGGAGAGCGCTCGGTCGAGGAGATCTCGGGCGAGATCGGCCAGAGTGTGGCCAACACCTCACACCATCTCCGTGCCATGGCCCGGGCGGGGATCCTCACGACCCGCCGTGAGGGAACCCGCATCTTCTACCGGCTCGCTAGCGACCGTGTAGCCGAGGCCTGGGCGGCCCTCCGGGACGTCGCCGCCGAGCACGTGGCTGGGATCGAACGACTGGCCGAGGCGTACATGGGCGACCGCGGCGGGATTGAGACGGTCGGCAGAGCCGAGTTGTCCGCCCGCATCAGGCGCGGCGAGGCGACGTTGCTCGACGTCCGGCCTGTCGAGGAGTACCGCTCGGGGCACATCGCCGGGGCGAGGTCCGCTCCGATCAGCGAGCTCCGCCAGCACCTGCGCGCGCTGCCCGATGACGTCGAGGTCGTCGCCTACTGCCGGGGGCCGTATTGCGTGTATGCCGACGAAGCCGTGAGGGAGCTCACGAGGATGGGCTTCCGGGCCCGCCGGCTGACGGACGGCTACCCGGAGTGGAAGCGTGCCGGCCTCCCCGTCAGTGCCGGGAGCCCGAGGAAGTCCCGCTGACGCCTCCGTCGCGCCGATCCCCTGGACGCCACGCAGCATGTTCATACGCGAGCCTCGGCTGAGCACCCTTCGGTCAGGTGGCGCGTCCAACCGGTCCAGGGGCGGGGCGGGCCAGGTGAGCCAGCCACCGGCTGGCAGACAGGGCTGGCTCGCGGTCGATGCCGAGGGCTCGTCGGCGGTGCCTGGCCGTGGCAGAACCTCGCCTCCGGCGGGGGATCGGCCGGCCCGGTGTCGTGTGGCCCTTGCAGGCACCGACACGCCGGACGACTTCTCTTGCGGGCGGACGCGGTGGGCTCCCGCGACGCTCTGACGGACCCGGGTCGTTGAACGGGCGGGCGGTGGGGCCACGCGCCTGTGGTCTCCCGTTACGCTGACCCGCACGGGAGCTCGGACGAACCGGGCTGAGAGGGAGCCTTGGGTCGGGAGGCCTGGCGGCTCCGACCGTTCGAACCTGGACCGGGTAATGCCGGCGGAGGGAGGAACCATGACACGGTCGATGGATCTCGATCACCGCACTGCGTCGAGCCGGCGCGTGTACGTCGAAGGAGGGCGCCCGGACGTGAGGGTCCCCTTCCGGGAGGTGTCGCTCCACGACTCCCCGGGGGGAGCGGCCAACGAACCGGTGCTCCTCTACGACACCGCAGGTCCCGGCTCGCGCAGCGAGGAAGGTCTTCCCCCGCTCCGCCTCTCGTGGATCGAGGAGCGCGGCGACACCGAGACCTACGCCGGAAGGACGTCCTCGCCGCGCGACGACGGTCGTGCGGCGGTCCGGTCAGGGCAGTCGGCCGACGCCTTCGCCGGCACCCGGCGCCCGTCGCGGCGGGCGAAGCCCGGGCGCGTGGTGACCCAGATGCACTATGCGCGCCAGGGCGAGATCACCCCGGAGATGGAGTTCGTCGCCGTCCGTGAGGGCGTGCAGCCGGATCAGGTGCGCGAGGCGGTATCGGTGGGGCGGGCGATCCTGCCCTCCAACGTGAACCACCCCGAGTCCGAGCCCATGATCATCGGCCGCGACTTCCTCGTGAAGATCAACGCCAACATCGGGAACTCGGCCGTCACCTCCTCGATCGCCGAGGAGGTCGACAAGCTCACCTGGGCCACCCGCTGGGGGGCCGACACGGTGATGGACCTGTCGACCGGGAGAGACATCCACACCACGCGGGAGTGGATCGTCCGCAACGCGCCGGTACCGGTCGGGACCGTCCCGATCTACCAGGCGCTCGAGAAGGTCGACGGCCGCGCCGAGGAGCTGACGTGGGAGGTCTACCGCGACACCCTGATCGAGCAGGCCGAGCAGGGCGTCGACTACTTCACGATCCACGCCGGCGTCCTGCTCCGCTACGTCCCGCTCACCGCCAAGAGGACGACCGGGATCGTGAGTCGCGGCGGTTCCATCATGGCGGCGTGGTGCCTCGCCCATCACCGGGAGAGCTTCCTCTACGAGCACTTCGAGGAGATCTGCGAGATCATGGCCGCCTACGACGTCGCCTTCTCGCTCGGTGACGGACTGCGCCCCGGATCCATCGCCGACGCCAACGACGAGGCCCAGCTGGCCGAGCTGCGGACGCTCGGCGAGCTGACCGAGGTGGCCTGGTCCCACGACGTCCAGACCATGATCGAAGGTCCCGGCCATGTGCCGATGCACAAGATCAAGGAGAACATGGATCTCCAGCTCGAGCTCTGCCACGGCGCGCCCTTCTACACGCTCGGGCCGCTCACCACCGACGTCGCTCCAGGCTACGACCACATCACCTCCGCCATCGGCGCCGCCATGATCGGCTGGTACGGCACAGCGATGCTCTGCTACGTCACGCCGAAGGAACACCTCGGCCTGCCCGACCGGGAGGACGTGAGGACCGGCGTGGTCACCTACAAGATCGCCGCTCATGCCGCCGACCTCGCGAAGGGGCACCCCCGCGCCCACCAGTGGGACGACGCCCTCTCGAAGGCCCGCTTCGAGTTCCGCTGGGAGGACCAGTTCGAGCTCTCCCTCGATCCGAGCACCGCTCGCGCCTACCACGACGAGACGCTTCCGGCGGCGCCCGCCAAGACGGCGCACTTCTGCTCGATGTGCGGGCCGAAGTTCTGCTCGATGAGGATCAGCCAGGACATCCGTGACTATGCCGCCGAGCACGGGGTCGCCGACGAGTTGGCCGTCGAGCTCGGCATGAAGGAGAAGGCCGCCGAGTTCGTGTCAGGCGGCGCAGAGGTCTACGTCGAGGTCGCCCGGAGGGACTGAGCGGTCGGCGCGGGGAGGCCGCGGCCAGGGCGACCCCCGGCGGTGCCCTTACGCGCCGTCCCCCTCGGCGAGGGAGGCGAGGAGATCGCGGTAGGTGGGCGGCATGGTCACCGTGGCACGCATGGCGACCGGTATGGGGAACCGCACGCCACCCTTGTGGGTCGCCTCGAGGCCGAGGACGATCTCCGTCGCCCGGTCTGCGGGGAACGAGAAGGCCATCTCGCTGTCCTGGGCCATGCCGAAGACCCGGTCCCCGTTGCAGGGGAGCACGACCTTCGGCTCGCCGGTCCGCATCACCTGGATGACGAGCTCCGCGCAGTCGAGCCGCCCGCCGAAGGAACTCTCGATCCTCCCGCCCCGGGCGTGAAGCGCAGCGTTCACGAGGCGCATGACCTGGGCGCTGTTGCCGTAGACGATGACGACCTCGGGTTCGAAGCTCAGTCGGCTCAGCGGGGCGATGCAGAGCCGCTCGTAGCGGAGCGGTTCGAACTTCCAGGTGGAGGACTCGAGCGAGGCGGCGGCCTCCGGCTCGCTGCAGTACATCCCGAGCGCCGCCTCTCCGGCGTTCGTCCGAGCGTTCCCCTTTCGAAAGCCGAAGGCCACCGCCGCCAGCGGGCAGATCACGTCCTCCTTGCCGACGGCGATCGACCAGCCGTACCGGCGGGCGATCCCGATCGACTGGCAGACAATCCACTGCTCGCCGAGGTCGCGGCTCGGCACCCGCACCCCCTCGGGGACCGGCTCGCCCGGGGCCAGCATCCGGACCCCGAGCGGGAAGGTGTCGGGCCGTACGTAGCGGCCGAGTGCCTCGTCGAGCGAGGCGAGGTCCGCCAGTGAGGAGGCCGGAGCGGTCATCCGGTCCCAGGCTAGCGCTCGCGCTGCCTCCCCTCCCGTCGGTGGCCCGGAGCGCCCGAGCGGCTGATCGACGTGCGGCGTGACCGGGAGCGGGTCGCAACACCGTCCGAGAGCGATCAGGTCGCTAGCGTCGAGGCCCGTGGCCTCGGGCGTCGTCTTCAAAGTCCTCAACACGGCCCACCGCCTCGTGCTCGGCCTGTCCGGTGGCCGTCTCGGCTGGTCGGCGGCGGGCATGCCGGTGGTCGAGCTCACGACGACCGGACGACAGAGCGGCCGGCACAGGACGACTCTCCTGACGTCGCCATACAGCGAGGACGAGGTGGTCGTCCTCGTCGCCTCCCGGGGCGGCGACGACCGTCACCCCGACTGGTACCTCAACCTCTGCGCCGAGCCGACGGTCAGCGTGTCGGTGGCAGGCGGGCCGCGCCGTGCGATGCGGGCGGAGACGGCCGACCCGGGGGAACGGGACCGGCTCTGGCCGCTCATCACGGCCCGGCACCCCAACTACGGCGGGTACCAGCGAAAGACCGACCGGGAAATCCCGCTCGTCCTGCTGCGGCCGGTCAGCTGAGCCGGCGCGGACGGGCCGGCCGGAGCGCTCGTCGCTGAGGGCGTCGCCCGGGAGATCGCAGATCTCGAGCATTCCCTGCCGGCTGCTCTCGCGCCCGGTATGGCGGTACCCGCTCGGCACAGGACCGGCCTGCCGCCGAATGACTCGTCCGCTCCGGCGTCGTGTCGGCCCGGCGCCGACGACGCCATGGCGACCGAGACGGGATGCGAGGAGCCGCCGGTGACGGGCCCCGCTGACGCGGTCAAGGGCCGGACGGCGAGCACACCCACCGAGTCTCCGGCAGCCGCGCGTCGCCTTGCATCGACGAGATGCCGCCGTTGCGGCGGGAGCGGGGACCCCGTCGGTGGCCGGTCGCTTCGAGAGCGGAGGCATTGGCCCGGCGCCTGCGGGCACGCTCGCCGGGTGCCCCACGAGACGCCACCGCCCCCTTCTCGCAACAGGCGCTCGGCAGTACACTGCGCGGACCGACCTGGCGGGGCTCACGACGCGGGAGGCGGACAGTGCTCGACGCGAAGCGGTCAGGATCGACTGCAGGCGGGCGCCTACGGCGGCGCAGGCGGGCAGCGACGGCGTTGCTCTCGGTGGCGACGGCGGCCGGCGGCCTCGGCCTCGCCACCCCACAGGCCGCCCACGGCGCCACGTCGACCCCGGAGTCGGGATCCGGCGACTGCATCGCTCACCACTTCGCGTCGACGCCGAGCTACCCGATCTGGTACACGGCCGGCTGCTCCGGCCACGACGAACCGGAGCTGGACCCGGTGTCGTCGCTCGCCGGCTCGGCGGAGGATCTCACGTGGACGGCCGTGCTCCCGAGCGACGGAGCGGTCCCGGTCTCCTCTGTCGGCCCGACCTTCTGGTGGGGTGGCACGGTGACCGACCCCAACCCGCACGCCCTGTTCAACCAGGCCTTCCTCGAGGTGCAGTTCTACCCGGACTCCCTCGTGAAGAACTGCTCGTCGAGCGGCGGCTTCAACGTCTCGTACGCGCCCAACGACTTCACCGTCTGCTCCCCGGTGTGGCAGGTGAGCAGCAAGAGCTTCGCCGAGACGGCCGCCTTCAACGCCGAGCTCTACCGCGGTTCGACCACGCAGCCGCTCGTGATGCACGGCGGTGACACCGTGACGGTCCACTTCCACGTCGTCTCGCCGGCAGAGGGGTGGAACGTCACCGTCACCGACCTCACCACCGGCCAGTCGGGCACGATCGTGCTCGACAGCAAGTACGGGCCGCTCCTGCCGGCCTTCTCGACCCAGACGATCGGGAACTCGCTCGGCTGGGGGATCGTCCACGACACGCCGAACGCGTTCGTCTGGGAGATCGGCCACACCTCGCCGTTCACCACCCCGGCGGCCGCCTACTGCGTGCCCGGGCAGGTCGGCTGCGACTCCTACGACGCCGCCCACTGGCTCGGCTTCTCGCCCCTTCAGATCAAGTCGGTGACCTTCGCCAACGGCTCCTCCCCGAAGAGCTGGGCGGTCGTGAGCGACTTCGGCGGGACGGCGGAGGTGAACCAGTACTGCCCGAGCTACGGCGGCCCGTACTGCACCTATCCCTGGTACGCCTGGAACAAGTCCGCATCGGCGTTCACCTACGGCGCCAACTACCCCGGAACCCTGTTCAACTACGGAGACGCCGCCCAGTTCGCCACCACGCCGCTCTGCGGCGGTCCGTTCGGACCGGACACGACCTACTGCGACACCCTGCTCAAGCCGTCGCCCTAGCGGTACTTTCCGGGCTCGCAGCTGAGGAGCGGGCATCTGTGCTGGTAGATGACGGTATTCGGCGCCCGAACGTGTATTACCTAACTCACCGCGTGGGAGCGTAGGCGTCGAGGTCGAACAGGT
>JAJZZB010000123.1 GCA_021797795.1 Actinomycetes bacterium | reverse complement strand
GAGGGTCCTCGCTACCGGCGAGTGGCGCCCGGGCGATGGCGGAGAGGAGGTCGTCGCCGCTTTTGTGGACGACGCGGTCGAGGGCCACATGCGCCCTTTGGTGAGCGCCACGCTGTCGTGCGTGAGGGTGGGAAGGCGCCTCTTGTGGGGCAACATCGCTGCGTCGGCGGCGGTGGCCTTCCGCACCATGGAGGGCCTGCTCGGCGCGGAAGTGAAGCCACTGGGCGAGCGGTTCTTCGCCCTGGCGCCGGCCGAGCTCCAGGGCCTCGGCAATTTCGCCACCGTCGAGCACGCCGGCCGGAGCGCCTGGTACTGGGAAAGGCGCAATTGCTGCCTCTACGACCGGCTTCCTGGCAACGTGCGCTGCACCGATTGCAGCAAGACCTCGCCCGAGGAGCGCCGGGCCGCCTACCGGGCGGCCCTCGATAAAGCGCTGCTCGGAAGCGGGGGTGGTGCGGGCTGACGCCCGTTCAACAACCCCGGGGAGAAAGCTGTCGCTCGACCTGGCCGGTGGGCCGGTTCAGGGCTGGCGAGGTGCTGTCCGTGCCGTTGGCCGTGCTGTTGGCCGGCCGGGCCGGGGTGGCCGGGCACGGCTTTTTATAGCACGCGGGCCGAACGTCGTCGCGCACTTCGGGCACCAGAACCCCTGCTCGAGCTCGGTCCCGCAGGCACGGTGGTAGAGGACGACGCCTGCCGCAGCGCCGGCGAGCCACCGGTCGCCCCACCGCATCAATGCGACGAGCGCTGGGGAGAGCTCGAGGCCCATCTCGGTCAGGCGGTACTCATAGCGCGGCGGGTGCTCCTCGTAGCGGACTTTGGTGAGGATGCCACCGTCGACGAGCTTGCCGAGGCGGTCGGAGAGCACGGGCCGAGCGATGCCCAAGTCGCCCCGGAGCTCTTCGAAGCGACGTAGCCCGCGCAAGACGTCGCGCACGATCAGCATCGTCCAGCGGTCACCGACAAGCTCGAGCGTCTTGGCGATGGAGTCGAAAGGCTCAGTCGGAGCGCTGGTCACACCCGAGGGTACGTCCGAACCCAAGAACCAGTCAGTTCGCATTCCAAACTCACCCTCACTAACCTGTCGCTATGCCCACCGATCGAGAACTGCTGGACGCGCCGCTCGAAGAGCTCTTGGTCGCGGCACGAGCCGTTCGCGACCGTAGGTTCGGGCCCCGGGTCACGTACTCAGCGAAGGTCTTCATCCCGCTCACCAAGCTCTGCCGGGACCGCTGCAGCTATTGCACCTTCGCCCAGCCGCCGGCGAGGCTCGAGGCCCCCTACCTCGAGCGAGACGAGGTGCTCGCGATCGCTCGCGCTGGGGCCCGAGCCGGCTGCCACGAGGCGCTCTTCACCCTCGGCGAGCGGCCGGAGCTGCGCTACGAGGTCGCGGCCCGCTGGCTCGCCGAGCGCGGCTATGCCTCGACGATCGACTACGTCGCGGCGATGGCCGAGGTCGTGATCGACGACACCGGCCTCCTGCCGCACGCCAACGCGGGGGCGCTGTACGAAGAAGAGCTCGCCACGCTGCGGCCTGTGGCACCAAGCCAGGGGATGATGCTCGAGAGCCTCAACCCGGCGCTCCTCTGCCACCGCGGCGCACCCGACAAGGCGCCTGAGCGCCGTCTCGCCACCCTCGAAGCAGCCGGACGCCTCGCCATCCCCTTCACCACGGGCATCCTCGTTGGCATTGGGGAGAGCCGCGTGGACCGCCTCGCGGCGCTCCGGGTGATCGCCGAGCACCACGAGCGTCATGGGAACATCCAAGAAGTGATCGTCCAAAACTTCCTCCCGAAGGAAGCGACCACGATGGCCAACGCCCCGCCTTGTCCAGCCGAGGAGCACCTCTGGACGACCGCCGCGGCCCGGTTGGTCCTCCAAGCTGACGTCCACCTGCAGGCACCCCCCAACCTCACCGACGACTTCGGGGCCCTCCTCGACGCGGGGATCGACGACTGGGGCGGGGTCTCTCCAGTGACAGCCGATCACGTGAACCCCGAGCGTGCCTGGCCGAGCCTGGAGCGCCTCCGACAGGTGACCGAAGCACGCGGCTACAGCCTCGCGCCGCGCCTCACCGTCTACCCCGAGTTCGCCCGGGACCCCGGGCGTTGGCTCGACCCTAACGTTTGTTTTGCCGTCCTCGACCGCTCAGACGCCGAGGGGCTCGGACGTGACGACCCAGGTGCGGTCTTCCCTGAGAAGGTGGCCGCGACAAGGCCAGTCGGCGATGATGTCGAGGTAGTACTCGTCGGTGAGCGCTCCACCGCCTGGTACTCGGGTGCGCGCGGCGTGCCCCCCGTCCTGGTGCCCGCCCGAAGCCGTGCGTCGGGCCCGGTCCGCGAGGTGCTCGAGGGTGTGCGGCTCGGCCAAGAGCCCGGCGTCGACGAGCTCGTCACGCTCTTTTCGGCGCGCGGCCCGGAGGTCTCGGCGGTGGCCGAGTGCGCGGACGAGCTGCGACGCGAGGCTGTCGGCGAGACGGTCACTTGGGTGCACAACCGGAACATCAACTACACCAACATCTGCACGTTCAAGTGCCGGTTCTGTGGGTTTTCCAAAGGCCCCCTCTCGCTCAACCTGCGTGGGGCGCCCTACTTGCTCAGCCTGGAGGAAATCGCAGCGCGCGTCCGTGAAGCCGCCAGGCGAGGGGCGACCGAGGTCACCCTGCAAGGTGGCGTCCACCCCGACTTCGACGGCGACTATTACGTCGAGGTCTGCAAGGCTGTCGTCGACGCCGAACCGGGCATGCACGTGCACGGTTTCAGCGCCCTCGAGGTCACCGAGGGCGCCCGGCGCCTCGGGGAGCCGCTCGCCGACTACCTGAGCCGCCTTTTCGAGGCGGGGCTCCGTTCCCTTCCGGGCACCGCGGCGGAGATCCTCGATGACGAGATCCGCCGGCAAATCTGCCCCGACAAGGTCACGACGGAGGAGTGGCTCTTCGCGCACGAGACCGCGCACCGAGCCGGGCTCCGCTCGAACGTTACGATCATGCACGGCACCGTCGAGGGGCCGGTCCACTGGGCCCGCCACCTGGTCCGGACCCGCGAGCTGCAACGGAGAACGGGAGGCTTTACTGAGTTCGTACCTCTGCCCTTCGTGCACATGGCTGCCCCTCTCTACCTGCAGCGGCGTTCCCGGCGCGGCCCGACGTTTCGCGAGGTGCTCCTCATGCACGCGGTCGGCCGCATCGCCTATCGAGGCCTCATCGACAATGTCCAGGCAAGCTGGGTGAAAGTCGGCACCGATGGCGTCCGCCAGCTTCTCCAGGCAGGCGTGAACGACCTCGGAGGCACCTTGATGGAGGAGAACATCAGCCGGGCTGCCGGCGCGAGCCACGGTCAGGGCCTCGAGCGCGAGGACTTCGAAAAGCTCGTCGCCCCGCTCGGTCGGCCGCTTCGCCAACGCACCACGCTCTACCAGCCGGTGCCCTGAGGGATGGCGGGTGCTTGCTCGACGAATGCGTGCGCAGCGGCCGGCGCGGACGACGAGGCACACATGTGCGCAGCGCTCGAGCTCGCCCAGCGTGCGCGTGCGTACAGTTCGCCGAACCCCTGGGTCGGCTGCCGCCTCGTCGCTGCTGACGGGCGGGTCTTCGAGGGGTCGACGGCTCCGCCGGGGGGACCCCACGCCGAGGTCGTCGCCCTGCGCAACGCCGGGGCAGCGGCGCGAGGCGCCACCGCATACGTCACCCTCGAACCCTGCGCCCACCACGGCCGCACCCCGCCGTGTACCGACGCGCTCATCGCTGCTCGGGCCCGCCGCGTCGTGGTCGGGATCCTCGACCCCGACCCGAGGGTCAACGGCCGGGGCCTTTCGGCACTTCGAGCCGCCGGCGTCGAGGTCGAGCTCGGTGTGGGGGCGCGAGCGGTGAAGGCACAGCTCGCTCCCTACCTGACGCAGCGCCGAACGGGCCGGCCTTTGGTCGTCCTGAAGCTCGCCGCGTCCCTCGACGGCCGGATCGCCGCGCCCGACGGCACGAGCGCTTGGATCACAGGTGAAGCGGCGCGAGCCGACGCGCACCGCCTGCGCGCGGAGAGCGACGCGGTCCTTGTCGGTGCGGGGACCGTGCGCGCCGACGACCCGCTCCTCACTGTTCGCGACGCACCAGGCCCCTCTCCGCTTCGTGTCGTGCTCGGCCCGGTCCCGCCAGGAGCCGCTGTCCTGCCGGCGGTCTCGATGAGCGGCGACCTGGGCACCGTGCTGGACCAGCTCGGCCAACGGGGCGTCCTCCAGCTCCTCGTTGAAGGGGGCGCCACAGTCGCCGGAGCGTTCCATCGCGCCGGGCTTGTCGACCGCTACGTCGTCTACTTCGCGCCCGCCCTCTTCGGCGGTGACGACGGGCTCGCGATGTTCGCCGGGCCGGGCGCCCCGACCATGGAGGGGCTTTGGCGGGGGAGGATCGAGGCGGTTACGCGCCTCGGCTCCGACCTCCGTCTCGACCTCGTCCCCGAGCCTGACGACCTCGGTACCGGACCGGGCGGTCCCGAGCCGGGCGGTCCCGGGTTCATCTGCCGCGGGGACATGTGATGTTCACGGGGATCGTGGAGGAGCTTGGGCGCTTCCTGTTGGCGGCACGGGGCGGCGCTACGACACGCCTTCGGTTCGGAGCCGAGGTTGTCACTGCCGGCATGGCGCTCGGTGACTCGGTCGCGGTGAACGGCTGCTGTCTCACCGTCGTCGCGAGCGATCGTTGCTCGTTCGCGGTCGACGCCCTCGACGAGACGCTCGCTCGCACCAACCTCGGGCAGCTGGAGCCCGGGGAGGCCGTGAACCTGGAACGGCCGGTCGCGCTCGGCGCCAGGCTCGGTGGCCACCTCGTACAGGGCCACGTCGATGCGACGGGCACCATCGCCGAGGCGGCGCCACACCTCGCCATCGAAGTCCCGGCCGCCCTCGAGCCCTACCTCGTCGAGAAGGGCTCGCTCGCCGTGGACGGCTGCAGTTTGACCCTGGTCGCTGTTGCCCCCGAGCTCGTGCGCATCGAGATCATCCCCCACACGGCCGGCTCGACGGCGCTCGGCCAAAAGCGGCCGGGCCAGCTCGTCAACTTGGAGGTCGACGTCGTGGCGAAGTACGTCGAGCGCCTGGTGCGCGCCGGCACCCCGTCCCCCTATGACCGGGCCCAAGGAGAGCCGTGAGCGTGCAGGGCGCATCGGTCGAACAAGCGGTTGCCGCGATCGCACGGGGCGAGACCGTGGTCGTCCTCGACGACGAGGGGCGGGAGAACGAGGGTGACCTCATCCTTGCGGCAGACGCCGTGACCCCAGAGAAGATCGCCTTTTTCGTCCGCCACACCTCCGGGCTGATCTGCTGCGCGATCAGCGAGGCACGTGCCGACGAGCTCGAGCTGCCCTTGATGGTCGCTCGCAACACCGAGTCCCAGCGGACGGCCTTCGCGGTCACGGTCGACGCGGCCGTGGGCACGACGACGGGCATCTCTGCGTCTGACCGGGCGGCAACGATCCGCTGCCTCGCCGACCCGTCGACTCGGGCGCAGGACCTCGCCCGCCCCGGCCACGTCCACGTACTGCGAGCCCGCGCTGGTGGCGTGCTGCGCCGCGCCGGTCACACCGAGGCGGCGGTCGACCTCGCCCGCCTCGCGGGCCGTGAGCCGGTCGGCGTGCTGGCCGAGGTGGTGAGCGCCGACGGGCTGTCGATGGCGAGGGGCGACGAGCTCGAGGCCTTCGCTGCCCACCACGGCCTCCTCATCGTTACGATCGCCGACCTCGTCGCCTACCGCCGCCGGAGCGAGGGCCTCGTCCGCCGGGTGGCGATGGCGCGCCTCCCGACGAGCGTCGGCGAGTTCACCTGCTACGCCTACGAGAGCCTCGAGGGCGAGACTCACCTCGCGTTGGTCATAGGCGAGCTGCACGCTAACGACGGCGTGCTCGTGCGCCTGCACTCCGAATGCCTGACCGGGGACGTGTTGGGGTCGCTCCGGTGTGACTGCGGCGAGCAGCTCGACCAGGCGATGGCACGGGTCGCCGCGGCCGGCGCCGGCGTCATCGTCTACCTCCGAGGCCACGAAGGCCGCGGGATCGGGATCGTGGACAAACTGCGCGCCTACGAGCTGCAGGACCGGGGCTACGACACCGTGGACGCGAACGTCGAGCTCGGGCTGCCGGTCGACGGCCGCGAGTACGGCATCGGCGCCCAGATCCTCCTCGACCTCGGCGTGCGGAGGGTGCGCCTGCTTACCAACAACCCGGCAAAGCGCCGCGGCCTGGAGGGCTTCGGGGTCGAGGTCCTCGAGCGGGTCCCGCTCGAGACCCGTCCGAACAGAGAGAACCTAAGGTACCTCAATACAAAGCGGGCCCGGCTCGGCCATCTCCTCGCCGGTCCCGGCCTCGGCGGAGCAGGCCACAATGTCGGCTGAGCGCCCCGTGAGACGCGACCTCGACGGGAGAGGGCTCCGCGTCGCCATTGTCTGGAGCCGGTTCAATGAGGAGATCACGAGTTCCTTGCTCGCTGCGGCGAAGCGCACGCTCGACGAGCTCGGGGTCCCCGAGGACAAGGTCGCATGCGCCGCCGTCCCCGGTGCCTACGAGCTGCCCCTCATCGCGCAGCGCTTTGCCGCGTCGGGCTCTTACGACGCAGTGATCGCTCTCGGCGCGGTCATACGAGGCGAGACGGGGCACTACGAGCTCGTTGCCGATTCAGCGGCGGTGGGTATCGCCCGCGTCGGCCTCGACACGGGCGTGCCGGTGATCTTCGGCGTGCTCACCACCGACACGGTCGAACAGGCGCGGGCGAGGGCCGGCGGCGCGCTCGGGAACCGCGGCGAGGATGCCGCCCGCGCGGCGGTCGAGATGGCGACGTTGACGCGAACGATCGACCGAGACGACTGAGTGAAGCTGAGGGTGCCATTGGCATGCCCCGGCCCTCGCTTGAATTCAGGGCTGCGGCCTCCTGCGCCTCCCAGGCCGGCGTTGACATGGAACTGGTGAACGTGACGACAAGAAGGGCGCATTCGTCAGTTCCGGGGGAAAGAATTGCCGCTGTTTCTGATGAATGTGCCCCGCCGGCAACCACGTCCACCAGTTCTGTGGCCCTCGCCCTCCACCATCCCCCGGATGGTGGAGCCGGGACCCCCGTTGGGGGACGCGGGCTTCGAAGAGCTCGGGCCCGAGGACTGCCACTTGCCGCCCTCTTCCGCCGGCCAGGATGTCCCAGGACGTCCTCGCTTCTCCCTCCGAGCACCCAGCCGGCCGAGCTCCGGCTGCCGGCCAACCGTGCGGTTGTGGTAGGGGCCGCTTCGGCTGAAGCTGTGGTCCAAGGGGGTCCCGGGTACCAGCAAGCGAAAGGCGCTCGGGCCATCTTGTAGACGAAAGTGGCCAAATAGACCGTTTTCGTCTGCAAGAAGCCAAGGGGGTAGCGACTCACCGCCCGGCTCCGGCTACCGCGTCGTCACGCCGGCAGAAGGTCGACGTGCAGGCCGGCGGCTTCAGCCAAGAGCCTCAGGTCTTCGGGATCGGACGTAAGGATGTCGTCGCCGTCGGTAGCCAGACAAACGAGAGCCGCATCTACGGCATCATCAGTCCGGCTCCTACCGAGGAGCATGCCCGCCTTCTTGCCTAGCTCTTCGTCGAGCGCTCTCACGTCGACGCCGCCCAACAGGCGTGCGACCTCCGCCTGGCGACCTGACCCACCGCGCCAGATCTGCGCGACGACGCCGCCATGGCTGAGGGGCGAACGCTGGGCCAGCCGTTCGCGTTTCACCAGCGCGACGACGTCGCGGTCACCGCGCTCTACCGCCACGAAGGCTCCGGAATCGAGGAGCAGGCTCATGCCACGCTGCGACGTGACTTGGCCTTCTTGGCCTCGGCCGATCGAACCACGGTCGCACGTGAGCGGGCTCTCCGGACGGCGTCATCGATCTCGGCTTCGGTGACCAGCCCGTGTTCGGCCTCGTAGGCAGCCAGGAACAAGTCGAGGGCCTGCATGCGCCGGTCATGCTCAGCCTTCAAGCGCAGGGCATCGTTGACCCAAGCGCTGACGCTGCCGGCCCGTCCCTCCTCCACGGCCGCATGTGCGGCGTTGATGAGTTCGGCGTCGACGGAGGCCGACAGCCTCCGCTTGCCTGTCATACGAACATGCTACATAACTGCCACCTCTGTGATAAGAGGAGGACGCCCGCCCCGGGTTCCGAGTTGGATGGGGCTTGGGGCCCCGCATCACCCGATTAGCAGCCAAAGCGTCCTGGGCCGGCGGGCGGTCCTGGGTGGGGACTCCAAGGGGAGGCGGTCTTGGGGTTCCATCGGCCCCGTCGCACAGCAGTCCAGGTACAGCTCCGGGTGGCTGCAGTGCCCTTGCGCTTTGTAGGCTGCCGTCAGGGTCAGGGAGCCAAGAAAAGGGGGCCTGGTTGCTATGGGGAAGTTCGGGCGCTTCTGGAGGCGCCGGGCGCTCGTCGTCTTGGCGGTGGCCACGGGGGCGAGCCTCGGCTTGGTGCCAGCCGGTGTGGCGCACGCCCAGGGGGCGGAGACGCTCGGGCAGGCTTTCGACAACGTCGGCGTCACTAGCCCTGCCGACCCGACCGCCGGCGACTTCGACGGCATCGGCGACAGCTTCAACGCGGGCGGCCTCGCCGAGGACGCCCTCGTCCCGGGGGGGAGCCTCCTCCACGACGGCCTCCAGCTCACGTGGCCCGACGTCGCCCCCGGCCAGCCCGACAACGTGGTGGCCGACGGCCAGACGGTCGCGCTCTCGGGCCAGGGCTCGACGCTCGGCATCGTCGGCGCGTCCGCCTACGGGCCTGCGAGCGGCACCTTCACGGTCACCTACGCGAACGGCGCCACGACGACCGCGGGCGTGACCTTCGCGGACTGGGTGGACAACGCCCCCGCCACGGGCACGGACTTCCTTGCCACGACGGGCGGCTGGGACCCCGGCGGCACGGTCCCGGTCAGCCTCTCGTACGCCGCGATCCCGCTCAACCCAAGCCAACCGGTGGTGTCCGTGACGCTGCCGACCGTGGGCGCCGGCGTCGGCAGGAACGTCACCTCGATGCACGTCTTCGACCTCGCCGTCGGGTCCCCCGGCGCCGAGGCTTCCGGGGCGCCCGGTGCTCCCTCGTACTACGACCAGGCGAGGAAGGACTGTGTAGGCACTGCTGCTGACACGGCTTCGAAGGTGTGGTTCACGGTGGCGGACGGCACGCTTTCGGACACCTACGCCCCCACCATCGACAACACCAACGTGAAGAGCCTGGACCCGGTCGTCACCGCGCCTGGCCTTCCCGCCCAGCTCCAACCACGCGACATGACCTATACGGTGAGCGAGCTCGGCACCACCGGGATGGCCTGCCGGGTGGTGGCGCTCGACAGCGCCGGCCACTTCGCCGTCGTCACCGACTTCGTGACCGACCCCTCTGCGGAGGCGGTAGTCATGCAGGTGAGCCTGGTAACCCT
>JAJZZB010000122.1 GCA_021797795.1 Actinomycetes bacterium | reverse complement strand
ACCGGCCCTACGCGCCGGGCAACGAGGACGGCACGGCCGACTTGTTCGGGAACGAGTACCCCCTCGTCGCCCTCGTGGAGCGCCTCGGGCTCGACGTCACCTACTGGACCGACGTCGACCTGCACGCCCGCCCCCAGCTGCTCGGGAACCACCGCTGCCTCGTGAGCCTCGGGCACGACGAGTACTGGTCGGCACCGATGCGCTACGGCGTGCAGGGCGCCGTCGACCGAGGGCTCAACTTCGCCGTCCTCGGGGCCAACTGCTGCTACCGGCACATCCGCCTCGACGACTCCCCTCTCGGGCCCTACCGGCGGCAGGTCTGCTACAAGGTCGCCACCGAGGACCCTCTGTACGGCAAGGACAACGCGGCCGTCACCTCCAACTGGCCCTCCCCGCCGGACCCGAGGCCGGAGAGCGCCCTCATCGGGATCATGTACCAGGCCTACGGCGGGAGCGGCGACCTCGTCGTCGTCGACTCGTCCCACTTCGCCTTCCAGGGGACCGGCCTCGCCAACGGGGGGAAGATCCTCGACGTCCTCGGCTCGGAGTTCGACAGGTACGTCCCCGGCCCGCCCGCCCCGGGCGACGTCCAGATCCTCTGCCACTCCCCGACCGCGAGCGTCCTCGGACCGCTCTACAGCGACATGGGCTACTACACCCGTCCCGGCGGCGGGGGCGTCTTCGCGTCGGGGACGGCCTCGTTCGTCGACCGGCTCTGGGACAACAACGGCCAGCTGCCGGTCCCCTTCGCCCCCCGCGCCGTTCCCGGCTGCACGCCCGAGGTCACAAGGATCACCGAGAACGTGCTGGCCGCCTTCGCCAAGGGGCCCGCCTCGAGGTTCCACCCTTCCAGCCCGAACTGGCAGCGCTTCTACTCGGCGAGCGCCTCCAGCCCTCCGCCGGTGGACGCCGGCTCGGGCACCGGCTAGCCGGCCGGGCCACCCCGGCGCCACGCCTGGGGGGCGTAGGCGCCGTCCGGGCGGATCGTGAGGTCGTGGCGGTAGGTGAGCACCTCGTAGGAGCCGATCGTCGCCACCCCGGCCGGCGCCCCGAACGAGGCTGCTGCCGCCGCCGCCGTGACGCCGCCCCAGGGGGCGGACGGCTGGAAGACGAGGAACTGGAAGCCTCCGCCGTACCAGCTCGCCTCGCTGTTGCGCGGGTAGCGGACGATCCGTCCGCCGGGCAGCGCCACCACCGGGCGCAGGGCGACCCTGCCCGAGGACTCGACGGTGACGATCGAGGAGCTCCAGTAGGCACCGACGCCCCGGTCGAGGTGGTGACGCTCGAGGTAGGCGGCCAGGCGCACGGCCCCCTCGGCGGGGGGGCGGGCGCCGAGCGTGTCGGCGAAGGTGGCGACGTAGCCGGCAACCAGGCCGAGGCAGACCGCCGAGGCCACCACCGCCATGCCCCCTCCCCTCATCCGCTCGACGAGGCGGCCGGCAAGGCGGCCGGCGAGGATCGAGGCGTAGACGAGCGCCGGGGTGAGGTAGCGCCCGAAGGGCGGCGTCGCGTTGAACGAGAGGTAGACGAAGACCGCACAGCTCCCGAGGAACCCGACGAGGACGGCGTCCCCGAGGAAGATCCACCCGCCCTCGCCCCGGGGCGGCGGCCAGGAGTCCCGCTCGGCCCCGGTGAGCGACGAGCGGGCCAGGCCGACGATGCCGACAAGGACCGCGCCGACGCCGAGGGCGACGCCGGCGGCATGCGCCGCCTCGAGGAGAGGGGGCACAGCCGGCCCCGCGAAGGGGCGGACGCCCACCCCGGCGAGGGCCGCCCCGTAGGTGACCACGTGGCCGAGATTGGCGATCATCTGGTGAAGGGGGGCTCTCGGATTGGCCGGGCCGACCGAGAAGGACCCGAGCGCGACCGCGGCCCGACGCACCACCTGCCATCCGGCGACGCCCCCGGCGGCTGCCGCCACCTGGGGCAGGCCTGCCCCGACCCGCCGGTAGCGCAGCATCGCCACCCCGCCGGCGAGCGCCACGGGCAGGACGCCGATGGCGAGGGTGAGAAGGTCGCCGAGCATCCCGGCGGCGAGCATCCCGGCGGCCGCCGCCACGCCCCAGTTGAACCGGCCGGGGCGGAGGGCGAGCATCGCCAGGAGGCACCACAGCGTCGTCGCCACGTGCAGCGGGCCCATGAGGAAGAACTCGGCGAAGGAGGCGGTGGGCAGCCCGAGCAGGACGGCGGCGGTCCCGGCGGCGGCGACGGCGCCCCAGCCCCGCCGGCCCCGGCGGGCGGCGAAGGCCGCCACTGCGACCGTCAGCGCCGCGATGACCGCCGGGACGGCATGGAGCAGCTGCGGCGCGATGCCGGCGAGCGCCACGGCGGCGGCATAGAAGAGGACGTCGACCGTCCAGAACGAGTCGAGCGAGAGCCCCCAGTGGCCAAGGGCGAGGTTGCCCGCGACGAGCGAGCGGCCCTCGAGGACGACCGTGGCGCCGTCGGAGTTGGCGGCAGCCGCGTGCAACGAGGAGAGGTAGAAAAGGACGCTCAGCCCGGCGACGGCGGCGACAACTGCGAGCGCGGCGAGCGTGTGCACCGTGCCGCGCCGTGTCACGGCCGGATGGTAGTGCCGTCCCCGCCCGCCGCGACTGCGCCCCGGGCCTCACGGCACAGGCTGGCGGGCAGCGACCGCTCCCTTGCCATGACACAATGAAAGCCAGAGAGGGGAGCTCGGATGAAGCCGCGCTGCGGGGTATCTGCGGAGACGCCTGAACGTCGCGAGCGCGCCCGGGCGCGGCTCGAGATCTTCTCGCTCCTGCACGAGCTGCAGTCGGGCGACCCGGGCGCCGCCGCTGCCGCCGTGACCCTCACCGCCGCCGCCGAGCGCCACGGCTGGTCCGAGGTGGCCCGCCTCGGCCTGTTCGCCTCGCTCCTCGACGGCTGGACCTCGGGCAAGGGCTGGGATCCCGACGGCGTCGACGAGCTCGTAGCCCGTTCGAGCGAAGAGGGGGACCGGCCGCTCACCGCCCTCGCCCTCTCGCTGCGGGCGAGCCTCGGGCTGGCGGCCGGCGCGGGCCGGGAGGTGTCGGCCGACGCCGACCTCGCCCGGGCGGTGGTGCTGCTCGAGACGGAGACGGCCCCCCTCTACGAGGTCGTCCTCGCCCGCACGGGCTGCGGCATCGCCTTCGCCGAGCGGGGGATGTGGGAGCTCTCCGACGAGCAGTACGCCGCCGCCCTCGAGCTCGTCTGCGGGAACCCCTCCCCCACCCTCGTGAGGCTGCTGGCGGCCGTGGCCTACAACCGCGCCGAGGCCCAGGTGGCGCTCGCCAGCATGCTGCGCCAGCTCGACGACCCGTCGGGCCTCGCCGGGTGCCGGGCGACCTTCGACCAGGCGGTGGAGGCGGCCGCCCGCTTCGACCTGCCGGATTCCTGGCGCACCGAGCTCGCCTCGCTCGGCCTGCTCATGAGGGCGCTGTGCGGCGAGCAGTGCGCCTCGAAGGCCCAGGCGCTGCTGGCGGAGATCGGCGGCGCCCACAGCTTGTTTGGCCGGGCCGGCGGCCATCTCCGCCTGGCCCTGGCGCTCGCCGCAGCCCTTGCCGAGGACCCTGCCGCCTTCGGCGAGGCAGAGCGGGCGCTCGCCGAGATCGACCCGCAGCGCCACCCCCAGGAGTACGAGCTCGCCCTCTACCTCGCCGCCGAGATCGAGTCGCGGCACGCCCCGACGGCCGGATGGCGCTGCGCCCGCTACCAGATCGCCGAGCGCTGGGCGACCCGGGTCGCCGCCCTCGGGGCGATGCGGGCGCTCGTGCGCGTCGAGCGGGTCTCCGAGGAGTTCGAGCAGCTTGACCGCGACGCCCACCTCGACGATCTCACCGGTGTCGGCAACCGCCGGGCGCTCGAGCGCTACCTGGCCGACCTCGCCGTCGCCAAGGTCCGCCAGGCGGCCTTCGTCATGGTCGACGTCGACCACTTCAAGTCGGTGAACGACCGCTTCGGGCACCTCGTCGGCGACGGGACGCTGACGCGCGTCGGCGGCGCCCTCCAAGAGACGGTCCGCGCCGAGGACCTCGTCGTCCGCCTCGGCGGCGACGAGTTCGCCGTCGTCCTCTCCGACACCGACCTCGTGGCCGCCAGCGTCCGGGCCCGGGCGATCCTCGACCGCCTGCACGCCGAGCCGTGGTCCGAGCTCGCCCCCGGGCTCGCCATCTCGGTCAGTCTCGGCGTCACCGCCGGCGACCCGGGCGACGTCCGCCGCCTCCGCCAGAGCGCCGACCAGGCGCTGTACGAGGCCAAGGCGGCAGGCGGCGACCGGGTCGTGGGCCAGGCGGCGGCCGCCCCGGTCGCCTCGCCCGACTGAGGCCGCTCACTCCCCTGCGCTCTCGACCGCCTCCCGCCAGCGGGCACGGCGCGCCGGCCGCTCGGCGACGAAGCGCTCGAGGGCCTCCAGGATGTGCCCCTCGTCGAGCCCGGCCTCCTCCATGACCTCCTCGACCGAGCCCCCGGTCCGCCAGCGGTCGTCGCGGTCGGCCGAGAGCGAGTACTCCCGCACCAGCGGACCGTGGGCGAACTCGCGCATGGCGGCGAAGGCGCCGTTCGTGATCACCATGGCGTCGAGGCTGTCGCCCGGCTCGACGACGCTCCGGCGGTAGGCGGCCGGCTGGCGGGCGAACAGCTCGGGGCTGAGCGCCGCCACGATCTTCACGTTCCAGCCACGGCGGTCGATCTCGGGAAGCAGCCGCAGGACGGCGGCGGTCGTCATGGTCCCGCGGAGGAAGATCGTCCCCGCCCGCGCCGCCCCGGGGCGCGGCGCCCGCATGAGGTAGGCGCCCCGGGCCGCTGCCAGGTGCGAAGGGATGCCGAGACGCTCGCGGTCGGGGATCTCGACCGGCGGCCGGGTGAGGTGCAGGGCGATGACCGGGACCTCGGTCGCGAACCCCGCCGCGAGCATGACCGGCACCTCGTTGTACTCGAAGGGGTGCAGGTCGATGACGTGGCCGTCCGGGAAGAGCTTGGTCACCCCGGTCTCGGCGATGCCGAAGTGGGTCCTCGAGTCCTCCGCCGTCTCGGGCCCGGAGTGGCCGGCGACCCAGAGGAACCGCCCCACCTTGAGCTCGCAGTCCTGGGCGAGCTGGCTGAACAGCCGGATCGGCCCGTAGTTGAGGTAGCAGAACGAGCCGTAGGTCGACGTCGCCGCCCAGAAGCCGTCGAAGTCCTCGAAGGGGTCCTCGGCGAAGCCGACGGTCGCCAGGCCGGCCATCAGCCCGGCGTTGGCGAACTCGGTGATCTCCGTCGGCAGCAGGCTGCCGAAGGGGTTCTCGTCCCGCTCGTACCACCCGAACCCCGGCTGGTCGCCGAAGCCGGCCGCGAAGCCCGCCAGGTTCGTCGACTCGGCCAGGTCGGCCGAGCAGGCGACGAACAGGGGCCGGCCGTAGTCGCGACGGGCGAGAGAGTTCACATAGGCGCCCCAGGCTCCGAGCGCCGCCCGGTTCGGCGCCTTCTCGCCCGGGCGCTTGAACAGCTCGGCCGGGTAGCGCTCGTAGTCGAGGATCCGGCGGTCCGACAGCACGCCGGCGCTGCCCTTTCGGAGCCGGAAGCCGGGCAGCGTCGCCGGCACGGCCTCGGCGAGGGCGACGATGCGGTCCGACAGCCAGGTGACGAGCTCCTCGTCGCGCCCCAGCACGCCCATCACGACGTCGAGGTTCGCCTGCTGCTCGGCGCGGCACGCAGCCGGGTCGGCCGGCAGCGAGCGGCCGACGCCCTCGTACTCGACCCCGTAGCGCTCCATGAACGGCCGACGGTTCTCCCAGAACTGCTCGCCGTGGGGGGGAAGGGGCGATCCGTGGCTGGCGGCGTCGTACCGGCCGTAGCCCCGGCCCTTTCGCGTCTTGAAGTACGCCATCGACGGCCTTCCGTCGCCGTTCGGCCCGCAGGCGGCCTCGAGCAGGGCGCCGGCCACCGGCCCCCACGAGGAGCCGTCCGCCGTCCCGCTCACCCGCCAGCCGTAGGGGGCGAACCACTCCTCCGGCGAGCCGTGGACGACGCTCGAGGTCGGGCGGGGGTCGATCCCGAAGTCGTTCCAGTCGACGAGGAAGACGAGGTTCGACAGACCGAGCCCCCAGGCCGCGTTCTTCGTCTCGTGGGCCGCTCCGGGGGTGAGCCCGCCCTCCCCCTCGACGAGGAAGACCTTGACGTCCCCGGCGCCGGCCAGCTTGAGCGCAAGCGCCTCCCCGGCCGCCGGGGCCAGTCCGTGGCCGGACGGGCCGGTGTTGAACTTGAGAAAGAGCGTCCTCCCCGCCATCTCCGCATGCCCGGGGAGCCCGCCCCGGTGGCGGAAGTCGACGAGTGACTCGGCGGTGAGGGCGAAGCGCCCGTCGTCGGGGAAGGCGAAGTCGGCCGAGCCCGTCCGGGCGAAGCGGACCCGGAGCGCCTCGTTCAGAACGGCGAGGGTGGCGTAGACGACCGGCACCGTGTGCCCGGCGCCGAGGACGAAACGGTCCGAGAAGCGCCGCCACGGCCGCTGCAGGTCCCAGCGCATCGCTCCCGACAGCATGAGCGACACAAGGAGGTGGACCTTGGAGCGGGAGCCCCCCGGGTGGCCGCTCTGGCGGTAGTCGATCATGAGGTCGAGGCACTCGTCGACGAGCTCCTTCACGACCTCGAAGCGGCCGGCGTCCCGCTCAGCAGCCGCGCGCAGCCGCCGGACCTCCGCCTCGCTGCCCGGCCCGCCGGAGCGCGCGGGAGAGCCGGTCGGGTGCTGGCGGAGCGTCGTCATCGCCTGCAACTCAACCTGTCCGCAGGCCGGCGGCGCTAGAGGAAAAGGTCCCGTTCGAAAAGAAGCGGTGGGTTACATTGAGATTTTCGGCGCCTCGCACGCCCCGACCTGAGGAGCACAGACGATGCTGAAGGGTTTCAAGAACTTCCTGCTTCGCGGTGACGTGATCGTCGTGTCGATCGGACTCATCGTGGCGCTGGCGTTCAGCACCTTGATCAAGGCTTTCACCGACTACGTCATCAGCCCGCTCGTGAGCCGAGCCGAGGGCAGCCATCCGCTCGGCCTCGGCGTGCAGCTCGGCCGGAGCGGGAACGCCTCGACCTTCATCAATTTCGGGGACCTCATCTCCGCCATCATCTACTTCGTGATCTTCATGGCCGTGCTCTACTTCGCGCTCGTACTGCCCTACAAGCACGCGGCCGCACGCCGGGGCAACGTCGTCTTCGGCGATCCCGCCCCGGTGAAGGCCTGCCCGCAGTGTCTGCAGAGCGACCTGCCGGCGCAGGCGCGCAAATGCTGGCACTGCGGGAGCGATCAGCCCGTCTGAGACCTGAGCCTCCTCGCACCGCTCCTCCGTGCCCGTGGCGAGCTCGCGCGCGCGGACAAGGGGAGGTCCGGGGTGCCCGGGACGCCCGACCCGGTCCGAACGGGCGGAGCGCCGCTCGAGAGATCGTCGAGCCCCCGCCGGGCGGGCTCGGGCAGCAACGTCGTCAAGAGGATGCCGGCGAGGGAGAAGACCGCCGCCACGCCGAGCATGCCCCGCAACCCGATGCGGGCATCGAGCGCCGGGACGAGGAAGACCCCGAGGAAGGCGCCGAGCTTGCCGATCCCGGCCGCGATCCCGTGCCCGGTCGTCCGCGAGCTGACAGGGAAGACCTCCGACGGCAGCACGAAGGTCGTGGTGTTCGGCCCGAACTCGACGAAGAAGTAGCTGAGCCCGAAGACGGCCACGAAGGCGCCGACGCTCGCCGTGAGTGCCGGCACGGCGCTGAGCAGGAGGAAGGCGGCCGCCAGCACGGCGAAACCGACGAACTGCAGGCGGCGGTGGCCGAAGCGGTCCATCTTCAGGACCGCCAGGGCGTAGCCGGGGACGGCGAAGACGACGAACATGACGAGCGACCAGGTCAGCTTGGCGAGCAGGTCGGCACTCGGATCGACGCCCTTCAAGATGACCGGGAGCGAGAGCGTGTTGCCGTAGTAGGCGTAGTCGAAGACGAACCAGCTCCCGGCGGTGGCGACGAGGAGTCGGAGAAGGCGCCGGTCCCGCAGCAACTCGAGCAGCCCGACCCTGTGCCCGGTGGACGGGGCGGCATCTGCCGGCAGCCGGCCTGCCGGGAACGGCGTCACCTTGCCGGCGGAGAACCTGGCGAGATCGCTCGCCGCCCGCGTGGCGTCGTTGCGCACACCCACCTCGAAACGGGGCGACTCCGGCATGCGCGAGCGGAGGTAGATGACCGCCGCCGCCGGGACGGCGCCGAGGCCGAGCAGCAGCCGCCAGGTGAGCGCGTCAGGGACGTGGGAACCGAGCAGGCCGAGTGCCACGAGCGGCCCCACGACGAGGCCGAGCGCCTGCATGGAGAAGACGAGCCCGACGAGGCGGCCGCGGTCGTCCCGGTTCGAGTACTCGCTCATGAGCACGGCCGAGACCGGGTAGTCGCCGCCGATCCCGAGCCCGAGGACGAAGCGGGAGGCCACGAGGAGTGCGAAGTCGGGGGCGAGGGCGGAGGACAGGGCGCCCACGATCATGATCGCCGCCACGACGGCGTAGATTCGCCTACGGCCGAACAGGTCCGCCAGCCGGCCGAAGATCATCGCCCCGAAGAAGGCCCCGAAGATGGCGGCCCCCGAGACCCAGCTCGTCTCCGTCGTCGAGAGGTGCCACTCGGTGGCGACCAGGGCCGCCACGGTCGAGATGACGAACAGGTCGTAGGCGTCGGTGAAAAAGCCGACTCCCGAGACGAGGACGGCCCGCCGGTGGAAGGCGCCGATCGGGGCCTCGTCGAGGGCCGACAGCAGTGCGGCGCCCACCGTCGGCTCCTTCCCGCCTTCGGCCACCTGCATCCGGTGTTCGCCCTCCTGGCTCACCGACGCGCTCTGTCCGCGTCACGAGATGTACCCCTCGAGTTCAGCCTTCCGGTCCCATATGAACTCCAGGCCTCCGCCTGGTGACGTCGAGGTGAACAACACCTGAACGATGGGAGAACCGCCAGCGTCTCAGCCTTCGGCGGCCCGGCAGCCGGGCCGGTGCCCGTCACCCTCGACGCCGCCGCACTCCTCGCAGACGAGGTGCGCCCAGCAGGCCGCCTCACCGCCGCTCGCCGCTCGGTCGTCGGAGACCGGCGGGGGCGCGGCAGAGTAGAACTCGAGGGAGACCCGCGCCGCTCCGAGGAGCTCGACCTCGTGCTCGGCCCCGGGCGGGACGGGGTGCGAGTCGCCAGGCCCGAGCTCGCTCACCGCCGGCTTCGCGCCGGCGATCATGAGACGGACGGCGCCGGCGTGCACGGTGAGCACCTTCCACATCCCGCGCCCGGACCCGTCCCCGCGGCGCAGCCCGGCCGGCAGGCTGTGCTCGTCCCACTCCGGGCTGCGGCGCTCGTAGCGGGCGTCGGCCGGCAGCTCGCAGCGGTCACAGAGCGGGCACTCGAGCAGCGAGCCCAGCCGCTCGGTCCGCCCGGTCTCCTCGAGCACCCAGTCCCGGACCTCGAAAGGCGGGCGGTGCCGTACGTGCTGGCGATGCCCGCAGTCGAGGCGGGCGACATAGTCCCCGGCCTCGTCCAGCTGGAAGCCGGTGATCGAACGCTCCATCCACACTCCAGCCTCGCTTGGCGGTGGCCGGGCGCC
>JAJZZB010000121.1 GCA_021797795.1 Actinomycetes bacterium | reverse complement strand
ATCCCCGGGCCCTTCGCAAAGGTGTCGGCGAGGTGGGGCACCCCTGTGAACGCCATCATCTTCCAGGTCGCTCTCGGTGTCGCCTTCGTCCTCCTCGTGCGCTTCGACAACGGTGTGTTCGCTCTGAACGGCGCACCCCAGTACTTCCCCTTCTTCGCCTGGGTCGTCGGGCTCGGGGGGCTCGGTCTCGTGGTGGTCTACGCCACCATCTCCCTTGGTGCGATCCGAGGGCTGTGGAGCAGCACGAACCGCGTCGGGCTGGTCATCGCCGTCGTGCTCGGACTCGGAGTCGCCGCCGGTGGGATCTTCGGCAGCATCTACAAGACAGCGTCTCCGGACAACCAATGGATCTGGTATCTCCTCGTCTGGGTGGCGATCGGAGCGGCGCTCACGGTCCGCAACCTCGTGAGGGAGAACCACAGCGCGACCGTCCGGCCGCCGTCGGAGTTGCTCATGGAGACGAGCCCCCTCGTCGGGGCCGAGCCATCCGAGAGCCCGGTATGAGACACGCCGGCGCCTCGGGCGAGGCGTCGGGAGAGGGCGTCGGGGGTTCGGCTCGGGCCGATGTCCCTTCTACCGCCGGCCTGCGAGACCGTGCACGACAGGAGGAGGACGGCTCGTGAGAGACAGCGAAGTGCCGACAGGAGGGTGGACCGTGACCCGCCCGGTTGCCAGGCACGACACCCGTCTCATCAACGGGGTGTACGAGCGGCTGCGCAGCGCCATCGTGAATGGCGAGATCGGGCCGGAGACGCGCCTGTTCCAGCAGCAGCTCGCCGTGAGCCTCGGCGTGAGCCGGACGCCGCTCAGGGAGGCGCTGCTCCGCCTGGAGCGGGACGGCTTCCTCTATTCGGTGCCGAATCGAGGGATGTTCGTCCGCGGCCTCACGATCGAGGAGATCGGCGAGCTCTACCAGCTGCGCGAGCTGCTCGAGCCCGTGGC
The DNA here is from genome assembly GCA_021797795.1 of Actinomycetes bacterium. GTDB lineage: Bacteria > Actinomycetota > Acidimicrobiia > Acidimicrobiales > Bog-793 > JAKACF01. Next base: position 8,637 of record JAJZZB010000121.1, on the reverse strand, counting down.
GGCCCGCCTTTCCTGCGAGGTCGCCGACAAAATGGACATCGCCCGCGTGAAGGCGATGCATCGCGAGTTCGAGCAGCGTACGTCCTCCAGCATCCGGGAGGCCTTCAACAGCAACTTCGGCCTTCACATCTCGCTCATCAGCTCGTGTCCCAACCAGAGGATGCTGCAGTTGCTCCGGGACATCTGGGACCAGAACTCGGCCTTCCTCATATTCCGCTACTACGCGCGCAGGGTCGGTGTGGTGAGGGAGATGGCCCGCGAGCACCGGGAGATCGTCGACGCCTTCGTGTCGGGCGACGGTCGCCTGGTGGAGGAGCTCCTTCGCACCCACATCCGCTGCGCCGCCGAGTCGCTCCTTGCGACCCTCAAGGACACCGGACAGCAAGAGAGAGAGGCATGACGTGTGCGGCCAGTGTGGTCTGATCCTCCATCGTGTCGGTCCGATCGGTCATCTGCTCTGCGTGACCGAGGGGGCGATGCTCCACCGTGGCCCGGACTCGACCGGGTTCGCCCTCTACGGCGACCAGGCGCGTGACGACCGGGTGATCGTCAGGGCCCGCGCGCTCGCCGGAGTCGACGTGGACGGGACGCTCTCGGACGTGTTCGACACGATGAAGCTCGTCGGAGCCCGACTCATGACGGAGCCGCAGCTCACGCCGGGCGGGGTCGACGGCGGGACGTTCCTGCGCCTCACGGTGGATTTCGTGGGCGATCCCGCAGCGCTGCTGGCGGCGATCGAGAGCGCCGAAGGCGTGCGAGTGCACTCGATGGGAAGGCGGCTCGAGATCGTGAAGGACGTGGGCACGGCGGACGAGGTGGCCGCCCGGCACGGCGTCGAGGAGTTCGTGGGCACGCACGGGATGGCGCACTCACGTCTTGCCACCGAGTCGACGGTGGACGTCGAGCTGTCTCATCCGTTCTGGGCCCGACCCTTCCTCGACGTCGCCATCACCCACAACGGTCAGCTGACGAACTACTACAAGATGCGCCGGCTCATGACGGAGCGGAAGCTCGAGTTCCTCACCGAGAACGACTCTGAACTGATCGCCGTCTACATCGCCGAGCAGCTGGCGAAGGGCTCCTCGCTTCACGAGGCACTGTCGCGCTCGATCACGGCTCTCGACGGTGTCTTCACCTACCTGCTGGCGACCGAGGCGGCGATCGGCTGCGCGACGGACCGCCTGGCCATCAAGCCGCTCCTCGTCACAGAGATCGACGGGACGACGGCATTTGCCACCGAGGAGCAGGCGCTGCGCCGCGTCTTCGACTCGGAGCTCGTGACCGAGTACGTGAGGGAGGGGACGGCGAGGGTGTGGGAGGTTCCGAGCGCCGTGAGCCTGACAGGAGGAGCAAGGTGAGCATCGATCACAGCCCCGCGCAGAAGTGGTCCGGGTTGTCGGATGACGCCGTCCACCTCGATGCCGACGACCTCGGCGCCTACGAGTTGAACCGCAAGCTGCACGAGCTCTCGCGGGATCATGCTCAGATCGTCGTCGACAATCCCCGAGCCCGTCACAACCTCGGTATCGGCCTCGAGGCGGACGATGCCGAGATCCACTTTCTCGGGAGCGTGGGGTACTACTGCGGTGGCTTCAATGCGGGCGCCAACATCGTCGTCCATGGCAATGCCGGCTGGGGGGTCGGCGAGGCGATGTCGGCGGGAACGATCGTGGTGCACGGCTCGACTGCCTGGTCGGCCGGCGCAGGCATGCGCGGCGGGACGATCGTCATCCACGGCGACGGCGGACCGCGCACCGGGATCGCGATGAAGGGGGGAGAGGTCCTCGTCGCCGGCTCCGTCGGCTTCCTGTCAGGCTTCATGGCCCACCGGGGCAAGATCGTCGTCCTGAACGGCGCCGCCGACGGGCTCGGGGCGTCGATGTACGAGGGTGTGATCTTCGTCTCGGGCAGCGTGAGCTCGCTCGGGGCAGACGCGATCGAGCGCACTGTGGACGCGAACGACACCGAAGAGCTGTCGCGGGCCCTTGGCTCCGCCGGGTTCTCCTGGCCGGACGATCCCTTCCGCAAGGTGGAGGCGGAGGGACGACTGTGGTACTTCGACAAGCACGACGGCCGGATCTGGAGGAGCATATGAGCAGCGACGCACTCAACGCCGAGCCCGCGGTACCGCCCCCGCCGATGGCCACCGACATGCGAGAGAGCCCCATCTGGGACCGTTGCACGATTGAGGACATCCAGACCAAGGCCGATCTCGGCCGCTACCGGATCACCGGCTTCTCGCTCCACCGCACGATCCCCCGCCTCGACGACCTTGTCTTCCTCCCGGCGGCGATGACGAGGTTGCCACTCGAGGGGTACCGGGAGAACTGCGAGACGAGGACGGTCCTCGGAGCGCGCCACGGCTGCGCGAAGCCGCTCGAGCTCTCCGTGCCCGTGTACATCACGTCGATGTCGTTCGGGGCGCTGTCGTGGAACGCCAAGGCGGCGCTCGGCCGCGCCGCCTCCGCCATCGGCACCTGCACCTGTACGGGCGAGGGCGGGATGCTCGCCGAGGAGCGGGAGGAGTCCTCCCTGCTCGTCTACCAGATGACCCCGTCGCGCTACATGCTCGACCTCGAGCACCTGCGCCAGGCCGACGCCCTCGAAGTCGCCATGGGCCAGGGTGCCAAGCCGGGCACGGGCGGCCTCTTGCCGGGAGCGAAGGTGGCTGCCCGGGTCGCGGAGATGCGCACCCTGCCGGCGAACATCGACCAGCGCTCGGCGGTTCGCCACCCGGACTTCCTCGGCGCGGACGACATGGAGGTCAAGCTGGAGGAGCTCCGGATCGCGACGGACAACCAGGTACCGATCTTCGTGAAGATGCCTGCCACCCGCGTCCGCGAGGACGTGAAGATCGCCGCCAAGGTGGGTGCGGACGTGATCGTCATCGACGGCATGGAGGGTGCGACCGGGGCCTCCCCCGAGCTCCTGCTCGACCACACCGGTATCCCGACGATCGGGGCTGTCGCTGCGGCCAGGGAGGCCCTCGAGGAGATCGGTCTCTACGGCGAGGTCAACCTCGTCGTCTCGGGCGGCATCCGCAGCGGGGCGGACGCCGCCAAGGCGCTGGCGCTCGGTGCCGACGCCGTCGCCATCGGCACGTCGTCCCTCATCGCATTGAACTGCAACGCGCCGATCTATGAGGACGACTACGCGAAGCTCGGCACCGCCCCCGGGTTCTGTCACCACTGCCACACCGGGCGCTGCCCCGTCGGCATCGCCACCCAGGAGCCCGAGCTCGTCGAGCGCCTCGAGGTGGAGGCGGCGGCGGAGCGGGTCGAGAACTTCATCAACGCCATGGTCATGGAGATGACCCTGCTGGCCAAGGCGTGCGGCAAGGGCGACGTGCACGGCCTCGAGCCCGAGGATCTGAGGGCCCTGACCATCGAGGCGGCGGCGATGGCCCGGGTACCACTCGCCGGGACGGACTGGGTTCCCGGACGGGAGGGCCGCTTCTAGACGACCAGCCCGACCGGGAGGCATGAGGGCGAGCGCTCGGCCGCAGGACAAGATCCTGTCTTCAGCACCAAGAGGGAGCAAAGTGGACATCGGCGAGCTGGAAGCACGTTGCAAGGAGTTCGACATCCGGACGGTCGAGTGCGTCTTCCCCGACGCACAGGGCCTGCCGCGGGGGAAGCGTATCCCGACGCGGCACTTCCTCGACACTGCCTACCGCGGCTTCGAGCTGGCCAACGCCGCCCTCGTCTGGGGGAGGCAGTGCGACGTCATTCAGGAGATCGGCTACACCAACTTCGACACCGGCTATCCGGACATGGTGGCGGTGCCCGACCTCCAGTCGTTCCGCCCCGTCCCGTGGCACCCCGGTGCGGCCTCGGTGATCTGCGATTGCAGGGAGCCCGGCGGCGACGAGGTCTCGGTCAGCACCCGCCGGATCCTGAAGGACGTCGTCGCGCACGCCAATGCGCTCGGCTACGAGCCGAAGGTCGGCGCCGAGCTCGAGTTCTACCTCCTCGACGCGAACGGCCAACCGCTGTACGCCGAGATCGACTGCTACAGCCTCGTTCGAGGGGCGATGCTCGAACCCTTCATGCAGCGCCTCCGCGACGATCTGGAGGCGATGGGAGTCGTGATCGAGGCCTGCAACACCGAGTACGGGCCGGCCCAGGTCGAGATGAACATGCACTACACGAACGCCCTCGACGCCGCCGACGACACGTTGCGCTTCAAGATGGCCGTGAAGGAGATCGCGCTCCAGATGGGCTACAGGGCGACCTTCATGGCCAAGCCGCTCCCCGAGCAGTCCGGCTCCGGTTTCCACCTGCACCAGTCGCTCACCGAGCGGACCGGTGGCGACAACGCCTTCGCACAGGCGAGCCAGGACGACCTCGAGAGCGGGCTGATGGGTCACTGCCTTGCTGGTCTGACCGAGCACATGCCGGCCATCACTGCTCTCGGGTCACCGACGGTGAACGCCTACAAGCGGATCTCGGATCACAGCTTCGCCCCCACGCGGGTGTGCTGGGGCATGGACAACCGCACCGTCGGCGTGCGAGCCATCGCTGGCCATGGACCGGCGAACCGGCTGGAGTGGCGCGGCGGAGCGGCCGACGCCAATCCCTATCTCGTGGTGGCAGCCTGTGTCGCGGCCGGGCTGGACGGGATCGAGCGGTCGCTCTCTCCCTCGGCTCGTGTGACGGGCGATGCCTACACCCGTGCGGACCTGCCGTTGCTCCCCGCCACCTTCGAGAGCGCCCTCGCCGTCCTCGAGCACGACGCGTTCCTCGCCGGTGTGCTCGGAGAGTTCCACCAGGTCTTCCTCGCCCTCGGGCACTACGAGCTCTCGCTGTGGCAGTCTGCTGTCACCGACTGGGAGCGTGCGCGTTACATCGATGGCTGACCCTCAGTGGCTCGCTTGCCGAGGGGTGCCGTGAGAGGCGTTCAGGCGCTCCAGGGAACCGATCGCCTCTGGCGTCGGCCCGACGTCGTCGTGGTTGGTGCAGGCATTGTCGGGCTCGCCTCGGCCTACGAGCTTGCCGAGCGCGGTCTGAGCGTCTGCGTCCTCGAGGCAGCGGAGCCCGGCGCTGGACAGTCCTCCCGCAACTGGGGGTTCATTCGTCAGCAGGGCCGTGCCGTCGAGGAGCTTCCTGTCATGATGGAGGCGAACCGGATGTGGCAGGAGCTCCCTGGCCGACTGGGCGCCGATCTCGAGTGGGTGCAAGGTGGGAACCTGCGCCTGACCGATCAGCCAGAGCGAGCCGAGGAGTACCTGGGTTGGATCGAGACGGCGACTGGCTACGGACTCGACAGCCGGGTGGCGACCGCCCGTGAGGTCAGCGAGATCGTGCCGGGCTTCGCGGGCAGCTACGAGCTGGCGATCTTCACGCCGAGCGACGGGCAGGTGAACCCGGTCAAGGCGGTCGCCGCCTACGTGACGGCCTTGCCCGCTTCCCAGGTGGAGATGTACTCCGGATGTCGGGCGCGGGAGATCGTCACGTCCGGCGGAGCGGTGGCAGGCCTGCAGACCGACGCCGGCTTCTTCGCAGCCTCGGCGGTGGTGCTCGCTGCGGGAGCGGGTTCCGGCGCTCTGCTGCGCAGGCTGGGCTACCACGTCCCGGTGCACCTCGTCGCCCAGACGGTGTCACTCACCGAGAAGATGCCCCGGCTGACCGACGCCTGCGTGTGGACAGGGCGGGTCGGCTTTCGCCAGACGGCCAGTGGACAGGTACTCGTCTCGGCGGGCGGCCGTGGGGAGATGGTCATCGACCCGAGCGCCCTCGGGGCCTTCGTGTCTCCTCGCCAGCTCCGCCAGGCGCTGCCGATGTACTGGAAGAACCGCGAGTATCTGAAGATCCGACCCCGCGCGGCCCTCGGTGGTCTCGCGACCGCGGTGGGGAGGGATCACCTCGACGGACCTGTTCGTCACGCTGCGATCGCGGAAGCCCTTATGGCGATGGGTGAGTACTTCCCGGGCCGCACATGGCGAACGGTTACTGCGTGGGGTGGCACCATCGACGGGACGCCTGACGCGCTGCCGCTTCTCGACTCGGTCGGCCCGGGAGGAAACGTGGTCGTGGCGACCGGCATGAGCGGCCACGGCTTCGGCGTCGCCCCCGCGGTCGGTCGCATCGTCGCCGACCTCGTGACCACTGGGAAGAGCAGCCACAACCTGAGCCCGTTCAGGCTCGGTCGTTTCGCAGACGGCACCGCTAAGCCACCGCAGCACCTCCTGTAGCCGGATATCCGATGGCAGGAGGACATCGTAAAGGTGCGGGCTGTTCCCTGGTGACGGCCGTAACGGGAGGAGCGACCGACGTGACGGCACGGCGGCGGCTCCCGGGCGGTCCCGGGAGCCGCCCGCCCGAGGGCTCACTAGGTGAGGCTCGTCCAGACGCTCTTTGTGTCGGTGTAGGCGAGGATCGCGTCCCAGCCCATCTCGCGTCCGACGCCGGACGCCTTCATGCCGCCCCACGGCGCGGCCGCGTCCAGGAATGGAGGGAGGTTGATCCAGACGGTGCCCGCCTTGATCTCGTGCGCCAGTCGATTCGCCATCCCGATGTCGCGGGACCAGATGACTGCGGCCAACCCGTAGTCGGTATCGTTGGCGTGGCTCGCCAGCGTGTCGGCGTCCTCGTAGGGGATGACGCTCAGCACGGGGCCGAAGATCTCCTCTCGGGCGATGGTCATCGAGTCGTCGACGCCCGCGAAGACGGTCGGCTGGAAGAAGTAGCCCCCGCTGAGCGAGCCACCGACACGCTCCCCGCCGGTCACGAGTCGCGCTCCCTCGCTGCTGCCCGCCTGCACGTAGCGGTCGACGCGCTCGAGCTGCTCCGCCGAGACGAGCGGGCCGAGCTGCGTCGTGGGGTCGAGGCCGTGGCCGAGCTGCATCGTGGATGCTACGGCTCCGATCTTCTCGGCGAATTCGTCAGCTCGCTCGTGATCGACGTAGAACCGGGTGTAGGCGGCGCACACCTGTCCGCAGTTCAGCAGCCCGCCCATCAGATTTCCCTCGAGGATGGCGTCGATGTCGACATCGGGCGTGACGATGCTCGGCGCCTTACCGCCGAGCTCGAGGGACACCCGTGCGAGGCGGCGCCCGGCCTCGGCCGCGATCTCCCGGCCCACCTCAGTCGAACCGGTGAAGGAGATCTTCGCCACGTCAGGGTGGCGGACGATCGCCTGTCCGACACTGGGGCCGCCCGTGACGACGTTGACGACACCGGGGGGCACCCCGGCCTCGAGGCAGATCTCGGCGAGGCGGATCGTCGACAGGGGCGTCTGCTCGGCCGGCTTGATCACGACGGTATTGCCGGTGACAAGCGCTGGGGCGAGCTTCCACGCCGCGATCATGAGCGGGAAGTTCCAGGGGGTGATGAGCCCACAGACTCCGAGTGGCTCCCGGCGGTTGCGGTAGTCGACGCCGGGGATCGAGAGCGGGACGGTCACGCCATGGAGCTTCGTCGCCCAGCCGGCGTAGTAGCGGAAGTGCTCGACGGCATTTGGTACGGAGATGCCGCTGCTGACGCCGAGCGGCTGACCCTGGTTGCGTGTCTCCAGCTCGGCGAGCTCCTCGGCGTGCTCCTCGAGGAGGTCGGCGATCCTCCACAGAAGGCGCGCCCGGGCTGCAGGCTGCATCTGGGCCCACTCGGGTGAGGAGAAGGCGCGTTTGGCAGCAGCGACGGCCGCAGCAACATCGTCCATTGTGGCTTCTGGGACGGTCTCGATTGCCTCGCCAGTCGCGGGGTCGAAGGTCTCGAATGTGCGACCGTCACCGGCAGCCGTCCAGTCCCCATCGATGAGCATCCGTGCTGTCATGATTCCCTCCTTGAGAAGTTCAACGATACGCAACATGGAGGGGATGACGGGCGGCGGAGATGTCGCCGTTTCCCCTTGATTGACCGTCTGGACTGAGCCCATCTGAGTTCACCGTCTGCCGGGCATCGCCGCGGAACGGACCGGTACACGCACTCAACACTGAGTCAGAGACTATACGTAAATGCCCATAAGAGCAAGAGACATCTCGGCCAAGTTCTTGCAATCCTGTGCGACTTCTTTGCCCCGTTGCAACGTTCAATCGTTCTCTGGCAACCACGCGGGTCAGCGGTCGACATCTGGCTCCTATGGCTGCCCACTCTTGCGGAGCGACGGACAAGGGGAGTGGAGCTGATCGGTGCTGCGAAGCGGGAGTGGCGGGGGCAAGGAGCCCGGCGATCAGCGCCGATCAACAGGTCGCCTGTCGGGCCAGCTGACCGGTCGGCGCGTGTACGCACCGGGGCATCCCTGCCGACGGGGGAGTTGCTGGTCTCGAGGTGAGATTGGGACCGGGAAGCCGCCCCCGCTTGCGCCCGGGCGGCGGGAGGAGGCCTGCGAGGTCGGTACCGAGCGCCCAACTCGTGGCGGTGCAGGCGACGAGGTCGAGGAGGGGTTCCGGGTCGCCGGCGGCGGCACGGATGGAGAGCCGAATCCGGCTCGCTCCGTTTCCCCGGAGACGCCGCCGTCCGCTGCCTCCTCAGAGGGTCCAGGCGATCCTTGCCTCGATCATCGTGCGCACCGGGCAGTGGCCGAGAGGGGTGACCACGATCACGTCGAGGTGCCGTGGACCCTGTCCCCGAGCACCGGGGCGATCCCTCTCACCCGGCGGACCCGTGAGCGGATGAGGGTGAGCGTGTCCTGGAGGGA
>JAJZZB010000120.1 GCA_021797795.1 Actinomycetes bacterium | reverse complement strand
GCGCCTCGGCGAGCGGCTTGCCAAGCTCGCGGGTGACGAGCCTCGAGAGCGCCTCCTTGTTGGCCTCGACGATCCGCCCGATCTCGGCGATCGCCCGTCCGCGGATGGGGGCCGGCACCTCCGCCCAGGCCTCCTGGGCGCCCTTGCCGACGCGGGCGGCGGCGACGAAGGTGTCGGCGCTGCCGAGCGCCACCTCGGCGACCACGTCGTCGAGGTGGGCGGGGTTCGTGGACGCCATGCGGCCGCCCGAGTCGTCATCGGTCGGCTTGTTGGCGATGATTGATGAGCAGGCTCTCGCCGTCATCGGCGCACCTCCGTCTTCTCGAGCACGCGCCCGAGCGCGTCGCAGCCATGATCGATCTCTTCACGGCGCACCGACAACGCCGGCCGGAAGCGGATGGAGCGGTCGCCGCAGGCGAGGGCGATGACCTGCTCGGTCTCGCGCAGAGACGTGACGATCCCGTCCCGGGTGGGGGCGTTCACGACGTCGAAGGCGACCATGAGGCCCCGGCCGCGTGCGTTCGAGATCAGCTGCGGGCGGGCGGCTGCCAGCTCCTCGAGGCGGTGGAGCAGGTGCCCGCCGACCTGCCGGGCGTTCTCGATCGCCCCGGTCTGCTCGATCAGCTCGAGAAGCCGGGTGGAGCGGACCATGTCGGTCAGGTTGCCTCCCCAGGTGGAGTTGATCCGGCTCGGTGTGCGGAAGACGTTGTCTGGGACGTCGTCGACCCGCCGCCCAGCCATCACACCGCCGACCTGGACCTTCTTGCCGAACGCGACGACGTCCGGCTCGAGGCCGAGCTGCTGGTAGCACCAGGCCGATCCCGTGGCGCCGACCCCGGTCTGCACCTCGTCGAGGACGAAGAGCGCCTCGTAGCGGTGACACAGCTCCTGCATGGAGCGCAGGAAGCCGGCCCGGAGGTGCCGGTCCCCGCCCTCGCCCTGGATCGGTTCGGCGATGAAGCAGGCGATGTCGTGCGGGTTGGCCTCGAAGGCCGCCTCGGCCGCCGCCAGCGCCTCTTGTTCCGCCCTCTCGAGCTCGCCGAGGTGCGCCTCCAGCGGGAAGGTGATGGCGGGAGACGGGATCCTCGGCCAGTCGAACTTCGGGTACCGGTCGACCTTGGCCGGGTCGGTGTTGGTGAGCGACATCGTGTAGCCGCTCCGGCCGTGGAAGGCGTGGCGCAGGTGCATGACCTTCGTCCCGAGCTCGCGGGAGCGTCCGGCCGCTTCGTTCTGACGCGACTTCCAGTCGAAGGCCACCTTGAGGGCGTTCTCGACGGCGAGCGCCCCGCCCTCGATGAAGAAGAGGTGGGGGAGCGCCGGATCACCGAGCACCCTCGCGAAGGTGTCCACGAAGCGGGCGAGCTGCACCGTCGCGATGTCGGAGTTCGCCGGCTTGTTGGCGGCGACGGCTGCGAGCTCGCCGAGGTACTCGCCGTCGTCGGAGAGACCCGGCGGGTTGAGCCCGAGCGGGGAGGAGGCGAAGAAGGTGTAGAAGTCGAGGAACTCGGTGCCGTCACGAGCGTCCACGAGCCAGGCGCCGTGGCTCTTCTCGAGATCGAGGACGAGCGGGAAAGCGTCGACGAGAAGGTGGCGGGAGAGAGCGTCGTGGACCTCGTGCGGTGAGATTCCGCCTCCGGTGCCGGGCATGTACCCGGTCTCCCCACCCTCCCGACCACTCTGTCGGAGAGGTGCAGACATGGCAATGGAGCCTAGTGCCGGGTCCGCCGCAACTACGCTGGGGCAGACGCTACGGAGGGCCGATGAGTTTCGATCTCGAGTCGCTGGTGGATGCCCGGCGGGGGCTGAATTTCAAGCTGCACCAGGAATTCTTGAACCCCCAGCTGGCCAGGGTGCTGAAGACGCTCGGGATGGACCGCTACTACGAGCGGGGCGAGGGCTGCTACCTCATCGACCGCGAGGGCGAGCGCTACCTGGACTTTCTCTCGGGTTTCGGCGTCTACGCCCTCGGGCGGTCGCACCCGGTCGTGAAGAAGGCGCTGCACGACGCCCTCGACATGGACCTGCCGAACCTCGTCCAGCTCGACTGCGCCCTGCTCCCGGGACTGCTCGCCGAGGCACTGGTCGGCCGGCTGCACGAGGGAATCGGCAGGGTCTTCTTCTCGAACTCGGGAGCCGAGGCCGTGGAGGCGGCCATCAAGTTCTCGAGGTACGCCACCGGTCGACCGCGGGTGCTCTACGCCGATCACGCCTTCCACGGCCTCACGAACGGGGCCCTCTCGCTGAACGGGGGCAAGGAGTTCCGGGACGGATTCGGACCGCTGCTTCCCGGCTGTGACTCGGTCGGCTTCGGCGACCTTGCCGCCCTCGAGAGGGAGCTCGCCAGAGGCGACGTCGCCGCCTTCGTCGTCGAGCTCATCCAGGGCAAGGGGGTGTACCTCGCCCCCGAGGAGTACTGGACGGCGGCCGAGCAGCTCTGCCGCAAGCACGGCACGCTCTTCGTGGCCGACGAGGTCCAGACGGGGCTCGGGCGCACCGGCAAGATGTGGGCGTACGAGCACTATGGCCTGCGGCCCGACCTCGTGACGGTCTCGAAGGCCCTCTCGGGCGGCTACGTCCCGATCGGGGCGACGGCCTGCTCGGTCGAGGTCTTCGACCGCGTGTACTCCAAGATGGAGCGGGCCGTCGTCCACTCGACGACCTTCGGCCGCAACCAATTGGCGATGGTCGCCGGGCTGGCCACGCTGCAGACGATCGACGACGAGGACATCGTCGAGCGCGCCCGGCTCTCGGGCGAGGCGTTCGAGAAAGCGCTCGCACCCCTTGTCGAGAAGTACGAGCTCTTCCACGAGGTGAGGGGAAAGGGACTCATGATCGGGCTCGTCTTCGGCGAGCCCTCGTCGCTCCGCCTCAAGTCCCGCTGGAAGATGCTCGAAGGAGCCCGGAAGGGGCTGTTCTCCCAGCTCATCGTCGGTCCGCTGTTCAACCGGCACCGGATCCTCACCCAGGTGGCGGCCGACAACGTCAACATCGTCAAGCTGCTCCCGCCACTTGTCTGCGGCCAGGAGGAGATCGACCACTTCGTGGACGCCCTCGATGACGTCCTGAACGACGCTCACCGAAACTCCTCGCTCGTCTTCGAGTTCGGCAAGACCCTGGCAAAGAGCGCGCTCCATCGCTGAGGACGAGCCGCAGGTGTCACCCGGCGACGACGGCCGCGCGATCCTGCCGGGTGATCGCGTCCTTCTCACCGGCGCGACGGGATTCATCGGTTCGGCGGTCGCCCACGCGCTCGTCGAACGCCGAGCGGAGGTGGTCGCCACCGTTCAGCCAGGCGCGCATCTCGGTGGGCTCGGCAACCTCGACGTCACCAAGGTCGAGGCCGACGTCCGCGACGGCGATGCGGTTCGCCGGGCGGCGGTCGGCTGCCGCTACGTCTTCCACGTGGCCGCCCTGTACCGGTTCTGGGCGCCCGACCCTCACGACTTCTACGACATCAACGTCGGCGGCACCCTGAACGTGCTCGAGGCCGCCCGGGCGGCGGGCTCCGAGCGGATCGTCTACACGAGCACGGTCGGGACGATCGGCCTGCACCACGCGGAGCGCACCAGACCGGACAAGGTGCCCCTCGGCCGCCCGGCGCGGGAGTCGGACTGGCCGCGGGTCGAGCACCTCTTCGGTGCATACAAGGGGTCGAAGTACGTGGCCGAGCACGAGGTGCTGCGGGCCGCCGCAGAAGGGCTCCCCGTCGTCCTCGTCCAACCCACGCTGCCGGTCGGGCCGCGGGACACCGCTCCCACCCCAACGGGCAGGACGATCCTCGACTACCTGAACGGGCGCATGCCCGGATATGTGGACACGGCGCTCAACGTCGTCGACGTCGAGGACGTTGCCCTCGGCCACGTCCTCGCAGCCGAACGGGGGCGACAGGGTCGCAGCTACGTCCTCGGAGGTGAGAACCACTCCTTTCGGACGATCCTCGAGCTTCTGTCGGAGATCACCGGACTGCCCGGGCCCCGGCTGCGCGTGCCGTCGGCTGCCGCTCTCACCGCCGCCAGGCTCTCTGAGGCGGTGGAGGGCCGGCTGGCCAGGCGACCGCCGTCGGTCCCTCTCGAGGCGGCGAGGATGGCGACGACGAAGATGGTCTACGACGACTCACGGGCACGGGCGGAGCTCGGCTACTCCTCCCGGCCTGCTCGGGTCGCGCTCGAGCGGTCCGCACGATGGTTCGCCGAGAACGGCTACGTCTCCGAGCGGAGGCTCGCCCGACTCCGGTGGCCGGTCTGAGCCGCCCCCGCCGGATGTGGCGGGGAGCGGTCCCGCTGCTCCTCGCTGCCGGGCTGCTCTCCGGCTGCACGAGCGGCCGCTTCGCCGGAGGCGCCACGACCTTGGCGCCGGGAGGATCGGAGCCGCCGACCTCCATCGTCCCGACGACCGTCCCGGGCACCACCGAGAGCGGGCGACTCGCCTTCCTCGGATCGGTCGAGCGCCTGCCCGTCATGCCGGTGGCGAAGGGCCAGACCGGCACACTCGTCCCGTCTCCGGGTACGGGGGAGTACCGAGACGTCGTCCAGGTGGCCTACCGGCAGCTCGGCTCGGGCAAGCCGCTCGTTCTCATCCCCGGCCAGGACGCCTCGATGACGTGGTGGTCGCCTGCAGTTCTCCAGACCCTCGCCCAGCACTACGCCGTCACGGTCTTCGACCTGCCCGGGGTGGGCTACTCCGGTCCTCCGAGCTCCCGCCCCTCGGTGCAGTCGTTCGCCGACGTCACCGCCGGCCTCATCGGCGAGCTCGGCCTCAAGGCTCCGGTGGTGCTCGGATGGGGAATGGGGGGCCAGGTGGCGCTCGCCCTCGCCGAGCGCCATGCGGGACTGGCGAGCGACCTCGTCCTCCTCGACACCGGCATCGCCGGTGCACAGAGCCTCCAGGCGGCGCCATCGGTGCGGGCGGTGCTCGATTCGCCCTCCAGCACCCTGTCCGAGCTGGCGGCGCTGGCCTTCCCGGGCAGCGAGGGTCCCGCCCGTCAGGCGTGGCTGGGCGAGCTCAGGGCGCAGATCCCCGATACCGTCACGAGCTCCGCCGTCTCGATGGAAGCCGCGCTCGAGCAGTCGGCCTGGAGCTCACGGTCACTCGGGTCGGGCACGGGCTCGCTCGACCTGCCGGTGCTCGTGATGGGTGGCAGCTCCGACCCCGTCTTCCCGGCAGTCGACACTGTGGCGCTCGCCTCCATGATCCCCGGTGCCCAGCACTACCTGTGGAGGGGGACCGGCTACGCCGGGTTCGCCCAGGATCCGACGCAGTTCGCAACGCTCGTCGAGGACTTCACCAGCTGAGGCGCCCGCCCTCGTCCAGGATGAACATGGTCTGGGTGGAGCGGACGCCGTCCATGGCCTGGAGCCGCTCGAGGACGACGTCCCTCAGCGTCTCGACGTCCGCCACGCGCACGAGGACGACGAAGTCGAAGCCGCCCGCGGTGAGCGCGACGTACTCGGCGCCGGGCAGCTCTCGCAGCTCCGCGCGCAGCTCCCTCCACGACCGCTGGTCCGAGTTCACGACGATCAGGGCAGCCACCTCGAGACCGAGGCGGTGGGGGTCGGTGACGACCGTGAACCCGGTGATCACCCCTTCGGCCCGCATCCTCGCGATCCGCTGGTAGGCATTCGCCCTCGAGACGCCGACGAGCTCGGCCACGTGGTTGACCGAGCGTCGGGCATCGGTCGCGAGGAGCTCGACGAGCCGGTGGTCCACCTCATCGAGGCGCGGGCGGGCAGAGCGTCCAGCCTTCGGCTCCAGGAGCGGTGTCATGTGAGACGATCGTATACAACAGTGCCGTTCCTGTGATCGATCGTCTCTCATTTGCGCCGGGTAGGTGATGTCCTGCGCCGCGTTGGGCATAATTCGAGACGCTCTAGATCCGAGGAGGGGACCATGGCGACGGCGAGCGGATACTCCCCGGTCATCGAGTCGGGTGACGGGCTGCGCGTGGAGCTCGACCGCGACCATCCGGGCTTCGCCGACCCGAGGTACCGGGCCCGCCGGGACGAGATCGCGTCCATCTCGGCGGGACACCTGCCCGACCGCCCGATCGCCCGGGTGGACTACAGCGAGACCGAGCACGGCGTCTGGCGCATCGTCTCGTCCGAGCTCGCTCCGAAGCACTCCCGGTACGCCTGCAGGGCCTTCAACCTCGCCCGGGAGGCGCTCTGCCTGCCGGGCGACCATGTCCCTCAGCTCGACGAGGTGAGCGACCTCTTGGAGCCGCTCACCGGGTTCCGGTACCAGCCGGTGGCTGGGCTGGCGCCGCTTCGCGAGTTCTACGGCGCCTTCGCCGACCGCCGGTTCTTCTCCACCCAGTACCTGCGCCACCACTCGGTGCCCCTCTACACCCCCGAGCCGGACATCATCCACGAGGTCATCGGTCACGCCAATCAGCTCGCCGACGACGGCTTCGCCCGGATCTGCGAGGAGGTGGGCAAGGCGGTCGCCCGCACCGAGTCGGCCGAGGCGCTCGCCTTCATGTCCCGGGTCTTCTGGTTCACCCTCGAGTTCGGCGTCGTGCTGGAAGACGGCGAGCCGAAGGCCTACGGAGCCGGCATCCTCTCGTCGTTCGGCGAGCTCGACGTCTTCCAAGCTGCCGAGATCCGCCCCCTCGACTTCGCCGAGATGGGCTCGATGGAGTACGACATCACGCACTACCAGCCGGTCCTCTACGCGGCCGGCTCCTTCCCCGAGTTGGTCGACGAGCTGACCGGTTTCTACTCCACTTACGACGACGAGGCCCACGAGCGTCTGGCGTTCGCGGTCAAGTAGCGTCTGACGGAGGCGCCGATGGCGCCGCCGATCGGAGGCGCGGCCCATGGTTCAGCTGTCGGGTAGCTGCGACGAGCGCTTCCTCGCGGTCCGGCGGGCCTTCGAGGCGAACTTCGAGCGCGGCCTCGACGTCGGTGCCTCCGTCGCCGTCTATCTCGACGGGGAGCCTGTGGTCGACCTGTGGGGAGGATTCCTCGACGAGAGCCGGCAGGAGCCCTGGCTGGAGGACACCATCATCAACGTCTGGTCGACGACCAAGACGATGACGGCGCTCTGCGCCCTCATGCTGGCGGACGCCGGCGAGCTCGACTTCGCCGCCCCGGTCGCCCGGTACTGGCCTGAGTTCGCCGACGCCGGCAAGGAGGCGGTCGAGGTGCGCCATCTCATGGGCCACACGGCCGGCCTGCCGGGCTGGAGCGAGCCGATGGCGGTCGAGGACCTCTACGACTGGGAGAAGGCGACGAGCCTCCTCGCGGCCCAGGAGCCGTGGTGGCCCCCCGGGTCCGCCTCGGGCTACCACGCCGTGACCCAGGGCTACCTCGTCGGCGAGGTCGTCCGGCGGGTGAGCGGACGCAGCGTCGGCAAGTTCTTCGCCGAGGAGATCGCCGGGCCGCTGGGGGCCGACTTCTACATCGGCACCCCGCCGGAGGCCGACGAGCGGGTCGCGCTCGTCATCCCGCCCGAGAACATGCCGAGCCTGGCCGACCTGCCGGGGGACAGCCTGGTGGTCCGCACGCTCGGCAACCCGCCCCTCGACGGCGCGAGCTCGTGGTCCATCCCCTGGCGCCGGGCGGAGATCCCCGCTGGCGGTGGTCACGGCAACGCCCGCTCGGTGGCCGCAGTGCACTCGGTCATCGCCTGTGGAGGTGAGGCGCGCGGCGTGCGCCTTCTCTCCGGTGAAGGCTGCGAGCGGATCTTCGAGGAGCAGTCGAACGGCACCGACCTCGTCCTCGGCGTGCCGGTGCGCTTCGGAATGGGCTTCGGCCTCTCGGGCGAGATGGTACCTGCCGGCCCGCGCACGTACTTCTGGGGTGGTTGGGGCGGATCGCTTGTCATTGCGGACCTCGACACCCGGCTGTGCGTCGCGTACGTCATGAACCGCATGGAGTCCGGCCTCGTCGGCGACGATCGCGGTGCCTCGGTCGTCCTGGCGGCGGCGGCCGCGATGGCCTGAGAGGACGCCGGGAGCTACTTCCCGCCCCGCTGGCGGAGCGCGCGTCTCGTTCGGAGCATCCGGAGAAGTTTGCGCAGGAGGAATCCCATCGGGCCCGACTGTACCGGCAGGCGGCGCGATCGCTCGGGCACCCGGCCGGCTCGGTCCGCAAGAGTGCCCGAGCTCGTCTCTCCGGTCTCCGAGGTCGAGCTCCGGGACGGACTGGTCGTGCGGCGGCGACCGACGGCGCCACGGCTGTGGGCACCGTGGCGCCCGGTCCGGCCACCGGCTCGGAGGCCTGGACCGGCCGGGGCAGCGGGGAGCGGTCCGTCCTCACGTGAGCGGCCGCAGAGAGCCCGATCCCCTCGAGAGCGGTGTCACCCCGGGGATACCGTTGAGCAACGCGGCCCGTGACCTCGATCGACATCGCTCGGCGCCGCGAACTTGCGAGTCGCCTGCTCGAGGGCTACGTGCACGGACCGGCGGCGTCGACCGAGGCGACGGCCGAGGCCCTGGCGAGGGCGGCGGCCGCCGAGACCGTCGTGGTTGTCGAAGGCATCAGCGACCAGATCGCGCTCGAGACGCTTGCCGCACGGCACAGCCTCGATCTCAAAGGTGAGCGGGTGGTGGTCCTCCCGGCCGGTGGGGTGCACGCGTTCACCCGCTACCTGACGCAATTTGGTCCCGCTGGAGCTGGTCTGCGACTGGCGGGCCTCTGCGACGCCGGCGAGGAGGACGTCGTCCGGCGCTCCCTGACGGGCGCCGGGATCGGCTCGCCCCGAACCCGGGCCGACATGGAGCGACTGGGCTTCTACGTCTGCGTCGGGGATCTGGAGGACGAGCTGATCCGCGCTCTCGGCGCGGTCCGAGTCGAAGAGCTCGTCGACTCGCAAGGCGATCTCGGGTCGTTCCGCAGCCTGCAGGGCCAGCCGGAGTGGCGTGGCCGTCCCGCCGCTGCACAGCTGCGACGCTTCCTCGGCAGTGGCGCCAGCCGCAAGCTCCGGTACGCGCGCCTGCTCGCCACCTCCCTCGAGCCGGACCGGGTGCCGTATCCGCTTCGAGCGGTGATGAGCCGCTTCTGACCGATCGAGCCCCGAAGCTCTGCGGACCGGGAGACCAACGGCGCCATCGTCGCCGATGCGCTTCTCAAGGGGCCCCGCCGCCACGGGGTCCGGGACGGGCTCGGACTCGGTGCGCGAGATGTGGCAGGGCGCAGACAGCCCGACGTTCGCATGAATGCTGCCCGCGCGACGGTGCCGGCGCCGGATGCCCGGCGCCGGCACTCGTCTCGCGCCGCTCCCGTCAACGGGAGTGGCGTTGCCGCGCTAGGGCGCTACGAGGTTGACCGAGGTACCCCAGTTGGCAAACCCGTCCCGGGTGCCGCCACACGTACCGATCGTCAGGGTGAAGTGTGCTCCGACACAGCTCGGGTACGGGATGTACTCGCTGGCGAAGAAGATGCCCACGCCTGACACGTACACCGCTTCTCCGTAGTCTCCCCATCGAGGACGGGTCCCGTTCGGGTAGCCCAGGTACTCGGTGAAGCCGTCCTGCGGCGACTGGCCCATGTCCACGACGTTGATCGTCGACCCGGAGAGCCCAGCCGAGGTCGCGGTGAGACGGCCGTATGCCGAACTCGGGTAGTAACCGCCCTTGTTGGCCCGAGTTGGACCGCCG
>JAJZZB010000119.1 GCA_021797795.1 Actinomycetes bacterium | reverse complement strand
GTCACCATCTCGAAGGCGCCGGGGAAGAACTCGCCCGCGTTGAACGCAGCTGCGTGCATCCACTGCATCTCCTGGAGATAGCACATGGCAAGGCAGCGGGCGATGTCCTCGTTCGGACCGGCGCCGAGCACGTAGGTGACCGGTTCCTCGGCGAAGGCGGCCGCGATCTCGGAGCTCTCGGTCTCCTGCTCGTCGATGGCCGTCCGCAGCGCCTCCGGGAGGGCCGCGTAGGCCCTGGTGATCCGGTCGAGCTCCTCAGCGCTCTCGTCCCCGTAGGCGGCGAGCAGCTCGTGGGCGAGCAGGCCGAAGTAGGTCTGCTTCGGCTCCCAGACCGTGTGCTTGCTCTCGTAGGTGAACGCCTCGTCGACGTTCTTCGCAAGCGCGCTCTCGGGCGAACGGGTCATTCCGACAACGGTGCGCACGCCGAGCGAGCGGGCCGTCTCGATCGCCTCCAGGGTCTCGCGTGTCGTCCCCGAGTGCGAGCCGACAACGACGAGCGACCTGGGGCCGCACAGCGCCGGCCGGAGGTGGTTGAACTCGTTCGCGTTCACCCGGAACGAGGTGAGGTTGCGGCCCCGCTGGGAGAGGGCGTACTGGGCGGCGGACTGGGCGTAGTGCGAGCCACCGCAGCCGACGAGATAGACGTTCTCGACCCCCGCCTCCTTCGCCTTGCGGGCGACCTCGGCCACCCGCTCACGCTGGCTGGCTGCGTGGGTGACGGTCTCGACGAAGTCTTCGGCCACCGGCTTCACGGCGCGGTCGGTCTTGGTCACGGTGTTTCCTCCTTGGTAGTGGCGAGAGGTGAGTCCCCGCCGCCGCATGGGGAGGGGCGGCGGCGGGGGTGCGGACCCGCGGCGAGCGCGCCGGGGTCAGCGAGTCAGGTACCAGTTCTCCGGGAAGATCCAGTAGCCCATGTTCTGGGGGGTGGTCCCGTGGAGATGGTTGCTGATGGCGGAGAACTGGTAGGGCTGGAGCGGCAGCCAGAGGACCGGGACGTTCCTGGTCAGGTAGTCCTCGTACTGGTACAGCGACTTGAGACTGCTGCCGACTTCGGCGTTGGCCATGTAGGTGTCGAGAGTCTTCGAGCAGTAGCCGCCGACGTAGGCACCGCCGCAGCCGAAGATAACGGTCCCGAGCGGGTAGTTGATCGGAACGCCGTACTGCCAGCCCCCGAGGTAGTAGTAGTCGGTGTTCCAGGTGCAGGCCGAGCCCTTGGTGCAGGGCCCGGCGGCGAAGGTCACCGACGGTGGCACCGGCTTCTGCTGGATCTGGACCCCCGCCTTGCTGGCGTCGCTCGCGAGCATCTCGGCCTCGATCTGATCCTGGATGACGCCGGTCGGGTAGAGGAAGTTGAACTTGAGCTGCTGGCCGGCAGAGATCCCCGCCCCACAGTCGTTCGGGGCTGTCCCCGGCCGGGTGCAGGTATCTGCCCCGTTGCGGTGGATCGTCCAGCCGTGGCCGCGGAGGATCGAGACGGCGTCGCTTACGCTGTAGGGGTAGAGGTTCTGGCGCTCGGTCGAATCGGTGAGCGGCCTGCCGTTCGCCGTCGGCTGCGGCTGGTAGGGCGGCACCGGGCCGTATGTCGGGACGCCGGAGTTGTAGAGGGCGGAATGGATCATGCCCGTCTGGTCGACGAGGTGCTGCATCGCCTGGCGGATGTAGAGCTGGCGGAATAGCGGCCCCGTGGTCGGGCTCGTGTAGTTGTAGGTGGCGTAGTTCATGCCTGCCTGCGCCCACGGCACGATCGAGTAGCCCTGCGACTTGAGCTGGCCCTCCGATGGCACGTCGTTGAAGGGCACGTAGCCGTAGTCGATGTTGCCGCTGAGCAGCTGGTTGTACTCGGCCGCGTCACTCGTGAAGTTGAGGAACTCGACCTTCGACACCGACGGGTGGTCCGGACCCGAGTAGGCCTTGTTCGGGACCATGGTGACCTCGCTGTTGGCCTGGTAGCTCGAGATCTTGAACGGTCCGTCGACGACCTGCCACAGCGGGTTCGTGGCGTAGGTCGAGAGGTTCTTCGCCTGGCTGTTCAAGAAGTTGAAGACGGCTTTCGCACCGGCAGTCGTGGTGTCGTAGTTGCCGATCGGCCCGGACGCGCTCGTCTTGTCCCAGGCGTGCTGGGGAAGGGCGAACAGCAGGCAGAGTTGGTTGAGCAGCAGCCAGGAGGAGTTGTAGGCCCGCTTGAAGGTGATCGAGAAGGTGTGGGTCGACTGATAGTCGATGCTCTGGATGTTGTCGGGGAAGTAGCCGGGGACGTAGTTGGCGTAGTTGGACTTCTCCGCCTTCAGCAGGTTCATCCACAGCTCGACGTCACGGGTTGTGATGGGCTTGCCGTCCGACCACTTCCAGTTCTTCAAGGTGATGCTCACCGTCTTGCCGCCATTGGAGAACACGGGGAGCTTCGCGATGCTGAGCTGCTCGTTGAGCGAGAGCGAGGAGCCTTTGCCGAACCAGTAGAGCGGGCGCCAGAACTGCTCGACGAACCAGAAGATCTCTTGGACGGTGTCGTCCTGGGCGGGGAAGAGGGGGAGGATGTCGACCGGCTGGGTACCGGGCAGGTAGGCGACCGTGACGGTCCCGCCCTTCACCTTCGGTCCGGAGCTGGCTCCGCTTTTGCCGCCCCCTGCGGCGCTGCATGACGCAAGGGTGAGCGCGGCTGCTGCCAGGGCGGCGACCAGCCGTGCGGGCCTGCGACGTGGACGATCCATGATGCCTCCCGAGTGCGGTAGCGATCCAAGGGATCCTGACGGTGTGAGAACGCTATCAGGTCAGTCGCAGACCGTCAACGGGTTGCAAGGATCGGGATAAATGGCCTATATGAAGTGGAGTTTTCACGGGCTGAGAGGGGAACAGAGAAAAGGGGTAGCGCGATGTGAGACCGTCGGCGTAGAGTCTCATACATGAGAGCGCTCCCAGCACCAAGGAAGGGGCGCCCCACGCTGGCGAACGTCGCCGAGGAAGCTGGGGTGTCGAGGGCCACGGCGGCTCGCGCCCTCGGTGACTACGGATACGTCCAGGAGGAGACTCGGGCATCCGTGCGGGAGGCGGCCGAACGGCTCGGCTACTCGCCGAACTCCATCGCCCGCTCGATGGTGACCGGGCGGACCAACACCATCGGCTTCGTCAGCGCCGACATGGAGAACCCCTTCTTCGCCCGAACGATGGCCGGCATCACCGACGTGGCGCGGGCAGCCGGCTACGAGGTCGTGATCGCGAACAGCCAGGAGAAGCCCGATCTCGAGCGCCGGGCCGTCCGCACCCTGCACGAGCGTCAGGTGGACGGGATGATCGTCGCCCCGACCCAGTACGCCGACGGCACGCACCTGCGCCGCCTCGTCGAGCGATCCATCCCGGTCGTACTGCTCGACCGGTCGGTGCGCGGCGTGGCGGCCGACGCCGTCCTCATCGACAACGTGAAGGCGGGCCGAACGGCGGTCGAGTACCTCATCGGGCTCGGCCACGAGAGGATCGGGCTCCTCACGAACGACCTGGAGGGCCCCCCGCTCGAGCGCCTCGCCGAGACCGCCCTCGACCCGACGCACGCCTCGACGGGCGCCTCCCGTGGTGTCGGCTACCTGGCGGCGCTGCGGGAGGTGGGCCTCAAGGTCAGCCCCCAGCTGATCCGCAGCGCCAGCTACACGCGGGAGAGCGCCACGGTCGCCACCAAGCAGCTGCTCAGGCTGCGCAGCCGGCCGACCGCCGTCCTGGCGGTCGACAACGTCCTCACCCTCGGCGCCTTCGAGGCCATCCAGGCGAGCAGCCTCGACTTCCCGGGCGAGATCTGCCTGCTCGGCTTCGACGACCTCGAGTGGACGACAATCGTCCGGCCCACCTTGAGCGTCGTCGCCCAGCCCGCTTACGACATCGGGGCGACCGCCGCCCGCCGCCTGCTCGCCCGCTTGCAGGGAGAGGGCTCGCCTGCCCAGGTGCTCTTCCTCGACACCACGCTCGTCGAGCGGGAGTCGACGGTCTCGCCTGGCGGCGGCCCCGCCGGCGTCCGTCGCCGCAGCAAGGCGGGAACCACACGATGATCGGCTACCTCGTGCGCCGGGTGATCCAGGCGATCGTCGTCGTCATCGGGGTGACGATCATCGCCTTCGTCCTCCAGAGCCTCGTCGCCACCGGTCCCGGCCTTGCCCACGCCATCATCGGCCCGAGGGCGACACCGGCCCAGATCAAGACCTTCGTCGGCGAGTACGGCCTCAGCCAGCCGCTCCCGGTCCAGTACGCCCACTTCCTCTGGCAGCTCTTGCACGGCAACCTCGGCTACTCCTACAAGGAGAACCAGACGGTCGACGCCATCATCGCCCACGCGCTCCCGAAGGACGTCGTCCTCGTCGGGACCGCCCTCGTCCTCTCGATCCTGATCGCCGTGCCTGTCGGGCTGCTCCAGGCCGTGCGCCGGAACAGGGCGACGGACTACGTCGCCACGGGGATCTCGTTCCTGCTCTACTCGATGCCCTCGTACTGGCTCGGCATCCTGCTCATCGCCGTCTTCGCTGTCGGGGCTCACGTGCTCCCGGCCGAGGCGCCCCAGGGGGCCACCATCACCCAGATCCTGGCCGACCCGGCCGGGCTCGTGCTCCCGATCCTGTCGCTCACTCTCGTCAACCTCGCCCTGTTCAGCCGGTACATGCGCTCGGCCGCCATCGAGACGCTCGTCCAGGACTGCATCCGAACCGCCGCCGCCAAGGGCGTGCCCCGGCGTCGGGTGCTCACCCGCCACCTGCTGCGGAACTCGCTCATCCCGGTGACGACGATGGTCGGCCTCTCGGTCCCCGGGATCATCACGGCCGGGCTCGTCATCGAGAACGTCTTCAACTTCCCCGGCCTCGGGCTCACCTTCTTCAACGCCGCTGTCACCTTCGACTACCCAGTCGAGCTCGGCATCACCGTCCTCGTCGGGATGGCGACCGTGATCGGCAACCTGCTGGCCGACGTCGGCTACGCCCTACTCGATCCGAGGGTCAGATATGACTGAAGCACCGACGACGGCCCTGGAGCCGTCGGAGCTCTCGGGACCTCCTGGCGGCTCGCGCTCCCCCGAGGAGGAGGCCCAGGAGGCCGCCGGCCGGTCGGGTGGCGTGTGGCGACTCGTCGGCCGGGCCTTCATCGAGAACAAGATGGCGCTCGTTGGCGTGGGGCTCGTCGTTCTCATCACGCTCTTCTGCTTCGTCGGTCCGCTCATCTACCACACCGACCAGGCCCATTCCTCGCTGAACACGAACCAGCCGCCGGGCGGCTCCCACCCACTCGGCACCGACTACCTCGGCTTCGACGTCCTCGGTCGCCTCATGGCCGGTGGCCAGAGCTCGATCGAGATCGGCCTCGCCGTCGCCTTGGCGGCGACGACCTTCGGCGTCATCTGGGGAGCCATCTCGGGCTTCTTCGGCGGGGTCGTCGACGCCGTCATGATGCGGGTGGTCGACATCGTCCTCGCCATCCCGGCCATCTTCCTCTTCATCTTCCTGGCGAGCGTCTTCCAGCCGACCCTGTTGATGCTCATCATCGTGATCTCCTCCCTCTCCTGGCTCGGGCCTGCCCGGCTCGTGAGGGGCGAGACGCTGTCGCTTCGGACGCGCGAGTACGTCCAGGCGGTGAGGGTGATGGGGGGCAAGTCGCGCCGGGTCGTGCTCCGCCACATCATCCCGAATGCCGTCGGGACGATCGTCGTCAACGCCACCTTCCAGATCGCGGACGCGATCTTGCTGCTCGCCACCTTGAGCTTCCTCGGTTTCGGGCTGCCGCCGCCGGCACCGACCTGGGGCGGAATGCTCTCGAACGGGACGAATTACCTGTTCGACGGCTACTGGTGGCAGGTCTACCCCGCCGGCATAATGATCGTGCTGACGGTCGTCGCCTTCAACTTCATCGGCGACTCGCTGCGCGACAGCCTCGAGGTGCGGCTGCAGAAGCGCTGACCTCGGCGGGTCCGCCCGGCAGCGGGGTGTCAGTACCCATCCGGACGACCTAGGATGTCCGCCGAGTCGGAGCACCCGAAAGGTGGGAGCGATGTCGAGCTCCTCCGGCGAGGGGACACACAGCAGCGACGATCAGGTCCTCGCCTCGAGGCCTCGCGGTGCCGAGCGAGGGTCCCCTCGGGGGTGCGAGCAGGATTCGCGCTCTCCCCGCCGGCCAGCGATGCCGATGGGAAGGACATGAGCGCGCCCGGCGACGACCTCGACGAGGTGGTGCGCGAGGCGCTGTCGGGCGACAACGCCGCCCTCGGCGTGCTCTACGACTCCCTCCAGCCGTCCCTCGTCCGCTATCTCTCCTGGCAGG
This sequence comes from Actinomycetes bacterium, assembly GCA_021797795.1. Taxonomy (GTDB): domain Bacteria; phylum Actinomycetota; class Acidimicrobiia; order Acidimicrobiales; family Bog-793; genus JAKACF01. The sequence continues at coordinate 3,398 of JAJZZB010000119.1, read as the reverse complement.
AGCCCTCGGCCGGCGAGGACCTGGCGGCCGAGACCTGGCTGGTCGTGGCCGAGCGGCTCTCGAGCTTCGAGGGCGACGGGAGGGCCTTTCGGGCCTGGCTCTTCGGCATCGCCCGGCGGCGCCTCTCGGACCATCGTCGCCGCCTCGTCCGCCGCCGGACCTTCCCGGTCTCCGGCGACCTCCTCGACGAGCACCCCGGGCGGGAGGATCCCGAGTCGCTCGCCATCGAGACGCTCTCGAGCGAGGAGGCGATCGCCCAGCTCACCTCGCTCCTCTCGCCTGACCAGGCCGAGGTGATGGTGCTCCGGGTCGTCGGTGGCCTCAGCGTGGAGGAGACGGCCGGCGTCGTCGGCAAGCGTCCCGGCAGCGTGCGGGTGCTCCAGCACCGGGCGCTCAGGCGCCTTGCGCGCAAATTGGGTGAGGAACTTCCGGTGGAGGCGTAACGCGGCGATGCCCTCGGACGATCTGCATGTCGAGATGTGGAGACACCCGCTGGACGACGCCACGGCCGACCGCCTGCTCGCAGGCGAGATCGTCCCTGACGACGCCCCACCCGGTTACGGCCATCTGGCTTCCCTTATCCGTCGGGCCAGAACCGAGTCCGGCGGGATCTCTCCCTCTCGTCGTGCTGCCGCCGTCTCGGCGATGGCTGCAGCCGTGACCTACGAACAGAGATCACAAAGGGGAAGCAAACGGATGCTCGGAAAGCTCCTGTCGTTGAAGGCACTCGGGATCGCGCTGCCAGCCGTCGCCCTGACGGCGGGAACGGCCGCCGCCGCGACGAACTCGTTGCCGGCACCGGCGCAGACCGCTATCCACGATGTGCTCTCCAAGGTTGGGATCTCGGTTCCGAACGGGCACTCGGGCGGCGCCACGCCGGTCGGACCGAGCGCGACCGGCCCGGCCGAGTTCGGGCTCTGCACCGCCTACGCCGCCAACGGCGGCCACATGAGCAGCAAGTCTGTGGCCTTCAGGAACTTGACGGCAGCCGCAACGGCGGCGGGCGAGAGCGTGACCCAGCTCTGCGCCACCGTCACGACGAGCACCTCGTCCTCCTCGAGCTCGACCAGCGCCGTCGGCCCGAACGCCAGTGGGCCCGCCGAGTACGGGCTCTGCACTGCCTATGCGGCGAGCGGCGGGCACATGAGCAGCAGTTCGGTGGCCTTCAAGAACCTCATGGCTGCTGCCACGGCGGCCGGTGAGAGCGTGAGCCAGTACTGCGCCGGCGTCGTGCCGGGCGGGACGGCGAGCTCCTCGTCGTCCTCGGTCTCATCGGGCAACCACCCGACCTCCTCGTCGAACCCGGGCTCCAGCCACCACTCGACGTCCGGGTCGAGCCACGCCAACCAGACGACTCCGGCTGGACCCCCGTCGTCCACGCCCGGGTCGAGCCACGCCAACCAGACGACTCCGGCTGGACCCCCGTCGTCCACGCCCGGGTCGAGCCACGCCAACCAGACGACTCCGGCCGGGCCTCCCTCCTCGACGCCCGCATCCGGGTCGCACGGCTGAGCACCAGCGCCGGGCCGCACGGCCCGACGGTTCATCGACTTCGGCTCCCGGGAGATAGCACGACCAGCCCGGTGCAGAGGGGGCAATCGGGCACCGGCGATCTCTGAGCGGAGGCGGCTGCGGCGCTCCCTTGCGGAGCGCCGCAGAGCCGCGTGTCGACCGCTTCCCCCGGCGGCGAGCCCGTAGGGGTCGCGTTCAGTTCTCTGCCCCGGGGCGGGGGGCTCGGGCTCTTGTCCTGGCCCTCAGGCTTGCGTCAGTCCGACCCCATCCGAGCCTTCACGAGCACGGGGGAGTTCGGCACGACCACTCCGCCGGCCGGCTCGGCTGTGATCATGAGGGCCGAGATGCCCCGTCCCACCCGGAAGGCTGACGGCGCCGGCGAGGCGCCGAGCAGGCCGAGTGAGACGAGGCGGCGCCCGGCGAGTCCCCACAGCTGGTAGGTGCGGCTGCCGGAGAGCCTCGGCAGGCTCGAGGAGACGAGGAAGGCCTGGCCGTCGGGGCGGACCGCCACCTCGGCACTGAGCGAACCGGTCGCCGAGGTGAGCTCGATGCGCCGGCTCGAGGGCGAGAGGGCAGCGGCATCGGCTGCCTGGACGAGGCCGGCCCGGGAGACGGCGGCCTGCAGATCGCCGACGCGCCCTTGCAGGTGGGCGACCTCGAAGCCGAGGACGGCGATGGCGGCGGCCGCCACCACTGCGATGGCCTGGGCGGCCCGCCGCCTCCAGGGGCGCTCGTCCCGGCCGACGCTCACGAGGCGGAGCGGCGGCGGGCTCTCCTCGAGCCGGGCCGCGATCCGGCCCCACAGCTCGGGTGGTGCCTCGCCGCCGGTGGTGCTGAGGGCGCTGGCCGCCTCGCGAAGGGCGGCCAGCTCATGGCGGCAGCGGGGGCAGGTCTCGAGGTGCTCCTCGAGCTCCCTGGACTCGCCGGGGTCGACGGCGTCGAGGGCGTAGGCCCCGAGCAGCAGCTGTGCCTGGTCGTGGTTCATCGTTCCTCCTCGTTCCAGTGAAGGAGGGAGTCGTGCAGTCGCATGAGGCCCGAACGGATCCGGCTCTTCACGGTCCCCTCCGGCTCCTCGAGGAGCCGGGCGACCTCCCGGTAGGTGTGACCGCCGAAGTAGGCGAGCTCGATCGCCCGGCGCTCGCCGGGCGAGAGGGTGGCGAGCGCCGAACGGACCCGCTCGGCGAGGGCGAGGTCGGAGATCTCGTCCTCGAGGTCGTAGCCGGCCTCCACGGTGAGGCGCGCCTGGCGGATCTGGCGCTCCCGGCGGGATTCGTCCTGGCGGAGGCGGTCGACGGCGCGCCCGTGGGCCTGGACGAGGAGGTAGGCCCGCAGCGTCCCCCGGCTCGGGTCGAAGCGCTCGGGGCGCTCCCACAGCCTGAGGAAGACGTCCTGGGTGATCTCCTCGGCGGCTGCCCGGTCGCCGAGCACGCGGAGGGCGAGGGCGTAGACGCCGCCGCCGTGGCGGCGGTAGGCCTCGGCGAGCGCCTCCTCGTCGTAGCGCCCGATGGCGACGACGAGGGTGACCTCCTCCGAGCCGTGCCACCCGTTGGCGCCGCCGCCGGTGTCTTGATGGCGCGAGAGAGGGCGCGGCCCCTCGGCGAGTTGGCCCGGCTCTCGCGGTCCCCGCCGCCGGAGCGGGCTCATGCCGCCCGCTGCCGCAGGGCGGCGGCGCCGGGAGGCCCGGAGGGCTCGAGGCTCCGGGTGGCGAGCGCGAGACCAGAGAGCCCGGGGAGGGAGTCCATTCGGCGGTCGATGCGCTCCATCTTCTCGCGGGCGACCGGTCCGACGAGCAGGTGGCGTCGCAGGAAGGCGGTCTCGATGTCGGCCATGAGGCCCGAGCCGACGGGTCGCCACAGGCGGGCGAGGGCGAAGCGGGTGATACGCCG
>JAJZZB010000118.1 GCA_021797795.1 Actinomycetes bacterium | reverse complement strand
GAAGCGCGCCAACTCCAGCGTACTCCGACGAGGTGCTGCACGCCGCCCGCCTCTCCCCCTTCAAACCGGCGGCCAAGCTTTCGCCCGACGAGCTCGGACGACTCCACGAGGCTCTCACCGGGGTCCTCGCCGGCGCCGTCGAACGTGCTGCCGAGCTCGACCTCGACCAGCTGAAGGACCACAAGCGCGCCGGCATGGCGGTGCACGGCCGCACCGGCGAGGCCTGCCCGGTGTGCGGCGAGGCCGTCCGCGAAGTCGCCTACGCCAGCCGTTCGCTCCAGTACTGTCCGACCTGCCAGACCGGCGGGACGCCCCTCGCCGACCGGCGCCTCTCCCGGCTGCTCAAGTAAGGGGACCCGGCGCCCCGGGCGACGGTGACGAGACGGTGCTCGCCGGCGGGCCGCGCCGACTGCTCGAGGACGGCGCCGTCCAGGCCTCGGCCTCGCACGGCGCAGTGCCGTAGCACCCGCTCGCCGCCGCGGAGGTCGCTGACAGGGTCTCGCCAGTGACCCCACCGCCAGCCCTGGCGGGCGCTCCGCCGGTGGGCGGGGGAGGTCATCTCCTGCCTGCGGGCCCACGCGCACCGGGTCTCGGTCGGGGCGGCGGCGAGAACCTCGCGCTGGCCCGGCCATTGGACGGCGCAGCGGGCCGGCAGCGCTCGAGATCGGCGCGGGCCGCTTCGAGCTCACCGCTCCGGCGAGCCCGTGTCGCGAAGGCTGCGCTGCAATGGTTCCTCGAGGAGGATCGGGCAGACGAGCCACGACCACCCCGGCCCGGGCGCCGTGCTCCCGGGCGACGGCGTCGGATACCCGAGGGCTGACCGCCCGCTCAGCCGCGGGGGCGGTCGACGTGGATCCGCCCGAGGCGACGGATCAGGCAGACAGGCGTCTGCTCGCTCCCCTGGCCGAGCGGGTTGTCGCCGAAGAGCCAGGCCACGAGCTTGCGGTCCACCCTGCGGCTGGCGCCGAGGACGGTGACGCCCCGGTCGTTGGCGTCGACCACCGCCACCGAGACCGGGCCTCCCGCCTCGTCCGAGAGGCGCTTCGCCAACCGCTCGCTGACACCGTCGGGATCCTCGGGCGCCAGCTTGGCATGGGTGTCCGACGGTGGGAGCGTCCCCCGGGTCGGCCCGTCGATGGCGGCCACCCTCTCGCCGGCGACCCGGTAAAAGTCCCCACGACGCCCGACTGCCCGGCCGAGGGCGCCGGCGGCGGCGGCGGCCACGATGCGCTTGCGGCCAGCCTCGTCGATGGCGAGCTGCATCGTCTCGGGGATCCCGAGCCCGATGCCGGCCGGCGTCCGGGCGACGAAGCGGCTGAGGAGGCGGGCGAGCGAGCCCGCCTCGATGTCCTCGACGGGGAACGACCGGCCCTGGGCGACGGCCACCGCCTTCTCGGAGATCGCGACGACGTCGCCCTCCTGCAGCCCGAGGCGGCCCCCCGCCACCGAGAGCACCGAGGCCGCGACGATCCGCTCGAGATCGTCGCCCGGACCGATCCTCGGCGTCGCGACGGGCGCCCTGCCGTAGACCTGCCGTCCGTCGGGACCGCAGGCCAGCACATGACGGCCGGGGTTGGCCGGTGCGGTCGTCCACGACGGCGCCTCGCCGCCGCAGAGGGCGGCGGCCTCGGCGTCGCCGGCGGCCTGGATCGAGCGGAGCGGGCGGGCTCCGTCGTGGGAGAGCGCCACCGGCCCATGGAAGACCCGCAGCCAGGCCTCGGCGTTCAGCACACGCCAGAAGAACGGGGACTCCTCGAGCTCGCCGTCGCAGACGGCCTGGAAGGCGCGGGCGATGGACGGGCCGTCCCAGTAGGGGCGGGAGCAGAACGACGGCGAGCGCAAGATGCCCTGGATGACCGCCCGCTCCCGGCGCAGCCAGCGGATCTCCGGTGTCGTGAAGCCGACCTTCTTCCGCCGGAGGCGTACCTTCTCGGGCAGCACGCCGGCGAGCGCCTCCCGCAGGACGAAGCGGCTCCAGCCGTCGTGGATGATCGCCTCCTCGGGCAGGCCGAGCACGTACTCGACGAGCTCCTGGTCGAGGAAGGGTGGCCGACTCTCGATCGAGGAGGCCATCGAGTTGCGGTCCTCGTAGCGCAGCAGCGAGGGGAGCGAGTACTCGGTGAGGTCCTGGACGAGCCGCGTCTTCAGCTTGCGCGAGGTGCGGTGGTCGGCCGACCGGACGGCGGCCGACCGCGCCGGGTCACCGAGCAGGGGCCGGCAGTAGACCGTGGGGTCGACGCGGTGGCGGCGGTCGGCCAGCTTGCCTCGCACCAGCGGCTGGAGGACGTCGCGCGCCGCGGCCGCCTCCCGGGCGAGCAGGCCCACCTTCGCCTCGGCTGCCAGCTGGCGTAGGTAGACGAGCTGGTAGGGCACGTAGCCGGCGAGCAGCTCGTCACCGCCCTGACCGTCGAGCAGCACCTTGGCCCTCCCCTTGGCGAGCTGCATCACCCGGTACTGGGCATAGGGGCCCGAGGAGACCATCGGCTCGTCCTGGTGCCAGACCACGAGCGGCAGGTCTTCGATGAGCTCGTTCGACAGGGGTCGGACGAACTCGCTCGCCGCCCCGGAGGCGGCGAGCACCGGCTCGATGTACTCCTGCTCGTCGATCGGGTCGCCGTCGAAGACCGCCGAGAAGGTCTTCAGCTGTTCGCCCATCGAGGCGGCGTCGGGCGCCCCCTTCCCCAGCAGGTCGCTCATCACGCAGACGATCGAGGACGAGTCCAGCCCGCCGGACAGGCACGTCCCGACCGTCACGTCCGCCACGAGCCGCCGCTCGATGGCCCGCTCGAAGACCTCCCGGAAGCGGGCGGGGTCGGCCGGCTGGTCCCGGCTCAGCCGCGGCTGCCAGTAGCGCGCCGTGCGGGCCTCGGCGAGCCCGCCGCCGAGCGGCAGGGTGACGACGGTCGCCGGAAGCACCTGGCGGACGCCGGCGAAGAAGGTCCGCTCGTCGTGATCGTGCAGACCGGCCAGCAGGTAGCCGGCGAGGCGGTCGTCGTCGACGACCGGGTCGAGCTCCCTCGAGGCGAGGAGCGCCTTGATCTCCGAGGCGAACAGCAGCCGCCCGCCCGCCTCGGCGTAGTAGAGCGGCTTGATCCCGAAGTGGTCCCTCGACAGAACGAGCGTCCCCTCCCGCTCGTCGAGCAGCGCGAAGGCCCACATGCCGTTGAAGCGCTCGACGCACGATGGGCCCCACTGCTCGTAGGCCGCCAGCACCACCTCGGTGTCGCAGTGGGTGGCGAAGCGGTGGCCCACTGCCTCGAGCTCGACGCGCAGCTCCCGGAAGTTGTAGACCTCCCCGTTGTAGACGAGGTGCCGATCGCCCGCCTCGTTCGACAAGGGCTGGTGACCGTGGTCGAGGTCGATGATCGACAGTCGCCGGTGACCGAGGCTGGCGGCGTCGGTTTCGTGCAGACCCTCGTCGTCCGGGCCGCGGTGGACGAGCCGATCGTTCATGGCGACGAGCAGGTCGTGGTCCCTCGGGCCGGTGAAACCGCAGATGCCGCACATGGTCAGCCCTTCGTCGATACGGCAGTGATGTTCCTGCCGGCCTTCCTCGTCCTTCGGGGCGGCGGGGCCGGCGAGACCCCGAGCGCCCGTTCCTCGCCGGCCTTGCCCCTCGGGTAGGTGCGGGCGAGCTCCTCCTCGCTCGGCCCGCTCGGGCGGGGGGCCTGTCGAGGCAGGAGGTCGCTGATGGCCTTCATGATGGCCTCGGTGTCGGTCACCGCGTCACGCGGCCCGAGGCGGAGCGCGGCGACACTCGGCCCCACGCGGACGCTCACGAGCGGCGGGTGGAGGACGTTCGTGACATTCGGCAGGCGGGCAGAGCGCGGCCAGACGCTCTCGGTGTTCCAGAGTCCGACCGGCACGACCGGGGCGCCGGTGCGAGCAGCCAGACGGGCCGCCCCCGTCTTCGCCCGCAGCACCGGGTCGAAAAAAGCGCGCCCACGCGGGATCGTCCCCTGGGGCAGGAGGGCGAGGCCCTCCCCGGCCTCGAGGACCCGCTCGGCCGGCACGAGCGAGTCTGCCGCCCGGTGCTCGCGCTCGACCGGGATACCGCCGAGCGCCCGGGCGAGCTGGCCGACGACCGGGGCGTCGAAGAGTTCCCTTTTGCCGAGGAAGCGGACCGGGCGGCCCCTGGCCGCGACGAGCAGGGCGAGGGCGGCCACGTCGAAGTAGCTGCGGTGGTTGGCGACGAGGATGAACGGGCCGCTCTCGGGGATGAGGTCCACCCCCTCGATGGCGAAGCGGGCGTAGGGGAAGAGCTCAGGGCGGACGAGCAGCCGGGCGACGTCGAAGACCTCGAGGCCGGCGAGGGTCGGCACCCCGGGCGGGACGTCGAGGTGGAGCACCGGCCAGCGGGCGGCGAGTGCGACGGCGTGAAGGGCAATGTCGGGGTTGACCGCCCGGGGATGGCCGACGGCTGAGAGCAGGGGGAGGTCGGCCACGCTGTCGGAGTAGGCGAAGCTCGCCGAGAGGTCGACGCCTTCCCGGGCGGCGTAGCGGCGGACCTCGGCCAGCTTGCCGATGCCCCAGACGAAGGCGCCGTCCAGCCTGCCCGTGTAGACACCGTCGGTCCAGGCGTACCGGGTCGCCAGCACCTCGTCCATACCGAGCTCAGTGGCGAGCGGCTCCACGAGGTCGAAGGGGGTCGTGGTGGCGAGCACGAGACGGTGCCCGGCAGCCCGGTGCTCGGCCAGCAGCCCCGGGGCATAGCTCGCGACCTCGGTGACGAGCAGCTCGGCCGCCCGCCGGCCGGCGGCCCGCAGGCGGTCGACCGACCAGCCGCGCACGGCCACGGCGGCCGCCCGGGCGAGCATCATGCCGAGGAGGTTCTCGCCGAACCGGTCATAGGCCCGGTAGACCAGCCGCTCGGCGGGCAGCTCGCCGGAGCGCAGGCCGAGCTCCCGTAGCGCCTCGTTGATGAGGGGGCCGCTCGCCCCCCGGAGCAGAGTGCGGTCGAGGTCGAAGACAGCGGCGATCTCGGGCACGACCATGAACTTAGGCGAAGGTCGCCGACGACAATTCCGGCCAGCACGCGGAAGAAGGGACCGGCAGGGGGGGAGGCCGATCCCTTCTTCTAGACTCTCCAGGGCGGGAAGGGGGGGTATCCAACGTCCTGTGGTCTGACTCGTTCAGTCTGCGCCGGCGGAGGCGCATCGGTCAAACTAATGTAAGCGATAGCTGGTATCGTTGTCTGCGATGGATCTGCGCCAGCTCAGTGCGCTCGTCGCCATCGCGGACCACGGCTCCTTCTCGGCGGCCGCCGATGCTCTCTCGACGGTGCAGTCCAACATCTCGGCGCACATGAAAAAGCTCGAGCAGGAACTGAACGCCGAGCTCGTCGACCGCTCGACGGGCGCCCTCACCGAGACCGGGCGCCTCGTCGTCGCGCGGGCACGGCGGGCGAGGGCGGAGCTCGACGCTCTCATGTCCGACGTGCTGGCCCTGCACCACGACGTCGCCGGGTCGGTCCGGATCGGCATCATCGGCACCACCGCCCGCTGGCTCGTCCCGCGTCTGCTGGATGTCACGCCGGAACGATTCCCGCTGCTCAGGCTGATCTTCGTCGAATCGACGACGACCGCCCTCGACAGCCAGCTCGCCTCCGGCCACGTGGACCTGGCAGTGCTCAACCTCCCCCAGGCGAGCAGCGAGCTCTCGCTCACGCCGCTGTTCGAGGAGGATCTCATGCTCGTCGCCGATCCAGGCCACCCGCTCGCCGCCTCCCCGGAGATCAGCATCGCCGACCTCGTCGGCGTCCCGCTGCTCCTCCCCTACCAGGGAACCGCCTTCCGGGACGAGCTCGAGCGGGCGCTGCGCCCCCTCAGCGCCCGGCTGACGTCGAAGGCAGAGGTGGACGGCATCCGCCTCATCGCCTCCCTCGTCTTCGAGGGCTACGGACCGGCCATCCTCCCGGCGTCCGCCGTCCCCGGCTACCTGCGTGACCGCTGGGCGATGGTGCGGGTGAAGGACATCCCCGCCCGGCTCATCGGCGTCGCCCAGCGCGCCCGCAGCCTGCCCTCGGCGCCGGCGCGGGCGGTCCTCGACCTGCTCACCTCGGTCGTCTTCGACTCGGGCAGCACCCCTGCCGGGCTCACACCGGTCCCTCCCGACCGACTCCGCCCAGGCGCCGCGGGAGAGCTCGGGCTCGCTCTGGCGGAGGTACCGAGCCTCACCCCGGCGGCGCAGTCGGCCGGCGGCGAGAGGGATGGAGCAGCGCAACGGGGTCCGCCGGGCTCATCGGCTCCCGCCACATCAGCCAGATCCGCGGCGTCCCCGTCCCACGGCCGCCCACCTCGCCGGTCACCGTGAAGCCGTGCCGGTGGTAGAAGGCGAGGTTCTCCTCCTTCGAGGACTCGAGGAAGGCCGGCGTGGCCTCCTCGTCCAGCCGGGCGAGAACCACCTTCATGAGCGCCGAGCCGATACCCGATCCCTGGAGCGGCGGATCGGTCCCGATCGTGCTCAGGTAGCAGTGGTCGATCTTGGGATGCACCGCCTGGAGCTCCTCGATGAGCCGGAGCGCCCTGCCGGTCCGGCGCCCGAGAAGGCGGACGGCGGCGGCCAACTGGACGAGGGCGCCGGGGATCGACGGCGTCGGGATGCGGCGGGGCGGCATCCACAGCGAGGCGCCGGAAAGGTCCGCCGTCGTCCAGGCCTCCCCTTTCGGGATGAAGACGTGGCGGAGCTGCCAGGCGAAGTAGGCCTCGAGCCGGGCGAGGTGGGTCCGGGGCGAGGGGAACAGGTAGCACGAGACCGGGTCGTCCTCGAAGGCGCGGGCGAGACAGGCACTGAGCGGTCCGACGTCGCGGCCCTCGACTCGTCGTAGGGCCGTCCCCGAGACCTCCTCAGGGACCGGCCGCCAGGTCGCTCCGCCGTCCACGAACCGACCGTAGCGGTCGGAGCAGGGGCGGCGTGGACACGCCCGGGGAATCCGGGGACGATCCCGAGCGTTACGAAAGGCCGTGAGCACACAGAGCATCTCCTCCGCCGGCGGCGAGACGCCCCCGGCCTTCACCGTCACCTGGGACTACCGCTGCCCCTTCGCCCGCAACGCCCACGACCACCTCGTCACGGCGCTCGAGGCCGGGGCCCCGTTCGAGGTGAGGTTTCTCGGCTACTCCCTCAGCCAAGGGCATCTCGAGGAGGGCGAGACACCCGTCTGGGACGAGCCCTCCAAGGACTCGGGCATGCTCGCCATGCAGGCCGGCATCGTCGTGCGTGACCGGCTGCCCGAACGCTTCCTCGCCGTCCACCGGGCGCTGTTCGCCCTCCGCCACGACGAGGGCGGCGACCTCCGAGACGAGGCGGCGATCCGCCGCGTCCTCGCCGACAACGGGGTCGACGCCGACTTCGTCTTCGCCGAGATCGAGAGCGGCTGGCCGCTCGACACCTTCCACAAGGAGCACGAGGAGGGCGTCACCGGACATGAGGTCTGGGGCGTCCCGACGTTCATCGTGGACAACCAGTCCGTCTTCGTGCGCCTGATGACCCGGCCCGACGGTGATGGCGCGCTCGCCCGGCGAACGATCGAGAAGGTGCTCGGGCTCATGGTCGACATGCCCGAGCTCAACGAGTTCAAGCACACCTCGATCCCCAACTGAGTTGTCCCCCGCCCGGCGCGAACGGGCCCGCCTCCCCTCGGGGAGGCGGGCCCGTCGCTCTCGGTGGATCAGGCGATCAGGCTGCCTGCTCCATTTCCCGCCCGGTCAGCAGCTCGGCGCTCTCGGGGACCCGCCGTGAGTGCCAGAACCCGAATCCGACCAGCAGCGCCATCGCGAAGGCCAGGATGAACGAGGCGATCGATGCGAAGAAGGCGATCTGACCGAACTTCGAGAAGCCGTAGGCTTCGAGCAGCAGACCACGAAGCGTGGTGCCCTGGAAGACGGTGGCCTCGAGCTGCTGCAGCTTGACCGCCTGGGGCGTACCCGGCGTGGCGGCACGGGCCGCTGCACTCACCTTGGCGTAGACGCCGCCATAGGGCATCGCCGCCAAGTGCTCGGCGATGAAGTGGTCCGCGTAGGCCTCGGCCTGCGGGCCTGTGAGAACCTGCTGGCCGGCGTACTGCTCGAGGTAGGGCCTCATCGCCGGGGTCACTTCGGTCCCGGCCTTGGCGTGCACGAACGCCGCCTTCGGCGGGAAGAAGATCTGCTGTGGCTGGAGCTGGTTGTGGACGCTCGAGTCGGTGAAGCTGCTCCCCCACATGAGGAGGGCGCCGGCCACTACGAGGACCACCACCACCACCAGTCCACCAGCGCTGACAAGGATGTCGAAAACCTTGCGCCGCATTTGTCTTCCGCTCCTTTCACTTCCGATGACTCCATCTTGGTCAGGAGCAAAAAGGGCAGATAGAGCCGAAGGTCCCATGGGGCATGGTCTCTGTGCTCTCCTTCACGAAAGACGCCGGCCGTACGCGACACGGGCGGCCGCCGGCCCAAGCCGGCAGCCGCCCGTGTGGAACGGGGAGTTCAGCCGAGCGAGATCGGCTCGTCGTCGTTGATCCCCTCGCCGAGCGGCACCTCATCGAGGGCGGCCTCCTCGGCCGAGAGCGAGGTCAGCTCGCGGACGCGCTGGTCGAGCTCGACAAGCATCTCAGGGGTGGAGCGCAGGAACTGCTTGGCGTTCTCACGACCCTGGCCGAGTTGCTCGCCTTCGTAGGTGTACCAGGCGCCGGACTTCTTCACGACGCCGAGGTCGACGGCGACGTCGAGGATCGAGCCCTCCCGGCTGATGCCCTTGCCGTAGACGATGTCGAACTCGGCCGAGCGGAACGGTGGAGCGCACTTGTTCTTCACGACCTTCACCCTCGTCCGATTGCCGACGATCTCGGCGCCGTCCTTCAGGGACTCGACACGGCGGATCTCGAGCCGGATGGAGGAGTAGAACTTGAGGGCGCGGCCGCCCGGCGTCACCTCGGGCGAGCCGTAGACGACGCCGATCTTCTCTCGGAGCTGGTTGATGAAGATCGCGATCGTGCGGGACTTCGACAGGGTGCCCGTCAGCTTTCGCAGCGCCTGGGACATGAGCCGGGCCTGCAGGCCGACGTGGGAGTCGCCCATCTCACCCTCGATCTCTGCCCGGGGCGTGAGTGCCGCCACCGAGTCGACGGCGATGATGTCGATGGCGCCGGAGCGCACCAGCATGTCCGCGATCTCCAGTCCCTGCTCGCCGGTGTCGGGCTGGGAGATCAGCAGCTCGTCGATGTCGACCCCGATCGCCTTGGCATAGACCGGGTCCATGGCGTGCTCGGCGTCGATGTAGGCGCAGATGCCGCCGTTGCGCTGCGCCTCGGCGACGACGTGCATGGCGAGGGTCGACTTGCCGGAGGACTCCGGGCCGTAGATCTCGACGATGCGACCCCGTGGAAGTCCCCCGATGCCGAGAGCGAGATCGAGCGACATGGCACCGGTCGAGATCGCCTCGAAACCGGCACTGGCGTGCTCGCCCATCCGCATGATCGAGCCCTTGCCGAACTGCTTCTCGATCTGCCCGAGGGCTGCCTCCAGCGCCTTGTCTCGCTCCATCGGCTTCTCCTTCACTCTCCGGTCCTCTCGGCTGACGGTCCCCTTTGAGGCGGTGATCCGTTTCCGGGCACCGTACGGGGAGGGTGTGTCACGTACTCGGTCAGTGTTACAGCAGTGTAGTTGCAAACACACGTTCGCTGGTGGATACCGGCTGGGACGAGCCGCCGGCT
>JAJZZB010000117.1 GCA_021797795.1 Actinomycetes bacterium | reverse complement strand
CCCGCCCTCCCAGAATGGGCGGGGTAACAGCCGACGACCGAGATGACGATCCCGCCTGCGATGCCGGCCGCCCAGATCGCCCTGAAGCCCCCCGGCACATGGCGGACTGCCGGGGACTGGTCCACATCGGGCAAGCCGACACCCGTCGCCGCCCGCAGCAGCAACGCCGCGCAGAGGGGCGAGGCCGAGAATGACCGCCTACGGCCGTGAGATGTGGTTGTCCCGACAGCCTGAGTTGTGACAATTCCACTGGAGCTCGCCGCCCTCGAAGGGAACCCCCGCCCCAGCCGGGGTGAGGGGCACCTCGGCAACGTCCACCTGGTCTTTCCTCGCGGCACCGTACGCCCCGTCCGACCGTCACCTTCTCCACGCTCCGCCACGCGAGCAAGGCGGACGGGGATCGTCCACCCACCGACGCCGTGCTCGGGGACCGGTACCCTGTCACCGATGCCAGACGACGCGGACCACCAGGTCGCCGGGGCGGAGCCGAAGGGTGCGACCTCCACCGGGACCTTCAAGCCCCCGAACTTCCTCGAGGCGCTGAAGACGGCCGTCCAGCCGAAGCCACGCCCTGCGGGCCGAGCCAAGGCGCAGCCCGCGAGGGGGACCGACGCGGACGCCAAGGCCGTGCAGTACATCGACCGGCGGGAGCGGTTCCTCGCCGGGTTCCTCGGTGTCTTCCAGCTGGTGATGGGGGTCTACTCGTACTTCTATCTCCGCAGCGTCATCGTCAAGCCCTCGACGCATGCTCCGAAGCTCTCGATCGCCCAGGCCCACGCCCAGACGCTCAGCGATCACAACGACGCGCTCATGGTGCTCATCGTGAACCTCGTGCTGGGCATCGCCATCGGCATCGGCGTGCTCTCCAAGCGGCGGTCGCTCGTCGGCTTCGCGCTCATCCTGAGCGGGCTCGCCCTCATGCAGTCGACCGGGCTCATCGGCATCATCTACCTCGGTGTCGGTCTCTGGCTCGTCTTCCGGTCGATGCGCCGGACGCCGTCGGCGAAGGCGGCGGCCGCCGGTGCGGGCGGGAGGCGCACCGCAGGGGTCGACCAGGCGGCGCTTGCCCGCGGCGCCAAGGAGACCGAGGAGGCGGTGCGCCGCGCCCCGGTCGCCTCGAAGCGCTACACGCCCCCTCGACAGCGGCGGCAAAGCGTGCCGAAGGCCCGGTCAAAACCCGAGCCCGAGAACGAGTCCCGACTCGGGAGCTGGCTGCGGCGCTAGCCACTCTGCAAGCCATGGGCGGCGGCGCCCTGGTGGTAGACACATGCCCGTGATCGCCGACTCGCTCGCCGGGACCCGGATCGCCGTCACCGGCGCAACCGGCTTCCTCGGCACGGCTCTCGTCGAGCGGCTACTGCGCTCGGTTCCCGGCTGCGAGGTCGTCGCCCTCGTCCGCCCCGGTCAACAGCTGTCCGCCGCCGAGCGGACGCGCCGGGAGATCGTCCGCAATGACTGCTTCGACCGCCTGCGAGAGGAACTCGGCGACCGCTTCGAGGAGGAGATCGGCAGGCGTCTGTTCACTCTTGCGGGGGACGTCGCCCGCGACGGCCTCGGGCTCGACGACGACGGCCGTGCGCTGCTCGCTGGCTGCGACGTCGTCATCCACTCGGCGGCCACCGTCAGCTTCGACGCCCCCCTCGACGGGGCCGTCGAGGTCAACCTGCTCGGCCCGAGCCGCATCGCCGAGGCGATCCGGGAGGTGCGCGGCACCGGCGCGCCCCTCCCCCACCTCGTCGCCGTCTCGACGGCCTACGTGAACAGCGGCCACAAGGGCGACGCCGCCGAGGACCTCATCACCGCCAGCCGCTGGCTCTCGATGCCGGCCTGGCGGGGCGAGGTACGCCACGCCCGCCGGGCGCGGGCCGACGTGGAGGCCGAGAGCAGGACACCGGAGCGCCTGAAGGAGTTCCATGCCCGGGCTCGTCGCGAGCTCGGCGCGGCGGGCACCTCCCTGCTCGCCGACCGGACCGAGCACGTCCGCGAGCAGTGGGTGACCGACCGCCTCGTCCAGCTCGGCCGGAGCCGTGCCCAGGGGCTCGGGTGGCCCGACGCCTACGCCTACACGAAGTCCCTCGGCGAGCAGGCGCTGCTCGAGACCCGGGGGGACGTGCCGGTCACCTTCGTCCGCCCGTCGATCGTCGAGTCCTCGCTCGCCGAGCCGCGGCCAGGGTGGATCCGCGGCTTTCGCATGGCCGAGCCCGTGATCATCTCCTACGCCCGCGGGTTGCTCAGCCAGTTCCCCGGGGTGCCGGAGGGGACCGTCGACGTCGTCCCGGTGGACCTCGTCGTCGCCGCCATCATCGCCGTGGCAGCACGGGGCCCCGACGCCGCGGGCCCGTGCGTCTTCCAGATCGCCTCGGGCGCCAGAAACCCCCTGCGCTACGGATTGCTCGTCGACCTCATCCAGCAATGGTTCTCCGAGCACCCGCTCTACGACAACCGGGGACAGCCGATCGTCGTACCCGATTGGCACTTCCCCGGCCGCGGAAAGGTCCAGGGTCAGCTGCGGCGGGCGGTCAAGCTCCTCTCGGGGGCCGAGCGCGTGGCGAACCAGCTCCCCATCAGGGGAGAACGGGCGGAGTTCGCCTCCCGTCTCGAGGAGCGGAGAGCCGGCGCCGAGCGGGCGCTCGACTACGTCGAGCTGTACGGCGCCTATGCCGAGACCGAGGCCCGCTTTCGCATCGACCGGACCCTCGAGCTCTTCGACAGCCTGGACGAGGAGGATCGCGCACGCTTCTGCGTCGACCCGGCCGTCGTCGACTGGCAGCACTACGTCACCGAGGTGCACCTCCCTTCGGTGGTCGAGCACGCCCGCGTCCGCACCAAGCCGGGACGGCGCACGCTTGCGAGCAGGGAGACGCGAGCGACGCAGGCGATCCTGTCCGACGAGCCCCGCATCGCGGTCTTCGATCTCGAGAACACCCTCATCGCCTCGAACGTCGTGGAGAGCTACGCCTGGCTCGCCACCCGCCACCGGGAGCGCTCCGAGCGGGCGCGGGTCGTCGGGCAGCTGCTCGCCGAGGCGCCCCGGCTGCTCGCCCTCGACCGCCGCGACAGGGGGGACTTCCTCCGCTCCTTCTACCGCCGCTACGACGGCGCTCCGGCCGCGCGCCTCCGTCTCGACGGCTGCGAGCTGTGGAGCGACCTGCTCGCGCTGCGTGCCTTCCCCGACGGCCTCGCCCGGGTGCGCCGCCACCGGCTCCTCGGGCACCGGACGGTGCTCATCACCGGTGCGCTCGACTTCGTCGTCGAGCCGCTGCGGCCGCTGTTCGACGAGATCGTGGCCGCCCGCCTCGGCGAGGAGGGCGGCCGCTTCACCGGGGAGCTCGTCGCCGCCCCGCCCACGGGGGAGGCCCGCGCCCTTCTCGTCGAGGAGTTCGCACGCTGCGAGGGGCTCGACAAGGGCCAGATCGTCGCCTACGCCGACTCGACGAGCGACCTGCCGATGCTCGAGGCCGCCGGGCTGCCCGTCGCCGTCAACCCGGAGGCGAAGCTGGCCGCCATCGCCCGTCGGCGGGGCTGGCCGGTCGAGCAGTGGTCCCGCACAAAGGGGGCGCCGGCCCGCCCGCTCGCCGTCTCGGGGCTCCGGGCAGGGCTGAGGAGCCTCGCCAAGTGAGGGCACTCGTCTTCGAGCGCCAGCTCGCTCGCTTCGCCGCCTCGAGGGTGGCTGCCGACCTTGCGGGCTCGGGGCGCGGCGTCGCCGTCGGCCCACTCGAGCTCGGCGAGATCGAAGCCCCCGACCTGCCGGGCGCGGGCTTCGTCCGCGTCGCACCCCGCCTGGCCGGGATCTGCGGCAGCGATCTCGCCACCTTGGACGGGAGGAGCTCTCGCTACTTCGAGCACATCGTCTCCTTCCCCTTCATTCCCGGCCACGAGATCGTCGGCGACGTCGAGGGCGGGGCCCTCGACGGCCAACGCGTCGTGGTCGAGCCCGTCCTCGGGTGCGAGGCGCGTGGGCTCGCTCCACCGTGTCCCGCCTGCGCCGCTGGCAACAGGGGGCGCTGCGAGCGCATCGCCTTCGGCCGTCTCGCGCCCGGTCTGCAGACCGGCTATTGCACCGACACCGGTGGAGGCTGGTCCCAGAGCCTCGTCGCACACGAGAGCCAGCTGCACCCGGTCCCGGACCGCTTCTCCGACGAGGCGGCGGTGATGATCGAGCCGACGGCCTGCGCCGTCCATGCCGCCTTCCAGGGCTCGGCCGGCGGGCGGCGGGTCCTCGTCCTCGGGGCGGGGACGCTCGGGCTGTGCACGATCGCGGCCCTCCGCCAGTACAGCCTGCCGGGCGTCCTCGTCGCCGTGGCGAAACACCCCGAGCAGCGCCGCCTCGCCCGCGAGCTCGGCGCCGACCACGTCGTCGAGCCCGCCGAGATCGTCCGGGCGGCCCGTCGCCTCACTGGGTCGCTCGCCCTCACGGGGCGGGGAGGCGCTCTCGAACGGGTCACCGGCGGGATGGACGTCGTCTTCGACTGCGTCGGCAGCGCCGACTCACTCGCCGGCGCCCTCTCGGTCGTCCGCCCCGGCGGCGAGATCGTCCTCGTCGGCATGCCCGGCCCGGTCAAGGTGGACCTCGCACCGCTGTGGCAGCGGGAGGTGATGCTGAAGGGCGCCTACGCCTACGGGACCGAGGAGACGCCTTCCGGGCCCGCCTCCACCTTCGATCTCGCCCGCGACCTCGTCGACGCCTGCGACCTCGGCCAGCTCGTCAGCGCGCGCTACCCCCTCGAGCGCTACGAGGAGGCGATCGGCCACGCGGCGGCAGCGGGTCGCCGCGGCGGGGTGAAGATCGTGTTCGACCTGCGACGCCGCCCGCGGCGAGGCCGCGGGGTCGGCACCGACGACAAGGAGACGCCGTGAGCCCCCGACCCGGATTCGTCCTCGAGGTCGACCGATCGACGCCGCCGACGCTGTTCTGGCACGGCGAGGGCTTCCACCTGGAACGCCTCCCGGTCGGGAGCCGCGTCATCTACCCACCAGAGCCGCTCCCCGCCCTGACCGACCCGGACGCCGCCATCGCCGACGCCCTCGAGCACCCGCTCGGCGACACGCCCCCGCTGCGGGCACTGCTGCGGGGGGGCATGAAGCTCACGATCGCCTTCGACGACGTCTCGCTCCCCCTCCCGCCCATGCGGGCTCCCGACGTGCGCCAACGGGTCATCGAGGCGGTGCTCGACCTGGCGGCGGAGGCCGGCGTCGACGACGTCGTTCTCGTGGCGGCGCTGGCGCTGCATCGGCGAATGACCGACGACGAGCTCCGCCACGCCCTCGGCGAGCGGATCTTCAACGCCTTCGCCCCCCACGATCTCCTCACCCAGCACGACGCCGAGGACCCCGACAACCTCGTCCACCTCGGCCTCACCGACGAGGGCGAGGACGTCGAGCTGAACCGCCGCGCCGTCGAGTCGGACCTCCTCGTCTACGTCAACATCAACCTCGTGGCGATGGACGGCGGCCACAAGTCGGTCGCCACCGGGCTCTCCTCCTACAAGAGCCTGCGCCACCACCACAACGTGCGGACCATGGAGCACAGCCGCTCGTTCATGGACCGGCACCATTCCGAGCTGCACACCTCCAACTGGCGGATGGGCAAGCTCATCGCCGAGGCGGGCGTCAAGGTGTTCCAGATCGAGACCACGCTCAACTCCAACACCTTTCCCGAACAGTTCGGCTTCCTCCAGCACCGCGAGTGGGAGTGGACCTGGAAGGACCGTGCCGGGTTCGCAGCCAGCTCGAAGGCGCTCGAGCGCACGCCTCCGGAGCTCGCCCGGCGGATCTTCCACTCCATCCGCTCGCCCCACCAGCTCACCTCGGTCCAGGCCGGCGAGGTCGGCCCCGTGCACGACCGTACGCTCGAGCACGTCCACCGCCAGCAGCTCGTCACCGTGGAGGGCCAGACCGACGTCCTCACGATGGGCCTGCCGTTCATCTCGCCCTACAACGTCAACTCGATCATGAACCCGATCCTCGTCGCCTGCCTCGGCCTCGGGTACTTCTTCAACCTCTACCGGGGCCGGCCGCTCGTGCGCGAGGGCGGGGTCGTCATCATGTCGCATCCGACGCCGTGGGCCTTCCACCCGGTCCACCACCCGAGCTACGTCGACTTCTTCGAGCAGGTGCTCTCGGAGACGACCGACCTGCACGAGATCGAAGCCAAGTACGAGAACGCCTTCGCCACCGACCCGTGGTACGTACACCTCTACCGGACGAGCTACGCCTATCACGGCGTCCACCCCTTCTACATGTGGTACTGGTGCGCGCACGCTCTCAGCCACGTCTCGAAGGTGATCGTCGTCGGGGGCGACCGGGCGGCGGTGAGGCGGCTCGGCTTCTCGCCCGCCACGACGCTGGCGGACGCCCTCGAGATGGCCGAGGACGTCGTCGGGCGCGACCCGTCCATCACCCACCTGCACGCCCCGCCGCTTCTCATCGCGGACGTCCAGTGAGCCCGAGCCCGCAGCGGGGAGGGACGTTGGTGGACTTCCTCCTGCGCTCCCCCACCCGGCCGGGCGGGATCGAACCGGCTCCGTCGGAGAAGGGCACGGGGGTCGACTACGCCACCGCCTGGGCCAGGCGCTACCCCGTCCGCCTGGCGCGGGCGATGATCCTCGACGACCTCACCGTGCCGGCCGTCCAGGCGCTGGCCCGCCCGCACATCCTCGGCAGGGACGCCCTCGAGCGCCTGGACGGTCCTGTCATCGTCACCGCCAACCACGCCAGCCACCTCGACACCGCTGTCCTGCTCGCCGCCCTTCCCGCCTCCCGGCGACACCGGACGGTGGTGGCGGCGGCGGCCGACTACTTCTTCGACCGGCACTGGAAGTCCGTGCTCTCGGCATTCTGGCTGGGGGCGATCCCGATGGAGCGCCTGAAGGTGAACCGGCGCTCCGCAGAGGTGGCGGCCAGCCTTATCGAGGAGGGCTGGTCGCTCGTCATCTTCCCCGAAGGCGGCCGCTCGCCGGACGGGTGGGGCCAGGAGTTCAAGGGCGGCGCTGCCTACCTCGCCAAGCGCTGCGGGGTCCCAGTCGTGCCCGTCCATCTGCGCGGCACCCGGGCGGTGCTGCCGAAGAGCAGCCGAGGGCGACCCGTCCGCCTCCGTCCCGGCAGGGTGGAGGTCCGTTTCGGACACCCGATGCGTCCAAGCCAGGGCGAGGACGCGCGGCGCTTCTCTGCCCGCCTCGAGGCCGCCGTGGCCGTCCTCGCCGACGAGGCGGAGACCGATTGGTGGTCGGCACGCCTGCGGGCCTCCCGCGACGAGACCCCCGCCATCCGGGGCCCGGAGACCTCGCCCTGGCGGCGGGCATGGGAGCTGGCGGAGTCCGCCGACCCCGCCAGGCGTCGCCGGCGGACCGGGAGCCGGCACGAGGGGCGGACCGACTGGGAGGCGTCACCCCCGCCCCGCTGGCCGCGGAACGGCCACTAGCGCCCGGCCGCACGAGGGCCGGGACGGAGCACCACCGCGCCGCCGGCGAGCGGACAGGGCCGCCTCTCCCCTTTTCTCGGGGTGCCCGGCGTCGGCTAGACAACGCTCATGGACGACCTCTTCTCGATACATGGCAGGACGGCCCTTGTCACCGGCGGGTCGCGCGGCATCGGCAGGATGATCGCCGCCGGCTTCGTCGAGGCGGGGGCCAAGGTCTACATCTCCTCGCGCAAGGCGGAGGTGCTGGGCGAGGTAGCGGCCGAGCTGTCAGCGCACGGCACCTGCGTGGCGATCCCGGCCGATCTGTCGACCGAGGAGGGCTGCAGGGAGCTGGCGGCCGCCATCTCCGAGCGGGAGGAGTCGCTCGACATTCTCGTCAACAACGCCGGTGCCACCTGGGGATCGCCCCTCGAGGAGCACGACGAGCGCTCCTTCGAGCGGGTGCTCGCACTCAACGTGAAGGGCGTGTTCCACCTGACGAAGTTCCTCACCCCACTCCTGCTCGCAGCCGGGAGCGCCGAGGAGCCCGCCCGGGTGATCAACATCGGGTCCATCGACGGGCTGAGGGTGCCGAGCCTCGAGACCTACTCCTACTCCGCCTCGAAGGCGGCCGTCCACCAGCTGACCCGCCACCTTGCACGCCGACTGGCCCCGACCGTGACGGTGAACGCCATCGCCCCGGGGCCCTTCGAGTCGAAGATGATGGCCGCCACGCTGGCCGCCTTCGGCGAGGAGATCGCGGCGGCCGCCCCGCTCAAGCGGATCGGCCGGCCCTCGGACATGGCCGGCACGGCCCTGTTCCTCTCCTCCCGGGCCGGGTCCTACCTCACCGGAGCGGTCATCCCTGTCGACGGGGGCATCTCCACCCTCGCCTGAGACGGCTCGGTAGCCTGGCGCGGTGCCCGAGCTGCCGGAGGTAGAGGTCCTCTGCCGCCGCCTCGACGAGCGCCTCTCCGGACGGCGGATCGAAGCCGTCCAGCTCGCCTCCTTCTCCGCCCTCAAGACCTACGACCCACCGCTGTCCTCTCTCGAGAGCCGGGCCGTCGCAGGCGTCGGGCGGCGCGGCAAGTGGGTCTGCGTCGACACCGGTGGCGAGTGGCTGGTCGTCCACCTCGCGAAGAGCGGCTGGGTGCGCTGGCGCGACCGCATGCCACCGGCCGCACCCCGGCCCGGCCGCGGGCCGCTCGCGCTCCGGGTCCGCATGGAGGGGGGCGGCGGCTTCGAGCTCACCGAGATGGCGACCGAGAAGCGCCTGGCGCTCTACGTCGTCTCCTCACCCGACGAGGTGGACCAGATCGCCACGCTCGGACCGGACCCCCTCACCGGCGACCTCCCCCGGGAGCGGCTCGGCGCCCTCCTCGCCGGCGAGAAGGGCGACCTCAAGCACGCCCTCTCCCGCCAGTCGCTCCTCGCCGGCGTCGGCAACGCGTGGGGTTGGCACGGTCTGACGGACATCCACCAAGAGGCGCGCGGCGCCAGGAAGGATGCCCATCATGGAGACCATGGAGCGGAACAAGCGCCGTGACCGTCGGTCGTACACCCCGGAGTTCAAGTCGGAGATCGTGGACCGGTGCCGGGCCGGTGACCGTTCGATCCCCGAGGTGGCCCGGGACTTCGACCTGACGGAGTCGGCAGTACGCAGGTGGGTGGCTCAGGCCGAGATCGACGCCGGCGAGCGGCCGGGCCTGACCACCGAGGAACGAGAGGAGCTCGCCCGGCTTCGGCGGGAGAACAAGCGCCTGCAGGCCGATGTCGACCTGCTCAAGCGAGCGACGGCTTTCTTCGCGAAGGAGACCCGGTGAAGATGGACGTCTTCATCGAGGCGGAGGAAGCTACAGGTCGCAGCGTGAAGCACTGCTGCGAGATGTTCGAGGTCTCCCGAGCCGCCTACTACGAGCGCAAGAAGGGCGTCCCCTCGGCGAGGGAAGTCAGCGACGCCGAGCTGACGAGCAAGATCACCGCCATCCACACCACCTCCAGGGGAACCTACGGCAGTCCACGTGTCCACGCCGAGCTGCGGCGCCAGGGGGTCTGCTGCGGGCGGCGCCGGGTCCGCCGGCTGATGCGCCGGGCGGGTCTCGAAGGACGGTGCAAGAAGCGCTGGAGGAAGACGACGGTGCCCGACCCCGCCGCCGAGCGAGCGAAGGACCTGATCCAGCGCCACTTCGGCCCGTGCACCGAGCTCGACCGGCGCTACGTCGGCGACATCACCTACGTCATGACCTGGGAAGGCTGGGCGTACCTGGCGACGGTCATCGACCTGGCATCGCGCCGGGTCGTCGGCTGGGCACTCGCTGACCACATGCGCACC
>JAJZZB010000013.1 GCA_021797795.1 Actinomycetes bacterium | reverse complement strand
GGCTGCGCCGGCCCATGGCGACCCACGGGAATGAGGGCACGAAGCGGAACTGGTTGTCGCTGGCGAGGAGCGTGATCTCGGCGCCCTCGGGAGAGAGATGCCGGCGCAGCTCGTAGGCGGTGGCGAGCCCGCCGAAGGAGCCGCCAGCGATCACGATCCGCACTCGGGCAACCATCAGAAGGTCACCACCTTGTCGGCCCAGATCGCCCAATCGGCGGCCTCCTCCAACGTCGAGCGCCGGGCACCGTCGACCAGCAACTGGTCAGTGAGGCCGCGGGCGTCCATGCAGGTCCCACAGCAGCCGATCTCGCCGCCGTGGCGGATGACGGCCGTCACCATACGGTCGAGGTGGTAGTAGCCGTCGGGAACCTTCTGGTTCGCGAGTGCGCAGCCCACCGCGTCGCCGAAGAGGAACAGCCGGACCTCCACCCCTTCACGTCGGGAAAGCGACCCGGCGAGGCGGAGCCCGTTGTAGGAGCGTTCGGTGCCATAGGGCGGATCGTTCAAGACGACGAGGACCTTCATCGAGCTGCTCGCTTTCTCTTGTTGCCGGACACCGGCTCTTCCTCACTCCCGTCTTGGTAGGAGACACCCCCCACTGCGACGGGGAGCCCCGCCTGGCGCCACTCGGGCAGACCGTCACCGGGTTCACCCCGAGCTCAGCGGTGACCGCTCCCAGCGTTCGAGGGTCCTGCGCTCATCACCGCTGAGGGTGATCTCCACCGTCGGCCGACCGCGACGCGCCATAGCTAGCTCCTTCCCGAGGGGTTCTACCAGGTCGAACGCGCGGCGCGCGCCGGAAATTCCCGAATCGACCAATTCTTGAGATGATCAAGCTGACAGGTCACTGGAAGTGGAATCAGCTTCGAAGTGGGGTGTCAGACCCAGTTACGGCCACGGATGGCAGACCCAGACGACTGAGCAGCCTCTGGACACCCGCCTTTCTGATCTCCGGATGCGGAGACGGACCCACCACAACCTCCGCAACGGACTCAGCCGGTAGTGGCACCTCGATGTACGGAGCAAAGCCGAAATCTCCGACGCGGAACGACGTCCGCACCTCCGCCAAAGCGAAGGCATTTGCGAGTACCAGTCGCCACTCAATCTCGTCTGCGAATGAGGGATGCTTGATCGTTGCTAACACCGGCATGAGAAAGCGATGAAGCCTCACACTGCCATACGATCCGGGAAAGCCGGCAATTGGGGTGTTCATCTCGGTGACGGCCTGATCCAGTCGTGCTCGTGCAAGCTGGTGATGCCGTACTCAACTCTCTTCAAGGAAATGGGAACCGGAGGCTGCCGATCAGCTGTCCTGCCAATACGCTGCTCCTCGTCGGTTCCAGACAGCTCGTCGAGAGAGAGCGCCATCAGAGCGCTGGTGCGCAGACCTAGCGCGTAGCCTCCGTACGCTCGCCACTGACTGAGTGAGTCGCTCCGAGCCGAGAGACAGCCTACGAAGATCCCGAAGTTGCTCTTTCTTGCGGCCAGTTCCGCCGCTGCGCTGCGGAACAACACAGCAAGCCCCTGGCGAGTGTCTGCCCAACTCAAGTTGCCGCCAGGATCGATCTTCTCTGCAACGCCGCGCAATGCCACCTCGACCTCGTCTACTGCGTAGACCAGCTCACTTGAGTCGTTCAGGAACTCAACATCGGACAGCCGGAATCGCATGTCCGTGAGAATTCCGAGCAGCCCTTCGGCGCCTGTGTAGTGGTAAAGAACTTCGGGGAAGGACGGCTCGGGTGTCTGCAGGGTGGAGACGTTCGCCGAGATTGTCCCCAGAGTTGTTGAAGTGAGGCGGTGGTCCCCCGCCTGAGACCTGCCATCTGGTAGGTGTCGGGCGTTCCACCAAGAACCACCCACAGGAAGGGGACCACCGTGAAGAAGAAGGTACCTGTCGTGACCGTCGCAGCACCGGAGGAGGCCGCTCAGCTGGCAGGTCTGCCGCTCGAGGCCGTCGTCGCGCTCGGCGACGTCGGGGCGGCGGTGAAGGAGGGACTGCTCGGCTTCTGCGCCGATGTCGGCCTCGTCGTCATGGGCCAGATGATGGCTGCCGAGCTGACGGCCCGCATCGGGCCGAAGCACGCGAAGATCCCGGGCCGCAGCGCCAACTGGCACGGGACGACGACCGGCTCGGTCGTGCTCGGTAGCCGCACCGTGCAGGTCGAGCGACCGCGGGCACGCAGCACCGAGGGCGAGGAGGTCGAGCTCGCCAGCTGGGCAGTGTTCTCGTCGCGGGATCTCCTCACTCAGCTCGTCTGCGAGCGCATGCTCGCCGGGGTCGCCACCCGCCGGCATGGAGACGTCTCCGAGCCGCTCAGCTCGAAGATCGAGGAGAAAGCGAAGGCGACCGGGCGTTCGGCCGTCTCCCGCCGCTTCGTCCAGGCGACCGAGCAGGCGATGGCAGAGCTCATGGGGCGCGACCTCTCCTCCCTCGACGTCGCTGTCTTGATGGTCGACGGCGTGGAGGTCGCCCGCCAGTGCCTCGTCTGTGCCCTTGTCGTCACGACCGACGGCAGGAAGGTGCCGGTCGGGTTGTGGCTCGGCGACACCGAGAACAAGACGGTCGTGACGAACCTCCTCGCCGACTTGGTCGCCCGGGGCTTGTCAGCGCCTGACGGCCTCCTCGTCGTGCTGGACGGCGCCAAGGCGCTCGGAGCAGGAGTGCGCAAGGTGTTCGGAGACCAGGCCGTCGTGCAGCGCTGCACGCTGCACAAGCGCCGCAATGT
The DNA here is from genome assembly GCA_021797795.1 of Actinomycetes bacterium. Taxonomy (GTDB): domain Bacteria; phylum Actinomycetota; class Acidimicrobiia; order Acidimicrobiales; family Bog-793; genus JAKACF01. The sequence goes on along the minus strand of JAJZZB010000013.1, from coordinate 39,212 downwards.
GAAGGACCACCTGCCAAAGGAGCTCGGCGAGACGGTCGACCGTCGTCTGGCGGTGATCTTCGCCCAGCCGGACGCCGCAAAGGGGCTCAACGCAGCACGCCGCCTCGCCACAGAGCTCGAGGCTGAGCACCCCGACGCAGCTGGGTCGCTTCGAGAAGGACTCGAGGACATGTTCACCGTCCGCCGCCTCGGCGTCACCGGCACGCTCGCGAGGACGCTCACGAGCACCAACTGCATCGAGTCGATGATCTCGGTCGCTCAGACGACGATCGGCCGCGTGAAGCGTTGGAAGGACGGCTCGATGAAGAAGCGATGGGTTGCCGCCGGCATGCTCGAGGCGGAGCGCTCATTCCGTCGCGTGAAGGGCTGCACACAGATGCCGGTCCTCGTCGACGCCGTTCGCCGCGAGGTCGCCAAGCGCACCGCAGACGAGACTGTTACACCGCCGAGCTACGCTCCCGAGGCGGCTTGAACAAGGCATGGCCACCGCCGAACTTCAACAGAAGTCAGGACATGCTCGGGAGGCGACCCGGCTGCGCCTTCCGTGGCGTCCGCCTCGCGGGGCCGGCCTCAACTCGGCCGCCGGAACTGAAGCCGTCCCCGATGAACGCCGCCGACTGGGCCACAGCCATCCGCGTCGAGTTACGCCGGTAACAACACTCGGCAAGAGTCTTGACAGCGCTAATGGCGTTAGCCATACTGGCAGCTAACAACGTTAGCCGAGGAACCCGGATGCGCCCTCCCGCTCCCTTAACGAGTCCAGGCCACCGGGTCCCCTCGAGCACGTCGGGAGTCCGAGTGGTCGACCTGGCAGTCCGGTTCGCGGTCGAGATGGCCATGTATACCTCGCTCGCCTACTCGGGCGCGTCGATAGCCGGACCTGTGCCCCTCCGGGCGGCGTTTAGTGCACTCGCCCCGCTGGGAGCCCTGGTCGTATGGTCCCAGTACCTCGCCCCCAAGGCTCGGCGGCGGCATTGCGGTCGGACCGCGCTCGCCGCAGAGGCTGCGCCGTTCGGCGTGGTGATCATCGGCCTCGGCGCGCCGGGCCACGTGACGCTGGCAGCCAGTCTTGGGGCCGTGGCCCTCGTCAACGCGTCGCTCGTGCACCCCGCGAAGCGCGCCGGCGACCCAGTGCCCACCTTGGCGCGATGACGCCTCTTTTCGGACCCCGTGCTCCCGCCACACAGCTCGCCACGAGCCTCCTCCCCGGCGAGCTCCGCCGACCCGAGGTGCCCGTCGAGAAGTCCAGCCGGACCGCGGAAATCATCGACGCGGCGAGGACGATCCTCGAGGCCGAAGGCGCCGATGCCCTCACCATGCGCCGGATCGCCGACCGGCTCGGTATCCAGGCCCCCTCGCTGTACAAGCACTTCGCCAGCAAGAAGGCGATCGAGGTGGCGCTCGTCACCGACGGTTTGGCGGAGATCGGCGAGGCCACCCACTCAGCCCTCCACGAACCCGGTTCGAGCAGCCCCATTGCGAGACTGCTCGTCGCCTACCGCGCTCTTTGCGTCGCGAACGCGGCGGTCTACCGTCTCGCCACGCAGTCCTCCTTCGCTCGAGACGAGCTGCCCGCCGGGCTGGAGGAGTGGGCCGGCAATCCCTTCTACGTCGTCACCGGCGACCCGGCGCTGGCCCAGGCACTGTGGTCCTTCGCCCACGGCATGGTCGTCCTCGAGCTCGACGGCCGCTATCCGGCGGGCTCGGACCTCGATGCAGCCTGGCGGGCCGGCGCACGCGCCTTCGAACGAGCCACGTCGACCGGTGACCTCTGAGCAGCCGACCGAGCGCGTCAGTGCCGAACACTGTTCGCTTCACCAGGAGACAGGAGCCATCCGATGACCGAAGTGCCTGCGAGGTACAAGAGACCCGGGACGATCGCCCGCGAGGTCGCCAACCCGATGCTGATCGCAGCGATGCGACTAGGGGTCAGCCTGTGGGGCAGCCGCATACTTGAGGTGCGAGGCCGCAGCAGCGGCGTTGTGCGGCGAGCACCGGTCAACGTCCTCAGCTACGAGGGCCGGGAGTACCTCGTCTCGCCTCGCGGCGACACCCAGTGGGCCCGAAACGTCCGTGCCGACAACGGGCGGCTCGCCCTCGTGCTGGGGCGCCACCGCGAGGAGCGCAGGGCGACCGAGCTGGCCGACGACGAGAAGCCCCCTGTCCTTCGTGCCTACCTCCGTCGGTGGAAGCTGGAGGTGGGGCAGTTTTTCGGGGGTGTGGGCCCTGACGCGGGCGACGAGGAGCTGATTCGGATCGCCTGCGATCACCCGGTGTTCGTCCTCGACGGAGATCGCTGACCTCGTTTCGTCCGACGTCGGGACGCTTTGTCCTGCCCGGGAAGACGGCCGCTCCGTCGCCGAGGTGGCGAGGGACTTCGGTGTCGCGTGGGCGACGGCGATGGGTTGCCTCCGACGTCACGGGGAGCCCCTCGTCGAGGATCCCGGCCGCGTCGCGAGCATCCGGGCGCTCGACATCGACGAGCACGAGGTGCTCGCTGCGAACAAGGACCACCACAGCTTGTACGCGACGAGATCTGTCGACGTCAGAGGCGCCCAGCTACTCGACGTGTGGGGAAGGAACCGGGAGACGTGGCCTACTGGCTCTGCCAGGCCAAAGCCTCCTGGCGCCAGCGGGTCGAGGCGGTTGCCATCGACCCCCACGCCCGGTACCTGAAAGGCGTCCTCGCGGTCCTGGCCGACGTCACGGTCACGGTGGACCACTTTCACAGGTGAAGCTCGCCAATGCAGCCCTTACGACGTCCGCCGACACACCCAGCGCGCCGCGCTCGGGCGCCGCGGGTACAGAGACGACCCTTTGTGCCGGACCCGACGGCTCTGGAGGGACAGTCAAGAGTCAACATGACCGCGCCGGCCACCATCAAGGAATGTCTTCGAGGTCCAACCGGCCCATCACGCCAGATCGCGTCGCCTGGCTGGAAGTCGAGATGGTGAATGCCCGCGTCGCGCATGACGCTGCGCTCACCACCCAGTCCCAGGACCGTGTCCGTACCTCAACATCTGTGAGCAGGCCGACAACTACCTCCCCGCACCGAAGTTCGCCAACGCGTCGGGGCTCAGTCGGCCGATCTCGTTGCTCTTTGAGAGACGCCGAGGTCCGCGCTTGGACGGGCGAGGCAGCGCGTCACCTCGAGTCGCATCCGACCTCCAACACCACCCTCGTCGGGTCGAGACCGGACAGCGAAACGGCGGGCGGGATCGACATCTGCTCGGGACCGGTTGATCGGCCATGGCATGCATAGATTCGAGAACTACCGGATGCGCCCCTTGCTCCACTCAGGAGTCCAATGGGACACTCCGACTACTGCGAGAATCTGAGGGCGTCACCCACGTCTCGTTGCGTAGAGCCACAAAAGGCGCTCCTTCGCCGATGAACTGTACAGACCGGAATCATCGAACTCGTGGGCATGAGAATGGCTCAGAAAGGGGGCGCCGCGGGAAGGCGTTCCCAGCATCGATACCACCAATGGTAGGAGTAAGACCGGTCAACGTGGTGCGCGGCTCGCGAGCAAGGAGACTCCTACTGGCCATAGTGACCATCGGCCGTTCGACACGTGCAAGCCCGACTTCTGGCGCGTGATCAAACCCAAGTCAGGTCACATGGATAGACGCTTACCACCTTTCACCACACCCGCCCGGAGTACTCAAGGTAGTCATGCAAGGTCTGCCTGGTGGCTGTGGAGCTCCATGTCATCAGAACCTCGGACTCATCTGGGCGGTGCCAGGTTTCGACACGTTGGCATGTGTGCCGATGGAGCTGGTGCTCGGAGACGGCACATACCTCTTGACCTGGCCTCGGTCCGAAGGCGCTATGTCAAACACATCGTCCACCTGTCGTCGCCAACGTCCGGGCCCGGTGTTGACAGCCTGGGCTTGTCGCTGCTAGGTATCGAAGGGCAGTGCAGTGGCGACCGAAGCTGGGGACGGCGGTCGCCATCTGGGGAGCAGCAGATGGGGGAGCAGCCGAGTGGACGGCACGGCAGGGGGCGAGAGTTCGGCGGCAGCTCAGGTTGGCACAACGGCGCATCTCGGCTCGGGTAAGGCGCGTCGACCACGGGCCCCGCTCGCCTTGATGCTCGTGGTCGCCGCTGGGCTTCTCGCGGGGATAGCCGTCGCCCTCCTCTTGCTTGTCGGCCGTGCCCAGGCGACCGCGACCTTGAGCGCCGACGTCACCGGCCCGGGTGTCACCGCCAGCGGCACCACCTTGGTGAACGTCACTTCGATGACCTGCTCGGCGGTTGCCTCTGCTCTCGAGGCCGACGCCGGGACCACAACGGTGAGTCTGCCGATCGGCCCGAGCAGCTTTGCCCAGCTCGATGCCAGCCAACTCTCCCTTGCGACCGAGCCCTCCAGCGCGACGAGCGGCTGCACGACGCTCACCCTCCAGGGCGCCTCGGGGGCGACGAACGTGCTCGGCCAGCCGGCCGGCCTCCTCGTCGTCGGGAGCTGGTCGTCGGCGACGGCGACGAGCCCGACCTTCTCCGTCGTCCTCAGCTTTCGAGACGTCGGCCTCTCGAGCCTGGTCTCGGCCGGCTCGCCCGGGCCCGGCGTGCAGCTCTCGAGCGCGCTCCTCGCGTTCACCACCTCCTCTTCGGGCACCACGCTCGACACCGCCACGCTTCCCGGCTCGGCCGCGAGCTTCCTCGGGCACAACCTCTCGGTCGCCGGGTCCGGGCTCAGCTTCCGGGGCGCGCTCGCCGCGAGCGGAGCCGTAGCGACCGGCCTCACGGACCTCGGCGTCAGCCCGAGCGGCGTAACCCTAGAGGGGGCCCTCACAGAGTCGGCCAGCTTCAGCCTCTCCTCGGCGCCTTCGGTGAGCGTCGGTCTTGATCTCTCCGCCTCGGTCACCCCGACCGTGTCGACCCCGAGCTGGCTCAGCCTGAGCGCGCTCACCCTCTCGATCAAGGGCGGCTCCGGCACCTGGACGGCGAGCGCCAGCGGCTCCGCCTACGTGACGCTCCCGCGGTCTGGCCAGGTGCCGGTGACCGCCGACCTCTCCATCACCAAAGCCTCAGGCGGGGTGACCGTGGCCATGGACGCTTCGCTCGGGAAGGTGACCAAGGCCTTCGGCCAGAGCTGGCTGACCCTCGACAGCACCACCGTCAGCTGGTCAGTCGGCGCCACGACGGCAGCGAGCCTCGACGCGAAGGCCACGGTCGACGGGTCCAGCTTCACTGTCTCTGCGAGACTCGGCTCCGGCAGCGGCCTCAGCGTCGGGCTCACGACGTCGGCCACCTTGGACGCTGCCACCCTGGCCGGCGACATGGGCCTGCCGAGCTTCCCCTCCGGCACCCCCGACCTCCAGGTGTCCGGGCTCGACGTCGCCCTTGAGGTCCCTGGCACCGGCTCAGTCACGATCGCCGTGCAGGGGACGGCCTCGGTCACGCTCGGCTCGGGCTCCTACAGCGCCGACATCCTCGTTCGCGCCCAGGTCGGCTCGTCCAGCTCGCTGCTCGTGGCCGTCCGACCCACCTCGACAAACCTCACCTTGGACGACCTCCTCGGCTCGACTCTCAAGCCCAACTTCACCCTCCCGAGCCTCGCTCTCGTCGTCTCCACCGCCGACCTGTCGATCCCCTCGAGCCAGCTCGACGCGCCGAGCCTCGCCTACTTCCAGCCCCTCCTCTGTGCTTCGAGCGACCCGAACTGCTCGTTCACCTTGAAGATGCGCCGGGGAGTGGACCTTTCGGCGAGCGTCACGTTGCCGGGCTCCATCCAGACGGGCCTCTGCGGGCTGCTCAAGGTCTCGGGGACCGCCTGCACCAACCTGCTGACCGGGCCGGTCGTGATCGACGGTCACATCCCTCTGTTCGGCGGCACGACCACCAGCCTCACGGTCCACCTCCCGACGATCACCATCTCGGCCGGGCCGATCCAACAGGTGAGGCTCCACTTCTCGATCTCGGAGGCCAAGGGCAGCTTCTCGGTCAGCGCCGGCGGGGACATGGAGCTGTTCGCGCCAGGCCAGGGGGGCAAGCAAACCTGCCCCCAGGGCCTTCAGAGCTCGCTTCCATCGGGCGACGTCTGCCTGGATGTGTCGGTCACCGGCTCCATCGGGGCCTCGAGCGGGTCCGCCTCGGTCAGCCTCACCGCGCAGCTCACCGGCGGCAACGCGACGAGCGGCTGGACCCTGCCCGACCCGGCCTCGTTCCTCACCATCAACGATCTCGTCCTCCAGATCGGCCTCAGCTCGAGCGGCGGGGGCTCGCTCACCCTCGGGGCGCACGGGGCGGTGACGATCGGCTCGACCGACCTCGGGGTCTCCGTCGACCTCGCTGTGCAGGGCACCCCGCCGTACGTGAACCTCCTCGGGTTCGCGATCGGCAGCCACCGCGGAATCACCATGGCCGACCTAGTCGACCTCTACAACGAGGTGAGCGGCAAGGACGTCTCGACGAGCTCCCTTCCCCCGCTTGCCCTCCGGAACCTCTACTTCTCCTACTCCTCGGTGAGCAATGCCCAGCTCTGCCTCTCCCAGGGTCTCTACCTCTCGGGTGACCTCGTCCTCACCAATTCGGGCGCCACCGCCGTCGCTGGCACGGCCCCGACCGGCCAGATCTCGGACTGCAGCCCTCCCTCACGCAGCTCGGTCTGCTCGAGCGACTCGAGCTCCTGTCTCGCCAGCGTCTTCCTCTCGATCAGCTCGAGTGGGATCACCGGGGAGGGTCATCTTTCGGGCTGGTCCGCCGGCCCGCTCAGCTTCCAGCCGACCAACCTGAGCTTCACCATCAACGCCACCACGGTCCAGGTCGACATCTCGGGCGGCGGGCAGCTCCTCGATCCGGCCACCTACAACACCGATCCCACCCAGGCGTCCGTCTGGGGATCTGGCACCCTCACCTTGGACGTCGGCACCCAGAAGCTCCACCTCTCCGGGTCCATCGACGTGGGCGGCCTGAGTGGCAGTGTGAACGCCACCGGGTCCCTCGACCTGAGCAATCCCGGCTTCAACCTCACCGACTGGTTCAACACGGCCTCGGCCGCGTTCCAGACGGCCGGCGCCCACATCACCGGGGCCGTCCACACCGCCACGACGGCGACTTCGGCCTGGTACCAGACCTACGTCGCCGGCAGCGCCGACCAGATGGTGAGCGACATCCAGTCCGGCTTCCAATTCCTCGGCAGCGGTGGACCTCCGGCCTGGCAGAAGGTCTTCTCCTTCTACCAGCAGGTCGCCTCGAGGGTCAACAGCGTCAACGCTGGCCTCAACAAGTCGGGCTTCGGCTGGCTCGACATCCCGACCACCGCCATCTTCCAGTACGCCCTCGACGGCTACGACTTCCCCGGCTGGAGGCCCTGTGGACTCCTCGGCTGCGTCACGATCGTGCCGAGCTTCACCATCAAGGGGCTGTGCTCCTCCGACCCGGCCATCGAGGGCACCCCGCTCTGCACGCAGCCCTTCTCCGACGTGGTCGCCTCGGCGCGCCACCTCTTTGCCGATCCGTCGGTCAAGGCCCAACTCGACACCGCCGGGCTCTCCGTGCCGCCCGGTGCCCGCCCGGGCCAGCTGGTCCGGCGGATTCACGCCGTCGACCCGGCCGCGCCCACCTCCATCACCTGCGCCATGACGACAGTGAGCTACGTCAAGGGGACTCAGTCCCCGACGAGCATCCAGGTGAGCTCGCTCGGCCACGACGTCAGCTTCACCGGCCCCTCGCCGACCTCCCTCGACTCGACGCTCACCAGCACCACCGACCACAGCCTGAGCCAGGGCACCCTGGACGGCCTCTACAGCGGAACCAACACGGGCACCTGCACGACCCCGCCCACGCCCGCGCCGTCGATCTCCCTCTCGCTCGATCGCACCTGGGTCGACGAGGGGGGCGGCGTGACGGCATCGGGCTCTGTCGAGAACAGCCCGGCGACCACCGTCCAAATCGCCTGGGGTGACGGCACAACCTCGACAGTGACGGTCTCGAACGGCCAGTACCAGGCCAGCCACACCTACGCCGACGAGACCGCCGGGAGCACCGCCAGCCCTTACACGGTCACCGCCTCGGTCAGCGGCGTCACCCCGGCCACCGGCCAGGTGACCGTGCTCGACACGCCTCTCTCCATTGCCTCCCTCAAGGTCTCGCCGTCGACCGCCAACCTGATGACCCCGGTCACCGTGCAGGGCACACTCGCCGCCACCGAGCCGGGGGAGACCGAGACGGCGACGATCACCTGGGGTGACGCCACGCCGCCGAGCACCGTCGTCGTCGGGCCCGGCGGCCACTTCTCGGCGACCCACACCTACGAGGTCCTCGATCCCTCCGGAAGACCCTCTGTGACCGAGCCGATCGACGTGTCAATCGCCGAGACCGACGGGACATCGGTGTCCCACAGCACCTCGGTGACGGTCAACGACGTCGCCCCGAAAGGGACCACCCTCGCCCCGACCGCCGGGGCGAGCGTCGTCGAGAGCGTGGGCGGCGGCCAGATCGGCACGGCTGGCACCGTCTTCACCCATGTCGGCACGCCGGTCACCTGGATGGCGACGGCCCTGCACATCTCACCGGAGGCGGTGCTCACCTTCCAGACCGACTGGGCCGACGGGACCTCCCCGACGACCCTGACCGCCGCCACACCGAGCGGGCCGGTCGACCCTGCGACGGGGTGGTACCCCTACTCCGCCTCGCCGACCGGCTTCTCCCATACCTTCCCGGCGGCCTGCCTGGATCTTGTCACGACCTCGGTCACCGACGCCGACACCCTCTCGGCGCCCGTCCTCACCACCCCTGTCGTCGTCACCGCCCCGCTCGGGGCTCGTCCGCTCGGATCGAGCTACTGGCTCAGCCAGCTCCGCCTCGCCCAGTGGCTCGCCACCCATCCGGACCTCCCCGCCAGCTCCGGTCGCCAGCACCACCTCCAGCAGACCGCCGCTCAGCTCACCTGTTACCTCCGCATCGCTGGCTACCTGAGCCCGCCCCTCGCCCAGGCCCTCGCCTCGGCCTCCGGCACCAGCCCGTCGCTGGTAGCTGCCGAGCACCTGCTTGCGCCGAACTCCTACCGCGAGAGCCAGCAGAGCCGCCTCGCTGCCGACGTGAGGCTTCACCTGCTCACGAGCCTTCTCGACTTCGCCAACGGCTCGGGCAACTGGTCCCAGTACGCGGCGGCTGTGCAGGGCGCCGATCAGGCTCTCGCCTCCGGCTCGCGTCAGAGCCTGTTCGAGGCGATCAAGGCACTCGACCAGGCCACCTTCGGGAATCCGGGCAACCACTGAGTGGCGGAGTACCCCGAGCTTGTTGCGTGGAGTTCGGGCTCATCCGCAGATCGGGTGACAAGGCGCCCGGGGCAGCCCTCGCGGTGGGCGACGGAGCGTCGAGCGCCGCCGCCATCGTCCAGCACGAGCCCGTTCCGGTCAGCTTCGATGCGCGTCCTCTACGCCGACCGTGTGCATCAGGGCCCGCAACAGCGCCTTCACCTGGGTGAGGAGCTGCTTCGCATCGCCGCATCGGACTCGTCACGAAGCCCGGCCGGCCCTGCCGGGTCGGGTGGCCGAGGCGCCGCCTCCGCGACGGCGAGGCCGCGCAGCCACGGACCGCATGCCTGCTCGCAAAGGCCGCCGCCGCAGGCGAACAACTGCGGCGCATCGCCCGCAACCCTCCAATCGGGTCCCTCAGGTGCCGTCGATGGTTGTCTGAGTGTGCCCGGCTCGGCTTGCAGTCCTCCGAGGTCAGCGGACCGCCTCGTCAAGGAGCTTGCGAGCCTCGTCAAGTCGGCCGTCCAGGGCAAGCCTCGTGAGCGGACCGTCGAGGAAGCCATGCCAGTCGAGCGATTCGGTGGGCCGGCCGGACGCCTGGACCCTCCGCCGGGCCTCCTCCAACACCTCGGCCAGCCCTCCCAGCCCTTCGCCGAGTATTCCGACGATCTGGCGCCGGAGCCAGGTGGCGAGGGCGGGGCTGGCTCCGCCGGTGGACACGGCCACGGTCACCGGCCCGTCGCGATGGACGGCGGGCAGCAGGAACGTGCAATGGGCGGGGTCGTCGGCGCAGTTCACCCAGACGCCTGCCGCTGCGGCGTCGGCGGCCACCGAGGCATCCACCCCGGGGACTCCGGTGGCCGTGATCACGAGCCGGTAGCGGCCCGCTTCCCCTCGCCGGTAGGGGCGCCGCTCGACGGCGACGGGAAGCAGCTCGATCGCCGGGTCGATGTCGGAGGCGACGACCGTCACCCGAGCCCTGCTCCGGGCGAGTCCCTCTGCCTTGCGGACGGCCACCGACCCGCCCCCGACCACCAGGCAAGGTTGGCCGGCCAGCAGCAGGCTGACGGGATAGTGGTCGCTGGGCACGAACGTCAGGTCGCCGGCTCGGCCAAGCGGAGGTCGCCGAGACTGCCGGCGACGACTGTGGCGTTGGTGCCCTCGTCCTCGAGGACGAGGCTCGCGGTGTCCGGGGTGTAGAGGCCGACGCCCGACCGAGGGACGTCCGTGGTGCCTGCGGGAGTCTTCGCGGTCATGGTGTCGATGATCATCGTGTGGTCCCGTCGGGTCGTCGCTGACCGGGGCCACGACCGTCGTGGTCGCCCGCCGATCGCACTCGTCGGTATGCGAGCCGGATCCTAAACCTGACCTGGCAAGTCATGTATAGCGGCGGGACGGCGCCGCCACAAGACGGGTCGTTCGAGCCGGTGCGGACGCCCGCCCCGCAAGACGATCCGCTCCGTTCCTCGAAGAGCCCCGGTGACCGAGGCGACGGCCACACTGACGAGCAAGGCTCGCCACGAGCAGGCCACGACCGGTACCCTCCTGCGCACTCGGGCGCCCGGACCGAGCGGGCCATCGAGCGGCTCGGGACGGACCTGGTACTCGCCGCGCCGTTCCACGACGTCGCGGTGATCGACCCGACGGTCCGCCGGCCTCGGAGCGGCGGTCTCGACGACAGCGGGGCGCACCTCGAGGAGAGGCCCGACTTCGCCGACGAGGCACCGGCGCGCTACGGGCTCGACCTGACGGTGACGCACCCGGGTCCGGGGGCGGCCAGCGCCCCGTGCGGGTCGACCCGTCGCTGCGGCCTGCGCATGGTCGTCCCCTGCGCCTCGTTCTCGAGGGCGAGCTGGCATGGCTCGCCTCGCGACGGCCGACGCGAGAGGACGGCCGCCCCGGTCGTCTCGTGGGACGCCGCCTCCGGGCTGGTCAGGTGAACCCGTTCGCCACCGGCACCGACGGCGGTCTCGACGGCTGCCCGAAGGACCCAGCAGCCCCAACGGCTTCGTAGTTGAAAAGGTGACTAATTTAGTCATATATTGACGTCATGGCGTGGACGCACAAACTGGACGGTCGACCATTGGTGCCGCGGGTCCCGCTGGGTCCATCCCGCAGAACAGAGCCCTTTTCGCGCCACGTCCACGATGAACCTGACGTGCGGCGACGAGCCGACACGGGCCGTGACACCGGTCACCGAGCGCCGTCCGCCTCGCGCGGGGCGACGGCCGACGTGACGGCGAGTTCTGGACACAGACAGGGCCGAATGCCCCGCCCCGCAGACGTGATCTCCTTGCCGGGGGAACCGACGACCATGCCGAGGACCGTCCCGACACAAAAGGGCGGGCGCGCCCGCCGCTGTTTGGTCACGGGGACCGCCCGCATCGGCCACGCACCGACGACGCCCGCTAGCACCCCCGGGGACGACCCCCGTGCCGGTGCCGGGCGGGGAGCGAGACGACCGAGCGCGGGTGCCATTGATGAGGCCCGCCGCCTCGAGATGGGGAGTGGCGATGCGTGAACCCCTCTTCCATGCCGAGCAGGTCCCAGAGGAGATTCTGGCAGCGATCGTGGCCGCCGGCCCACGGCACTGGGAGGACCTGCACCCCTCTGACCGCGGCAGCGTCGGCAACGCTCGCCTCCGCTTGGTCGGCGTCTACGACGACCGCTTCGAGGGCACCTTCATGCTGCGCACCCGGATCCCCGGCGGACGGCTCACGGCCGCTCAGGTCGACGTGCTCGCCGGCGTGGTCCGCGACTTCTCCGTACACGCCGAGGGGTCACAGGGTGAACCGGACCGCTTCGGCGAGGTGACGACGCGCCAGGACCTCCAGATCCATTGGATCCGCTTCGAGCACCTCCCCGAGATCTGGCGGCGCTACGGGGAGGTGGGCCTCGGGTCCCTGCAAGCGTGCGGCAACTCGATGCGCAACGTCACGGCCTGCCCCGTTGATGGCGTGGACCCGCACGCGGCCTTCGAGGTCGGACCGATCGTCGACGCCATCGGTGCCATCGCCCGCGACGAGCCCCGGTTGACCGCGTTCCTCCCCCGCAAGTTCAAGGTCGTGCTCACCGCCTGCCCGACGGACTGCGCTGTCGCCAGGATCCACTGCGTCGCCTTCACTCCCGCGCGCAGAGGCGGCACGCTCGGTTTCAACGTCCACGCCGGCGGCGGGCTCTCGGACTATCCGCGGCTCGCGACCGCGCTTGACCTGTTCTGCGAGCGCGACCAGGCACCTTCCGTGGTGCGCGCCGCGCTCCAGATGTACGCCGAGCACGGCGACTACGAGAACCCGGGCCTCAACCGGTTCCGCGCCCTCGTCCACCAGCTCGGCCCCGATCGCGTCGCCACCGAGGTGCGTGCCCGCCTGGGCTTCGCCGCCCCGACAGCGGGCGAGGACCTCACTACCTGGCGCGCTGAAGACCACGTCGGGGTGCATCCAGACCGACAGGGCACGAGCTACGTGGGGCTCTGCGTTCCCCTGGGTCGGCTCTCGGCCGACGAGCTCTTCGAGCTCGCGCGCTGTGCCCGGCTCCACGGCGACGGACGGGTGCGCCTCACCCAGCGCCAGAACGTGATCCTGACGGGGGTCGCCGATGTCGACGCACTGCTCGCCGAGCCGTTGCTCGAGCGCCTGAAGCCTGTGCCCGACCCCTTCGAGCGGGGCGTGGTTGCGTGCACGAGCGCGCCGTTCTGCAAGTTCGCCATCCAAGCCATGAAGCCTCACGGTCAAGCGCTCATCGACCACCTGCGCGCCGAAGTGCCCCGAGAGGGGTGGGACCGCCTGGACGGCCTGCGGATCCACATGTCAGGTTGCAAGGCGTCCTGTGCGCAGATCCCGACCGCCCACATAGGGATCCGCGCCACCATGGGCAAGGACGGGGAGGACTACTACGACGGGTTCGACGTCGCGCTGGGGGGAGACGCCGGGGCGGCACGCCTCGCCCGGTGGACGAGGGGCGATGTTCCGACCGATGCCGCCGTCGACGGCATCACCTCCCTCCTCACCGCGGTCGCCAGCGGCGAGCTGGCTCTCGACGACCTCTCCGAGACGCTCACGCCATGGAGGGGCGTGGGAACGGCACCGCACCCCGCGGAGGTGGCGAGGACCGGCGGCCAACGGCCCGAGGGCGGAAGGAACTGCGGGCCGTCGCGTGCAACCCCGCCCAAGGACGGAGGTGCGCGATGAACCAAGCCCAAGAGCACATGAGCACCACGATGAGCCTCGTCGAGGACCGCCGGGCCGGCGCGGACCGCGGGGCGGGCGCCCCTGCGATGAAGCAATGGCGGTCCCCGCTGGGCGATCCGGCGGCGGACCTGCGCGACGAGATCGCCCTCGCCGGCGGCGTGCCCGAGCTGCCCGACAAGATCTGGTTCCACAAGACCGCCGCCGCGGTCATCGATGCCGGGCGCTGCGTGGGCTGCGGAGGGTGCATCGCCGCCTGCCCGTCGCGCTCGATCGGCGTCGCCGAGGACGGCAAGCCGACTCTCGTCAAGATGTGCACCGGCTGCTCGGCGTGCTGGGACTACTGCCCGCTCGCCGGGCTGAGGACCGAGGCGCTGCACGCCTACGCGACCGACGCCAGCGGGTCGAGGGCAGCAGGTGACACGGCCGTCCCGATCGAGCTCGGCCGCATCGACTCGGCCTGGTCGGTCACGGGACGTACAAGGGCGGCCGAGGTCCAGGACGGGGGCGCGGTCACCGCGCTCCTGTGCCAGCTGCTTTCGACCGGCTTCATCGACGGCGCGATCGTGACCCGTCGGATCGACGCCTTCCACGGCGAGCCCTTCCTGGCGACCTCGCCGGAGGAGGTACGCGCCGCCGCCGGGAGCGTCTATCACCAGTCCCACCCCCTCACGGTCCTCAACGAGCCCCTGCCGAACGGTGTGGCGCGGATCGCGTTCGTCGGAACGCCGTGCCAGGTCAGCGTGCTGCGGGCGCTCCAGCGATTCCCCTGGAAGTACCGGCGGTCGTCGGCGGGCGCCGCGGTGCTGGCGATCGGGCTGTTCTGCACCAGGTCGTTCGAGCCCGACAAGCTCGAGGAGGCGGTCGGTGCGGCCGGCGTGGCGACGTCGCAAGCGGCTCGGGTCGACGTGCGGGACGGTGATCTGGTCGTGCGCTCGGCGACCACCGAGCTGCTGCGCCGTCCGGTGAAGGAGTTCCATGCGGCGAGTCTGAAGGGCTGCGACGAGTGCGCGGACTTCACGGGGCTCGGTGCCGACCTCGCCGTCGGGAACCTCGCGAGCGAGCCCGGCCGCTCCACCGTGCTCGTGCGGACCGAGGCAGGCAGGGACGCCTGGGAGGCGGTGACCCGAGCACTCGACGTGCGCCCCCTCGAGGACCTCTCGCCGGTCGTGCGGGCCGCGGCGAGGGACCGCAATCGTGCGGTGCGCTCTCTCGCCCGGCCGTTCGACCCCGAGGGACCGCTCTGGACAAGCTACACCGAGCACCTCGATCTCTACGCGGGCGGTGAACGGTCGGTCCAGGCGCCGGCGAAGTTTCGCAGCCACCACTTCGAAGTCACCTGCTGATGGAGTGCCCGGCTCAGAGGCGTCACTCCCATCCTCAGGCGGGACGTCTCCGGCCGTGTGGAGAAGCCCGCCGCTCCGTGGCCGACGGCGTCCCCTCCCAACCCTTCAGTCACGTGCTGAGCGTCATCGGCCGACGAGGCGGGGACAGGCGGGGCGGGTGCCTCGGCGACCTCTTGCGCCGAACGGTCGAGTCGTGACGGTCTATCTCGTCGGTGCCGGACCGGGCGGCGTCGACACCCTGACGATGCGGGGCTTCCGCCTACTCGAGAGGGCGGAGGTCGTCGTCCACGACCGCCTCGTCGCCCAAGACGTGCTGGCGCTCATCCCCTCGGGTGCAGAGCGGATCGACGTCGGCAAGCACAAGGGGATGGCGGCGTCGCAGGGGCTCATCAACGCCCTGCTCGTCTCGCTCGCCAAGCGTCATGACTGCGTCGTCCGGCTGAAGGGCGGGGACCCGTTCGTTTTCGGCCGGGGTGGAGAGGAGTTGATCGTGCTGCGCGAGGCAGGCGTGCCGGTCGAGATCGTTCCCGGCGTGACCAGCGCCATCGCCGCTCCAGCGGTTGCCGGAATCCCCGTCACCCACCGCGGCATTGCCTGCGGGGCCGTCATCGTCACCGGACACGCCGGGCTCGACCCGGAGATCGACTTTGCCGAGTTGTGCCGCCGCGGCATGACGCTCGTCATTCTCATGGGAGTCGAACAGCGTGAGACGATCGCCAGGCACCTGATCAGCGGAGGGCTGGCCGCCCACACCCCGCTCGCTGTGATCGAGCGAGCCTGCACCCCGGGCCAGCACGTCGTGCGCGCCAAGCTCGAAGGACTGGCGTCGCTCGACGTGACGTCGCCGGCCGTCATCGTCATCGGTGCAGTGGCCGCCCTCGGCGGAGCCACCCTGGGAGCGTTGGCGGACAACCAGTTCGTCTGACGCGAAGCCACTCGTTTTGCCCCAGCGAGCCGGGCCAGCGGCAACCTGTTCCCCAGAGCCGAGTCGAGCTGGCACGGCTGGCGCGCTCGAAGCGCTGACGACGAGGCGGCTTCCAGTTCGACCAGACGACAGACCGGAGGAGGCTGACGCTCCTGCAGGAGAATGTCGAGGGACGCCGCGAGGCAGGAGCGAGCCACCGACTCCGCCGTACGAAGGCGCCTCTGCCCTCGATCTCGATGATCACGCCCCCGAGATTGAAGAAGATCGCGTCGATCTCCGACGCCAGGCGGCCGTAGCCGTCGCCCGCCAGGCGGTCAAGGGTGCTGCGCACCCTGGCGGGGGAGCGCGGGACGCGTTCCCCCGCAGACGCTCGCGCTCATCGCCTCGCCTCTCCGGGACCCGTCCCGCACGCGAGAGGCGGCGCCCTCTTCGGGGGAATGAGGGCGCCGCTCTCTCACGGTGGGGGTCATGCCGAGGGCGAGGGAGTCCCCGGCGTCGGGCAACGTAGCCGACATCACGGCACGCTGCTCGCTGACCACCATTGACACTCCTGCCAGTGCGTCGAGAGAAGAAGGACGCACGGGTCCTCGCACCGAGCCGCCGATGGCACAAGGTGGAGTGGCACGTTCGCCTGGATCGAGGAGCACCTGGGCGAGCCCATCGCGGTCGAGGACCTCGCCCGTCGAGCG
This sequence comes from Actinomycetes bacterium, assembly GCA_021797795.1. Classification (GTDB taxonomy): domain Bacteria; phylum Actinomycetota; class Acidimicrobiia; order Acidimicrobiales; family Bog-793; genus JAKACF01. Next base: position 22,861 of record JAJZZB010000013.1, on the reverse strand, counting down.
ATGATGAGCCCTCGTAGCTTCGCCCGCCGGTTCGTGACGGCGACCGGCGAGCCGCCGCACCGCTGGATCACGCGCCAGCGTGTCTTCCTCGCACAGAGGCTGCTCGAGACGACGCAGCTCACCGTCGACGAGGTCGCCCGCGAGTCCGGCTTCGGAGCCGGCGCGAACCCGCGACAGCACTTCCGGTCGGTCCTCACGGCCTCACCGGCCGCCTATCGCCGCAGCTTCCGCCAGTCGGTCGCCTGATCGACCCCCTCCCCGAACCCGGCGCTGAGCGCCGGGTCTCGCAACCAGCCGGTCACATCGGCGGGCGACGTGCGGACGCTCCGGCAGCCAGCTCGAAGGCATGGGCCAGCTCGAGCAGCCGTCTGTCTCCCCGAGGCCTGCCGACGAGCTGCAGTCCGACCGGCAGCCCGTCGTCGGTGAAGCCGCAGGGCACCGAGACGGCCGGCAGCCCGGTGACGGTGACGTAGTACGCCGAGCGCATCCAGTCGAGGTACGTCTCCTGTGGGACGCCCTCGATCTCGGTCACCCAGGCCAGCTCGACCGAGAAGGGCGGCACCTGGGTGGCTGGCAGCGCGAGGATGTCGTACTCGCTCATCAGGGCCTGCACCCGGGCATAGAGGTCGCCCCTCAGCACCTCGGCCCGCGCCAGATCCTCACCGGTCACGCGCAGTCCCCGCTCGATGTCCCAGACGAGATCCGCCTTGATCTGCTCTCGATGGTGGCGGTGCAGTTCGCCGAGTGAGAGGGCCTGGTACCACGCCCTCCAGGTCCGAAAGGCCTCGTCGGCACCGCTGAAGTCCACGTCGAGCTCGTCGAGATGCCACCCGAGCTGCGCCATGGCGGACCGGCCGGACCGCTCGAGAACCGCCGTGACCTCCCTGCTCACCGGCACCCCGCCGAGGTCTCGGCTCCAGGCCACCCGGACATTCGAGACGTCGGACGAAAGGGGGGGAGCGAAGGTCTCTCCCGAGACGGGGAGGGCCTGGGGCAGCCGTGGGTCGTCCCCAACGATGGCGCTCAAGAGGAGCGCGGCGTCCTCCACCGATCGCGCCATCGGGCCCGTGACGTCGAGGGCGGACCACCCGGACTTCGTCGGCCACTTCGAGACGAGGCCGGCGGTCGGGCGGAACCCGACGACGTTGCAGAAGCTGGCGGGGTTCCGGAGCGACCCGCCCATGTCCGAGCCGTCGGCCAGAGCGACCATGCCGGTCGCGAGGGCGGCGGCGGCCCCTCCGCTGCTCCCGCCAGCCGTCTTTCTGTGGTCGTAGGGGTTCCGCGTCGGCCCGAACACGGGGTTGAAGGTCTGCGACCCGGCGCCGAACTCCGGCGTGTTCGTCTTGCCGATCGAGACCGCTCCCGCCGACGCCATCCTCTCCACCACGGCAGCGTCGAAGTCCGGCACGTGGTTGGCGTACAGCGGCGAGCCGTAGGTGGTCCGGACACCCCTCGTCTCGACGAGGTCCTTGTGGGCGACAGGGATCCCGTGAAGCACGCCGACCGGCCCGTCTCGCACCATTCGCTCGTCGAGGTGGCGAGCCGTCTCGAGGGCGCGCTCGGCGGTGAGCGTCACGACTGCGTTCACCGCCGCGTTCAGCCGCTCGACCTGATCAAGGTGGGAGGCGAGCACCTCTCGTGCCGACACGGTCCGGGTCCGGAGCAGCCCGCCGAGCTCCACGGCCGAGAGCAGGTGGAGCTGTGGTTCCTGAGCGGTCACGCGCCTCCCCCGGCGCTCTGGCAGTGAAAGCCCTGCCGATTCGGCTGCGAGCCGGCTCTACCAGGCCCACGCACGCGCGTCAAGAGACCTCTGGACGGTGGGCGGCTTGGCATCGGGCCCGGCCCGCCGGGTGCCGCCCGGCGGGCGGGAGCGGTAGCGTCCGACAGGGCGGGCCTCGCGTCGTCTCTTTCCCGTCAGGGGTCCTGCGACAACCACGACCAGCTTCGAAGGAGAGGGCATGACCGGCACCGGGCTCGGGGGGCCGACGCACCGTGCGATCTCGTTCTGGTACTCCCAGATCGCCCCGTCGCCTCGTCGACATGACCGTCTCGAGGGTTCCCGGGAGGCGGACGTCTGCGTCGTCGGGGCCGGCTTCACCGGCCTGTGGACCGCCTACTCGCTCCTCAAGACCGACCCGTCGCTCGAGGTGGTGGTGCTCGAGTCCGAGGTCGTCGGCTTCGGGGCGTCCGGACGCAACGGCGGGTGGGTCGAAGGCAGGATCGCCGGGGACCGCGAGCACTGGGCCGCGCTCGGCGGCCGATCCGGCGCCCTCGCGCTCGAGCGCGCCATCCAGGCCACCGTCGACGAGATCGGCAAGGTGACAGCGGACGAGGGCATCGACTGTGACTTCCGAAAGGGCGGCACCCTGACAGTGGCGCAGACGCCGCTCCAGCTCGAGAAGGTGCGGGCCGAGGTCGAAGAGGACCGGGCATGGGGGCTCGGGACCGAGGACAGCGTGCTCCTCGACGGGCCGGCGACGACAGAGCGCGTGGCGGTGGACCGGGCCGTCGGTGCGCGCTACAGCCCCCACTGCGCCAGGGTCCAGCCAGCCAAGCTGGCAGTCGGGCTCGGCGAGGTCGTCGAACGCCTCGGGGCGACGATCCACGAGGGGACCAGGGTCACCGAGATCGGGCCTCACCTCGCCCGCACCGCCGCAGGCGAGGTGAGGGCGAAGTTCGTCGTCCGGGCAACCGAGGCCTACACGGCGACCCTCGCCGGCCAGCGCCGCCTGATGCTGCCGATCACGAGCTGCATGATCGCGACCGAGGTGCTCAGCCCGCAGACCTGGAGCGCTCTCGGTTGGGATGAGGCCGAGACCATGCTCGACGGCGCACGTCGCTTCGTCTACATCCAGCGGACCGGCGACGGGCGGATCGCGCTCGGCGGCCGGGGCACGCCCTACCGGTACGGTTCGCGCACCGACGCGGAGCACCCGCCCTCGAGCGACGCGGTGCGGTCACTGCGCGAGCGCCTCGTGTCGCTGTTCCCCGTCCTCGCCGACGTCACGGTCGCCGGCGCCTGGCAGGGGGTGCTGGGCGCCCCTCGCCGGTGGGCCCCGGCAGTCGGGATCGATCCTGAGACGGGTCTCGCCTGGGGTGGCGGCTACGTCGGAGAGGGGGTGGCGGCGGCGAACCTGGCTGGACGCACCCTCGCAGATCTCATCCTCCGGCGCGACACCGAGCTCACCCGCCTCCCGTGGGTCGGCGGCCTCGGGCGCCCGTGGCCGCCCGAGCCGCTCCGCTTCGTCGGCGTGCGCGGCGTCAACGCCATGATGGAGATGGCCGACCGGAGGGAGTGGCGAACGGACCAGACCTCCCTCGTCGGCCGGGTCGCCCACCTCATCTCCGGCCGCTGACGGCGAGCCCGGCCGAGAGCACTCCGCCGGTTCGCCTCCCACCCCAAGCCTCGTGCATCCCCTGTGACGGCCGGTCGGGACGCCATGGCCCGGGCGGGCGGGAGAGGATCCGCCGGCGGTCCTGCAGGGACGCCCTCCCGGTGCCACCATTGCACCATGGTGCAGGAGTTCCTTGACGACGACACCGGCTACCTGGCCTGGACCCGGCGGCACCCCCGCGGCTTCGTCCTCAACTGTGCCCGCAACCCGGGGGACGACTACCTCGTCCTCCACCACGCCGACTGCTACACCATCGGCGGGGGCCCGGCGCACCCGAGGAGCTGGACGACCAGCTACCAGAAGGTCTGCGCCGAGAGCGAGGCCGAGCTGCAGGAGTGGGCACGCTCTCGCACCGGTTCGGGCGCCTCACGGTGCGGTGCCTGCTGGACCTGACTCCACGAGGCAGGCCGGCGGCGGGCTCGGCGGGGCTCACGCCCGGCGGACGCCGAACCTGCTCAGGTAGCAGCCCATGGCGAGCGGTCCGTCGCGCACCGCCAGATGGCGGGTGAGGTAGCTCCGCCGCACGTAGAGGTACGGCCTCACCTCGCAGAAGTCCCGGGCGACGTAGCGGCGAAGCCCCGCAGTCCAGGCGATCCGATCGGCCGACCCCGGCCGGATCCCAACGAGGTAGTCCGCCCGCTGGAAGACGGCGAGCCAGCGCCCGCTGTCGAGGCGGCGCGCCGCCGCAAGGGTGTGCCCCGGCTGCTCGGTCAACCACAGGCCCGCCGGGTCGAGCACGAAGGGACAGGAGGTTCTCGAGGCGAGGAAGCGGTTCGACTCGAGAAGCAGGCTCGACGAGTTGGCGACGGCACAGGCCTGGCGCGGGACCAACGCCTCGAGCGAGGGGCCCGGGTCGCGATAGGGCAGGCGCCCGAGCGTCCCCTCGAGGTGGACGGTCCCAATCGCGAACCAACCGATGGCGGCCAGCGCCAGGCCGCCGGCCGCCAGGGCTCCCGACCGTCCGGACCGGACGATGGCACCGACGGCGAGCCCGAGGCTGAGGGCGAGGAAGGGACCCTCGAAGGCGGGGTAGTGGTAGAACCACTCGTTCGGCAGGAAGAGCAGCACGGCGACGGCAACAGCGGCAAGGGGGGCGAACACCTCGAGCGGGCTGCGCCGCCCCCGCCCGAGCACGAGTCCGAGGACGATCAGCGCCCCGTACAGCAGCACCGCCACCACGGCGTCGCTCATCGTGGCGTGGAACGGGCCGCGGTCGATGCCGCTCAGCCCGATCAGCCGCTCCGCCGCGCCGCTGCGTGCGGTCTTCGGCCGAACCGCCTGGGCGATGAGGACCTGGCGGACCATGGCAGCGGGGGCGGAGATGAGGAAGGGCAGCACGGGACCGGCAAAACCGACGGCCGCGCCGCCGACAAGAGCAGCCAGCTTCCTCCACCCGCCGCCACGAGCGACGAGGACGACAAGGACGAGGACGAGGAAAGGTGCCACGGCCCAGACCTTCACCGCCCCGGCGAAGCCGAAGGCCACGCCGGCGAGCGCGAGGCGCGGCCAGCCGCCGAAGTGCTTCTCGGCGCCGAGGGCCAGCGTCACCCCGATAAGGCAGAACAGGTCCAGGTAGGGCTCGAGCAGGACGGTGTGGGCCGTGAACAGGCTGGCGGGGTAGGCGACGAGGAAGCCACCGCCGACGAGCACGGCGGCCGCCCCGCGGCGGCGGAGCAGCCAGCCGACGAGGGCGACGTTCGCCACCTCGACGCCAGCGGTGAGAAGCCGAGCCAGCATCATGGCGTCGCGCGTGCCGGCGGCCAGACCGACAAGAGCCGTCGGCGCCAGGAGGAGCGTCGACCCGGGCGGCTGGACGAAGACGAAGTCGCGGTACGGCAGGAGCCCGTGCACGAGAGCGACGGCGGCGCCGAGGTAGACGCCGTCGTCGTACTCGGTGTTGCCGAAGAGGAAGTGGTGGACCGAGAGCTCGTAGCCGAGAGAGGCGGCGGCGGCGGCCACGACGAGCGCGAGCGCGAGGGCGGTGATGCGTCTGCGTCCTGCGCCCATCGGGCCCTCCGAGGCGCCGGCCTCCCCGCGGGCCTCGAGGCCCATCACCGCCGACTGGCTCACGGGTTGAGAGGCTACGCGGCTCCCGTTCGACTTTCCGCGCACCTCGGTCGCGTCGATCGGGCCTCCGACGCCTCCCAGTAGGGTTCGGCCGGTGCCCCGGCCGTCCCCGTCGATCGAGCGCGGCCGCCCGCATCTCCGCCATGCCGGCCTGCTCGCCGTCCTCCTCGCTGCCGCGGCGTTGTTCCGGATGACCCAGAACATGGCGATGACGACGCTCTCCCTCCTCGCCCGCGACGACGTCCACATCTCGGCTACCGAGATCGGCGTCCTCGGAGCCGTCACGGGCCTGATGGTCGCCCTCGTGACCCTCTTCGTCTCACGCCGGGTACCCCACCAGCGTGCTGCGGTCTCCGCCGCCGCGGGCATGGTCGGCCTGGCGGTGTCGCTCCTCGTGGTGGCGGCCGCCTCCTCCTTCGCCGTCCTCGCCGCAGGCGTCCTCCTCCTCGGCATCGCAGGGGGCATCGCGATGCCGGGGCTCTTGAACGCTGTCGTCGCGATCCGTGCGGGGGAGCGGGAGCGGGTCATCGCCGTCTACACGGCCACCCTGAGCGTCAGCCTCGCCGTCGGCCCCCTGCTCGAGACGGTGCTGCTCAGCTCGGCCCGCCAGGACGTGCGGGTCCCCTACCTCGCCTTCGCCATCCTGCCCGTCGTCGGCGCCGGGCTCATCCTCGTCGGGAGCCGGCGCCGCCGAGTCGAGGAGGGCCGAGCAGCCCCTGCGGCTCGTGAGGCCGAGGAGGGGCTTGCCGTCGACACGGCCGGCGACGTCGCGAGCGAGACGCCGCGCCCGGCGCTGCCGAGCACCGGGCGCCGTCGGGCCGGTCTGCTCTCCACCGGGAGCGGCCGCATCGCACTCGTCGCCCAGCTGCTCTACGCCGTGCCCTTTGCCGGGATCACGGTCTTCGGCGCCCTCGTCGCCCGGGCCGGCTACGGGGCGAGCCCGGCCCGAGCCCAGCTCGGCTTCACGGTCTTCTTCGTCTTCTCCCTCTCCTCGCGTGCCATCGTCGCCTGGCGCGCCCCCGTCCGCCGCAAGGTGGGGCTGCTGTGGGTCTCCGCCGCCCTCACCGCGGCCGGACTGGTGCTGCTCGGGGTGGGTGAGGGCCAGCTCGCCTATCTCGGTGCCATGGCCATGCTCGGGGTGCCCCACGGCCTCACCTTCCCGATCGCCCTCGCCCTCGTCGCCGAGAGCACGGCGGTCACCGACCTCCCACGGGCGAACGCCACGCTCCTCGGGAGCAGCAACCTCACCTCGGTGGTCGTGCCGCTCGTCCTCGGAGCGGTCGTCCCGGCCATCGGCTACCGGGGGATGACCCTTGTCATGCTCGGCCCCGTCGCCACCTTCGCCCTCTTGCAATTCGGCCTGGGGAGCCGTCCCCGCCAGGCACGGTAGGTACTCCCCGGCGAAGGGGCCCTGTCGGCCTCGAGAGTCGGACGCCGGCGCGCGACAGGCAGAGAGCGCCACAGGGGCTCACCGCGCCGCCCCTCGCCGCCGGATCCGCCCGACCGGGCCGCCGGAGCACCGCAGCGATGCCTTGCAGCGCCGCCGCCCCGACCGCCCGCCTCCGAGGACCGGCTCCGAGCACCTCAGCACGTCGATGGCCTTTCCGGTCCTCGCCTCGGGGCGATGTGGTCACGCACCGACGCGAGCAGGTCGGCGCTTCCAACCCTATGTCCCTCTGCCCGGCTCGGTGCCTTCGTCCTCCTGGCCCCGGCAAGCGGTCCGCTACCCGCCGTCCTCGGCATGGTCTGCCCGCGTCAGCGCCGGGCGCCGAGACCTACTCGGCATCCGCCGGCTCGTGCGCCCTCGGTCGGGAGAACCTCGGCCTCACCGTCGCACAGCCTTCAGCCAATCATCGCGGGACGACCGACCGGTCAACGCCTCAGCCCTCGAGGGCGTCACGCAGCTCCACGAGGCGCGCCCGCTCGAGCGAGTACCACACCCATCTCCCGCGGCGCTCGCCCCGGACGAGGCCGGCGTCCGACAGCACCTTCAGGTGGTGGGAGACCGTCGGCTGGGACCTCGCGAGGGGGGCGACGAAGTCGCACACGCAGACCTCTCCGGCCGGCGCGGCTGCCAGCATCGAGAGCAGCCGGAGCCGGATGGGGTCGGCGAGGGCCGCGAAGCCCTGGGCGAGCGTCGCCGCCGGGCCGGCATCGAGCGGAGCCGCGAGCACGGAGGGGCAGCACGCCTCGGCGTCGGCTGCCGGCTCGAAGACCGGTGTCCGTCTCACTGCGCCTCCCATTGACAGCTGTGAATGTATCGAGCATCATGAACGCATCGACGTGTGTCAATGCTATCAGGAGGACGAGCGATGGCCCGTGTCCGGCGCGCCCTGAGCCTGGCGGATCTCGGTGAGGCGGTCGACCTCTCCTCGACCCTGCCCGGAACGACATCCCGCACGGTGCGGCCCGTCTTCGGCGGCTCCGCGGTGGTCCATCGCCCGCTGAGGCTCGCCGTGCTCGAAGGGGGCACGACCGCCGCTGACGGCCCGAACCACCCCGGGATCGAGGTCGGGACGACCGAAGAGTCCGCCGGCGGCCGGCGCCCTGTCGCCGGTGCCCTCGCTCTCACAAGCGAGGGGCAGACGACCTGCTGCCCCGTCGTCCAGGAGGAGGTCTCGGTGCGCTCCCCGTCAGGTGAGCCGCGGGGGGCCCACGCCATCCTCGACGACGACGCCTCCGGTGAGCCGTCCTGCTGCGCCGGCGAGCAGGACGCCCCCTCGCGCCCGGCGAGCGCGCCCGCATGCTGCTGAGCGCCACGGCGACCTCTCGGCGGCCCAGGTGAGCGAGGCCGCCACCCTCGAGAAGCGACCGCTCCCGCAGGGCGAGCAAGCCGTCGTCGCCCGGTTGTCGGCGCTCGACCGCTTCCTCCCGGTCTTCATCCTCCTCGCCATGGCAGCCGGGCTCGGCCTCGGCAGGACTGTCCCCGGCATCGGCCGGATGCTCGACTCGGTGCAGGTGACCTCGGGGACCTCGCTCCCGATCTTCCTCGGGCTGCTCGTCATGATGTACCCGGTCCTCGCCAAGGTCCGCTACGGCCGGCTGCAGGCGGTCACCCGAGACCGCCGCCTGCTCGTGGCCTCCCTCGTCATGAACTGGGTCGTCGGCCCGGCGGTGATGTTCAGCCTCGCATGGCTGCTCCTCCCCGACGAACCCGCCTACCGGACCGGGCTCATCATCGTCGGCCTCGCACGGTGCATCGCCATGGTCCTCGTGTGGAACGAGCTCTCCTGTGGCGACCGGGAGGCCGCCGCCGTCCTCGTCGCGCTGAACTCCCTCTTCCAGATCGCCGCCTTCTCGCTCCTCGCATACTTCTACCTCGGGCTCCTGCCGCGATGGCTCGGGCTGTCGTCAGCCGGCCTGCACCTGTCGTTCTGGCGGGTCGCCGAGACCGTCGCCATCTTCCTCGGCGTCCCGCTGGTCGCCGGCGCCCTCACCCGCCTCCTCGGCGAGCGGGCGAAGGGGCGGGAGTGGTACGAGACGAGGCTGCTTCCCCGCCTCGGCCCGTTCGCCCTCTACGGGCTGCTCTACACGATCGTCATCCTCTTCGCCCTGCAGGGCCGCACCATCACGAGCCGGCCCGGCGACGTCGCCCGCATCGCGCTGCCACTCGTCGCCTACTTCGGCCTCATGTGGTTCGGGTCGTTCGCCCTCGGGCGGGCGCTCGGCCTCGCCTACCCGCGGACGGCGACGCTCGCCTTCACCGCAGCGGGGAACAACTTCGAGCTCGCCATCGCCGTCGCCATCGGCGTCTTCGGGGTGACGAGCGGCGAGGCCCTCGCCGGGGTCGTCGGCCCCCTCGTCGAGGTGCCGGTCCTCGTCTCGCTGGTCTACGTCTCGCTGGCAGCCCGCCGCAGGCTCTTCCCGGTGACCGCGCCGGCGGGAGCAGGGGAGGGGACGTGACGAGCAGAACGCCCCAGGTGCTCTTCGTCTGCGTCCACAACGCCGGGCGTTCGCAGATGGCCGCCGCCCTGCTCGAGCGGGAAGCCGCCGGCAGGATCCGGGTCGCCTCCGCCGGCTCGGCCCCGGCCGACACGCTGCACCCGGCCGTCGTCACGGTCATGGCCGAGATCGGCATCGACCTCTCGTCCGCACGGCCGGCCGCCCTCTCGGACGAGGTGGCGCGGCGCTCCGACGTCGTCGTCACCATGGGTTGCGGCGACAGCTGCCCCATCTACCCGGGCACCCGCCACGTCGACTGGGAGGTGGAGGACCCGGCCGGCAAGCCGCTCGAGACCGTGCGTTCGATCCGTGACGACATCGCCGGGCGGGTGAGACGGCTCGTCGTCCAGCTCGTCGGCGGCATGCCCGAGGGGGAGGGCGCCACCACCTGACGTGAACGTCAGGTGCTGTATTCCGTTAACGTTAAGTGCATGACAGAACGCGACGGACTCGTCGAGGCGCCGCGGGACGCCGCGCCGCAGGAGACCGACGACCCCTACAAGGGGAAGTGGCTGACCCTCTCCAACACGACCCTCGGCATGCTGATGGTGGTCATCAACCAGTCCATCATCCTCATCGCCCTTCCCGACATCTTCCGGGGCATCCGGCTCGACCCGCTCACGCCGGGCAACTCGAGCTACTTCCTCTGGCTGCTCATGGGCTTCTCGGTGGTGACGAGCGTGCTCGTCGTGAGCTTCGGCCGCCTCGGCGACATGTTCGGTCGCGTCCGCATGTACAACCTCGGCTTCGCCGTCTTCAGCGTCTTCTCGATCCTGCTCGCCCTCACCTGGCTGCACGGCACCGCAGGGGCCCTCTGGCTGATCGTCATGCGGGTCTTCCAGGGAGTCGGTGGCGCCCTGCTGTTCGCCAACTCCTCGGCGATCCTCACCGACGCCTTCCCGCCCAACCAGCGCGGGCTCGCCCTCGGGGTCAACCAGGTGGCGGCGATCGGCGGCTCGTTCATCGGCCTCGTGCTCGGCGGCGTCCTCGGCCCGATCGGATGGCGCTATGTCTTCCTCGTCTCGGTGCCCTTCGGCATCTTCGGCACGATCTGGGCCTACTTCAAGCTCGTCGAGCGCGGCGTGCGGACGCCCTCCAGGATCGACTGGTGGGGGAACATCACCTTCGCCGTCGGCCTTGTCGCCGTCCTCGTCGGCATTACCTACGGCATCGAGCCCTACGCCGGCCACTCGATGGGATGGACCAACCCGCTCGTCCTCGCCGCCCTCGGCGGCGGCACAGCGCTGCTCGTCGTCTTCGCCTACATCGAGACCAAGGTCGCCAACCCGATGTTCCGCCTGCCGCTGTTCCGCATCCGGGCCTTCGCCGCCGGGAACGTGGCGAGCCTCCTGGCCGCCCTCGGCCGGGGCGGGCTCATGTTCATTCTCATCATCTGGCTGCAGGGCATCTGGCTGCCCCAGCACGGCTACAGCTTCAGCCAGACCCCGCTGTGGGCCGGCATCTTCATGCTGCCGCTCACGCTCGGCTTCCTCATCGCCGGCCCGGTCTCGGGCTTCCTCTCGGACCACTTCGGCGCCCGGCCGTTCGCGACGGGCGGGATGATCGCCGCAGCGGCGGGCTTCGCCCTGTTCGAGCTCCTGCCGGCGAACTTCAACTACACCTGGTTCGCCCTGTTGCTCCTCCTGAACGGCCTCGCCATGGGCCTGTTCTCCTCGCCCAACCGTGCGGGGATCATGAACAGCCTGCCGCCCGACCAGCGGGGCGCCGGCTCGGGGATGACGGCCACCTTCCAGAACTCGGCCATGGTGCTCTCGATCGGCATCTTCTTCACCCTCATCATCACCGGCCTCGCGGCCGAGCTCCCGGCCACCCTCTACCACGGCCTGCGCGCCCAGGGCGTGCCGGCCGCGGCGGCTGGCGCCGTCTCCCACCTCCCGCCGACAGGCGCCCTCTTCGCCGCCTTCCTCGGCTACAACCCGATGTCGCACCTGCTCGGCCCGAGCCTGTCGCACCTCTCCCGGGCCCACGCGGCCTACCTCACCGGGCGGTCGTTCTTCCCGCGCCTCGTGTCGGCACCGTTCATGAACGGGCTGCGAGAGGCCTTCGACTTCTCGGTCGCCGCCTGTGCAGTGGCGGCGGTGGCCTCCTGGCTGCGAGGCGGCAAGTACCACTACGTGGAAGGCTCCGAGGCGGTGACGTCCGCTGTGCCGGGCACGCTGGCAACGGTCATGAACGAGGAGCGCACCCCGGCACGCCGGGGCGCCAGCACGGCCGCGACGGCGCGGCGCGAGCGCCCCCGGCGCCCCCAGGTCGGCCGGCAGCGTGCCGGTCGCAAGCCGTGAGCGAGCGCGCCCGCCCGCCGGGCGAGAACGAGGAGCGGGACGCCCGCTACGGGATCGGCGAGGTCGCCTCCCGGGCGGATGTCTCCGAGCGGACACTGCGCTACTACGAGGAGGTCGGGCTCCTCGTGCCCGCTGCCCATCAGCCCGGCCACAACCGTCGCTACTGCGACGCCGATGTGCGGCGCGTGCTGCGGATCCGGGAGCTTCAGTCGCTCATGGGGTTCAACCTGGACGAGATCCGCAACGTCATCTCGGCCGAGGACCGTCTCGACGCCCTCCGCACCCGCTACCGGGGTGGAGCCGACGCGACCGAGCAGAAGGCCCTCCTCGAGGAGGCCGAGCGGGTCCTCGAGGGCGTCCGGGGCGAGGTGACCGCCAAGCTCGAGCGCCTGTCCGCCTTCCTCGCCGAGCTCGACGAGCGGATCGAGCGCCACCGCCGGCGGCTGCGGGCGCCCTCTGGACGTCTCGCCCACAGCTCCTTCCGGCCGCCGAGGTGAGCCTGCCCCGGCGGCGCCGGGGCCCCGAGAGGCGCGGACAAGATGGGGGGGTGACCCGGGCCGGCTACAAGGTGGTGCTGCGCGCCCCCGGAGTCCGCTTCCTCCTCGCCACCTCGCTCGTCGCCCGCCTGCCGGTCGCCATGGTGAACCTGGCGATCATCCTCCGGGTGGCACACGGCACCGGTTCCTACGGCCGCGCCGGGGCGGTCACCGCCTCGTTCGTGCTCGGCACCGCCCTCGGCTCACCCGCTCTCGGGCGCCTGGCCGACACCCTCGGACGCCGCCCGGTGCTCGTGACGGCGAGCGTCGGCAACACCGCCGGCCTCGTCGCCCTGGCGCTCGTCCCCGTCGGCGACAGCCTCCCCCTCTTCCTGCTGGCGGCCGCTACCGGCCTCAGCCTGCCCCCTGTGGCACCCGCCGTCCGGAGCCTCTGGCGCCACCTCGTGCCGGCCGAGCAGACGAGCAGCCTCTACGCCATCGACGCCACCTTGCAGGAGGTCACCTTCATGGTCGGCCCGGCGCTCGTCGCCCTGTCGAGCACCCTGGCGAGCCCGGGGGCAGCGCTCGTGCTGAGCGGCGTCTTCGGCCTGGCCGGGACGCTCGCCGTGACGACGCACCCGGCCACGGCCGGGCGGTCCGACCCCCACCGCCACACAAGCCTCGACGGTGTCCCGCGGCCGCGGGCGCGCACACCGGCGCTGAACGTCCTCTCGCTCACCGCCGGCTTCTTCCTCACCGCCATCGCAGCCGTCGAGGTAGCGGTCGTCGCCTTCGCCGGTCGTCACCACGACGCCCACCAAGCCGGCCTGCTGCTCGTCCTGTGGAGCGCCGGCTCGCTCGTGGGAGGTCTGCTGTTCGGCTCCCGGGTCGCCCACGCAGGCGCCTTTGCCGTCGCCCCGCTCATGGCGACGGCGGCGATGGGCTTCGCCCTGCTCGTGTCGGCGACCGGGGTCGGCCCGCTGTACGCCCTGCTCTTCCTCGCCGGCAGCGCCATCGCCCCGGGCTTCAGCCTGCTCTACGACCTGGTCGGCCGCACCGCGGCGCCGTCGGTCTCCGTCGAGGCCTTCAGCTGGGTGGCGAGCGCCCTCCAGCTCGGGGCCTCCGCCGGAGCGGCGCTCGGCGGGGTGCTCGTCGACGCGGCCGGACCGAGCCTCTCCTTCGCCGTCGGCGGGGGGATCGCCCTCGTCGCGAGCATGGTCGCCCTCCTCGGCAGCAGGGTGGTGGCGAGGGCGGTGGTCGAGAGCACCCTCCCGGCGCTGGCGGACTGACACCGGCGCCCCGCCGGGGCTGTCTAGGGGGTTAGACTAGGCTCATGAGTCCCGTCGTCGACACCGACGATCTGGCGGACGCCCAGGAGCTGGCCGTGCTCATGAAGCTCGCCCATCCGAACAGCGTCAGCACCTACCAGCGCCGCTACCCCGACATGCCGCGACCGGTGGTCGATCTCGGTGTCGGACGGCCGAAGCTCTGGCTCCGCCCCGAGGTGGAGCGATGGCTCGAGGCGAGGCGGAGGTGACGATCCGCTCGAACGACCCGTGCTGGTGCGGCAGCGGCCGCAAATTCAAGCGCTGCCACCGCGCCCCGGGCGAGACGGTGCGTCCGGGGGCGACGAGCCCCCGGCGCCAGGTGCCGGTCGGGATCGAGCGGCCCGACTACGCCGAGGACGGCCGGCCGAAGCGGACGCGCGAGCCGTTCGTGAAGGACGCCGCCACCATCGAGAGGATGCGGCGGGCGGGACGGGTTGCGCCGGCCGTGCTCGAGACGACCGGGACGGCGGTGGCACCGGGGGTGACCACTGACGAGCTCGACGCCGTCGCCCACGAAGCCTGCGCCAGCTTCGGCGCCTACCCGAGCCCGCTCGACTACCGGGGCTTCCCGAAGTCGATCTGCACGTCGGTGAACGAGGTCATCTGCCACGGCATCCCCGACGACCGGCCCCTCACCGAGGACGACATCGTCAACGCCGACTTCACCGTCTTCCTCGAGGGGGTTCACGGCGACAACAACGCCACCTTCGGCGTCGGAGCCCTCGACCCGGTGTCGGCGCGCCTCCTCGAGGTCACCCGTGGCTGCCTCGCCCTCGGGATCGACGCCGCCGCAGCCGACCACCCGGTCTCCGACATCGGACGGGCGGTCCAGCGCCAGGCGGAGGCCTCGGGCTTCAGCGTGGTGCGGTCCTTCGCCGGGCACGGCATCGGGACGGTCTTCCACAACGGCCTGTCCATCCCTCACTTCTTCGACCCGGGTGCGGACACGCTCGTCGAGGAGGGCATGACCTTCACGATCGAGCCCATGATCAACGCCGGCGCCTTCGGCGCGCGGCTGTGGGACGACGGCTGGACGGCCGCCATGCCAGACGGTGCCCGAAGCGCCCAATTCGAGCACACGCTCGTCGTCGTGGGCGGGAAGCCAGAGGTGCTGACCGGCGGGGAGGGCGGTCACGCACCGGGTTGACCCAGGAGAGGGACGCCCGGGTCGCGCTCTGCTCGGCCCTCTCGGCTTCTTCGTCCTCGTCGGGCTGCTCGGCGGCTGCGCGGCCTCGGGTCAGGCGCCGAGCGACGGGACGCCGCCGAGCGCCCAGGCGTCCACGACGAGCGTTTCGACCACGACGGCCCCGCCGTCCGCCACCGTCACGCCGACGACCACGTCGCTCGCCGGCTGGAGCGAGGAGGAGCTGCTCGCCCGGCTCGTGATGGTGGGCGGAAGCTTCTCCGACCTCGCCTCGTCGTCCACCGCCGTGCGCGCCGGGGCGGGGGGTCTCGTCCTGTTCGGCCAGCCCCCGGCGGGCTCGGGTCCCGCCATCCGCGCCGGCATCGCCCGGCTGGTGGCCGCGGCCGAGGTGCGCCCGCTCGTCTCGACCGACGAGGAGGGCGGCGGAGTGGCACGGCTCTCCGAGGTCATCGGTGCGGTTCCCTGGCCGAGGGAGATGGCCGCCAGCATGTCGCCGGCACAGGTGCGCCGCCTCATCGCCCGACGGGCGCAGGAGATGAGGCGGCTCGGCCTCGACATGGACCTCGCGCCCGTCCTCGACGCCGCCCCGGCGACCGAGACCGTCGGCGCAGAGAACCTGCGCTCTTTCAGCGAGGACCCGGCGGCGGCCGCCTCCTACGGGGTCGCCTTCCTCGAGGGCCTGCGCGAGGGAGGCGTGCTGGCCGTCGGCAAGCACTTCCCCGGCCTCGGGCACGTGAGCGCCGACACCGACCTCGGTCCCGCCCGCGTCCCTCCGCTCTCTCAGCTCGAGGACCGCGACCTCGTGCCCTTCGAGGCCGCCATCTCGGGGCACGTGCCGGTCATCATGATGAGCAATGCCACCGTGCCGGGCCTCGGCAGCTCCCCCGCATCGCTCGAGCCGGCCGCCTACGCCTACCTGCGCCACCTCGGCTTCAGGGGGGTCATCCTCACCGACAGCCTGGACACCGGCGCCATCCAGGCGGCCGGCTACACCGCCCCGGAGGCAGCCGCCAAGGCCATCGAGTCCGGCGCCGACATGGCGATGGTCACCTCGCCGGGCGACTTCGAACCGACGGTGGCGGCCCTCGAGCAGGCGGTCGCAGCGGGGGCGCTCCCGCTCGGGCAGGTGCAGGCCTCGGTGCGGCGCATCCTCGCCCTGAAGGGCGGCTGAGTCCCGCTCTCCACCCGGCGAGGAGAACGGCGAGTCGCTCGCAGCATGGCGGTGCGTGGGCTCTCCGGCGCGGCAAACCACCCACGGGTGGCTCAGAGACGCCGCCCGACGCCCGACGCCCTCTACTCACGCCCGCTGGGCGGGCGTGAGTAGATATCCCACGGCAGTAACTGTCAAGCAGCTCGTGTGAGTTCGGCCTCTGCTCGACGGCCCCAAGCGGTCGTCTCGCTGTGGAGAGTGTGGGTGGCGAGGCAGCCCTGGAGGATGCCACCGAGACGGTCGCCGAGATGTCGGAGCGCGGAGTGATGGGTGTCGCCTGCCGCACTGCGATGGTCGTAGAAGGCCGGCGCTCCGGGCGAGGTCTTGAGCGACGCGAAGGCCCAGTGATCGATGGCATCGGCCGGATGCATTTTGCGGGCGTAGCGGGCGAGCACGATTGCTCTGGTGCCCGAAGCCCGAGTGGTGGTGACGTGCCTGACCGATCGAGGCATGGGGCCCCGTCCGGCGGTGCCCCGCCAAGGCCGCCGAGAGCCGTCAGACCTCGGCAGGCGGATGCTCGGAGCCGAGCAGGATCTGCCGGGTGGCGCGCAGATGTGCCGCCATAGCGTCGGCAGCTGCGGGGCCATCGCGCCGGGAGATCGCCTCGAGGATCGGAAGGTGCTCGGCCAATATGGCAGCGGGCGTCCGCCCATGGCGGACGGTGGTGGAGTCTCGACGGAGCACCACGTCTCGCAGGCCATCGACGTAGACCGCCAGCCGCGTGTTGCCCGATGCCCTCAGCACCGCGTCATGGAACTTACGGTCGTTGCGCCACAGGGCGGCCTCGTCATCGACCTCCACCGCCCGTTGCATGGTCGCCAACGATGCTTCCATCGACCTCAGCTGTGCCGCCGTCCTCTGTTCGGCGGCATGTGCCGCGGCCGGCACCTCAAGCCATTCGCGCATCTCGAAGATCTCCGCCAAGTCCTGCGGAGACATCTCTACGATCCGAACCCCACGGTTGCGCTCGAAGCGCACTGTGTTGTCCTTTGCCAATTGCAAGAACGCCTCGCGGACGGGCGTCCGTGAGACTCCGAGCACCTCCGCGATCTCGCGCACCGAATATAGGGCGCCTGGCTCCAGGCTCCCCTCGACGATGGCTCGTCGCAGCAGGTCCACGATCTGCTCGTTGCCCGGCCGCGCTGGCACGAGCCGGTGCAGTCCAGCGATGGCGTGCTTCTCCACGAGATCTACCTGTGGGCTCACCGGCGGCTCACCAGTGGCGAATGTACTACTCGGTCCGTCGCGTCGCCCACCTCGCGTGCCTGCCTGCCCGCCTGCGCTCCTGTTCGGTGCTGGACCAGCGGTTCCCTCAGCTGTCCCTTTCGGGGGTTGACCCAGTGTGAGCAGAGTGACATGCTACATGTTACATACGAGCTGGCTCCTCAGCTGGGGCCGACGGAGGGAGGGGCCGATGTCCGTGACGACCGCGCAACTGGATGGGGACGGTGGGTTTCACCGGCTCGAGGGGCGCCGTCTGGGCAGGGGCCAGCGCAAGTTGCTGCTCCTATCGATCAGCGGCGTCTTCCTCGACGGCTACGACATCACGATCATTTCCCTCGGCCTACTCCAGCTCAAGGGCCAGTTCCACATGGGTACCTTCCAGGTAGGCTTCGTGGCGTCGGCGATCCTGATCGGCAACTTTGTCGGTGCCGTCGTCTTCGGCCGCATATCCGACCGGGTCGGCCGGCGGATGATGTTCATCATCGACGTCGTCTTCTTCATCGTCTTCGCCCTCATCTCCGCCATCACCCGCAACTACATCGAGCTCGGAGTGGTCAGGTTCCTGCTCGGGGTCGGGATCGGCGGCGACTACGCGCTGGCGTCGCCGATCATCGCCGAGGCAATGCCGAGCAAGAGCCGGGGACGGCTGCTCACCCTCAATTGGGGCCTCGCCTGGCTGTCAGGTGAGCTGGTGTCGTTCGCCGTCGGGTTCGTGCTGCTCAACACCACCGGAGCCGACGCGTGGCGGTGGATGCTGGCGAGCGGCGCCATCCCTGCCGTCGTCGTGCTGGTAGCTCGGCGCTCGATGACTGAATCGCCCCGCTGGCTCGCCTCCCAGGGCCGCCACGCCGAGGCGTATGCCGCCATCGACAAGCTCCGCGACCAGACAAGCCAGGCCGGCCGACCGGACGAGACGGGCCAACCCCTGCCACGCGACGCTGCGGCCGCCGTCACCGTGGGCGCACCCGTCGTGGCGGCTGCCAAGCAGCACGGCGGTCAAGGCGCGTACAGCGCGCGGACCGCCGGGCACCGCCCGTGGCACGAGCTCTTCGGCCCCTACAAGCGCAACACCACCTACGGGCTCTTGAACTACGTGTTCGAAGGTGCCCCGTTCTACGCGCTATCAGTGTTCCTACCGACCATCCTAAAGAGCGTCGGCTACTCGAAGACGGACTCCGGTGATGCCCTCGGCAACCTCCTGATGCAGCTCGCCGGCCTGCTCGGCATCGCCCTCATCTTTCTCATGGTGGACAGACAGGGTCGCAAGTTCGTGAACTACCTGGGGTACGCCGGGGTGTGCGCCGCGCTAGTAACGTACGTGCTCGTCTACCCCCCGGCGGTCCCGCTCTTGCTGGCTCTCTTCGCCCTCGTGCAGCTGGCGGTGTGGCTGGGCCCGGCGTCGACGGACAACCTCCTCCTCGGTGAGCTGTGGCCGACGAGGATCCGCGGCACGGGTGCCGGCATCTGTGCCGGTGCCGGTCGGCTCAGCGCTGTGGCGGGGACGCTCCTGCTCCCTGTGATGATCGGCCACTGGGGAGTGCAGATGGCGATGGTGCCGCTGATCGTCATGTCGTTCCTCGGCATCGTCAACACCGCTGTGTTCGGCATCGAGACAAAGGGGAAGTCCCTAGAGCAGCTTTGGGGAGGCGGACCCGCCGCTGCCGGCCACCTCGCCCCCTCCCCCGATGTGTTGGCGGTCGAGGCCTCGGCACCCGTGCAGACGACTTGACCAGCCACACGGGCCGAGGAGCGGTCACAGTGGACAAGGGGCGGCACCGAACGAAAGACCGCCCAGCGAGACAGGGGAAGCACAGAGCAGATGTTGAGGACCGAGACCGTGTTCACGTGGGCCGCTCCGCCGATCAAGTTCGGGGTCGGGGCGATCGCCGAGCTGGGGTGGGATGTCGCACAGTACGGCGTGCGGCGTGCGTTGTTGCTAACCGACCCGGGGGTGGCGGCGACGGGCTTGGCCGACGAGGTCGCGGCGATCCTGCGCGCGGCAGGCATCGGCTGTGACGTGTTCGACGAGGTGGCGGTCGAGCCGACGGACGACAGCATCGACAAGGCGGCGGCTTTCGCGCGGGGCGGGACGTGGGACGGGCTGGTGGCGCTCGGCGGGGGGTCGGCTATCGACACCGCCAAGGCAGTGAACCTCCTGGTTACCCAGGATGGAACGTTAATGGACTTCGTCGCCCCGCCGATCGGCAGGGGGCGGGTCCCCGACAGGCCGCTGCTGCCGCTGATCGCTGTGCCGACGACGGCAGGGACGGGGTCCGAGGCGACGACGATCTGTGTCGTGGACCTGCTCAGCATGCGACTGAAGGCGGGGATCAGCACGGCGCGGCTGCGTCCGGTGATGGCGGTGGTCGACCCGGCCACCACGCTGTCGCTGCCATCGGAGGTGACCGCGGCATGCGGCATCGATGTGCTGAGCCACGCGCTCGAGAGCTACACCGCCAAGTCGTTCGACGCCCGTCCGGCCTTCGAGTCCCCGGCGAAGCGCGCCGCGTTCTGTGGGTCGAACCCGATCAGCGACCGGTGGTGCGAGGAGGCGATCCGGCTGGTGGGGGAGCACCTTCGGTCAGCAGTGGTCAACGGGACGGACCTGGCGGCCCGCGGCGGGATGATGCTGGCGTCGACGTACGCAGGCATCGGGTTTGGGAATGCCGGCACGCACCTGCCGCACGCCAACGCATATCCGGTGGCGGGCCAGGTCCGTTCGTACCGCGCGGCGGGATACCCTGAGATGCCCATGGTGCCGCACGGGCAGGCGGTCGCTTCCACGGCCATGGCCTCGTTCCGCTTCACGTTCCCGGCCTGTCGCGAGCGCCACCTTCGCGCCGCATCGTTGCTGCAGGGCAGACCCGTCGATGTCGAAATGGGTTCCGAGGCACTGCCTTCCGCTCTGGGCGAGCTTTTCGCCGACATCGGCGTGCCCGCCGGGATCGGCACCTTCGGGTTCGGCAACGACGACATCCCTGCCCTGGCGGCCGGCACCATGAAACAGCAGCGCCAACTGTCCGTCGTCCCCCGCCCCGTCGACGAGTCGGCTGTCCGCAGCATCTTCGAGCAGTCCCTGCGCGGCCGCTGACGGTGCCTGAAGACCGAGCAAGGCAGGTGCTACCGCTGGCGGCTGAGCGGTGGGCTGACGGACGCTCCGACCTGCTGCAGGACGAGCTCACCGCCGTCGTGGGTTCGTCCCATGTGCTGGTTGACCCCGCGCTCCGCGCCCAGTACGAGGTCGACTGGACGGGGAGGTGGGGCGGCCCGGCGCGCCTCGTAGTCAGGCCGGGCACGCCGACCGAGGCGGCGGCCGTCATCAGGACCTGCGCGCGCCACGGGACGCCAATCGTCGTGCAAGGGGGCAACACCGGGCTGGTCGGCGGTGGGGTGCCTCCCGCAGGCGGGGAGGCCGACGCCACGGCCGTCCTCCTGAGCCTGCGCCGCCTCGACCGCGTCGGCGAGGTGGACGCCGCGGCCGCACAGGTGACGGTCGGCGCGGGAGTGACCCTCGATCGCGTGCACGCCGCGGCTGCCGGTGCTGGGCTCGCATTCGGGGTCGACCTCGCGGCCCGCGCCAGCGCCACCGTCGGCGGCATGGTGGCCACCAACGCCGGCGGAATCCACGTCCTGCGTTACGGGCCAATGCGTTCCCAGCTGGTCGGGGCCGAGCTGGTGCTCGCCGACGGCACATTGGTGTCGCGCATGGGCGGCCTGGTGAAGGACAACTGCGGCTACGACCTCGTGGGACTGATGTGCGGCAGCGAGGGGACACTGGGCATCCTCACGCAGCTCCGCCTCCGCCTAGTGCCGCAGCTGCCGGAGCGCGCCGTCGCCCTGTGCGCTTGCGACGACCTCGGCGGCGCCGTAGAGCTCTCCACCGAGCTGTTCCGGCGGCTGCCCTCGCTTCACGCAGTCGAGGCCGTCGACCGCAGCGGGTTCCAACTGGTGCTCGAGCACACGGGCCTGCCGGACCTCTTCTCGGAGACCCCGCCATGGACGCTGTTCGTCGAGGCGAGCGGACACGGCGACGTGGTAGACGAGGTGGGCGGGATCCTGGGCAGGCTTGCCGACCCCGAGCGTGTGGCGGTCGGCACGGAACCTAGGCAGCTGGCGACCCTGTGGTCCTATCGCGAGCGGCTAACCGAGGCCATATCCGCGGCGGGAGTCCCCCACAAGCTCGACGTCAGCCTGCCCGCCGCGCAGCTTGTGCCTTTCGACCGGGCCCTGCGGGCGGGCCTGTCACAGGCATGCCCGGCCGCCCGTCTAGTGGTGTTCGGTCACATCGCTGACGGCAATCTTCACGTCAACGTGATCGGGCCCGCCCCGGTCGACGACGAGCTCGACGCCTGGATCCTGCGGCTCGTGGCCGCCCACCACGGGAGCATCAGTGCCGAGCACGGGATCGGCCGGGCCAAGGCGCGGTGGCTGGGGCTAACGCGGTCGGCAGCCGACATCCGGGCGATGGTCTCCATAAAGGCGGCGTTGGACCCGGCCGGGCTGCTCAACCCGGGCGTGCTCTTTGGGACCTGATGGAGGCGACCGGGGACAGCCACCCGCGCAATGGCTCTGCCAGCACTGGTCCAGCGGCGACGTTTCCCTTTATCGAACGCACCGAGTGCCGTCACCCGGCAGTCCGCTGTCCCAGCACGCCGTCTGGCGAGTCGGACGACATTGCCGCGAAGATCGCAGCTGGTCAGCCGCTCGCTGACCCGCGTCGGCAGCTGTGGCCGCGCTGCCCAGGTTGATTGCTGCGCCACCCCAGCAGGTCGATGAGCCGATCGAGCAGTCGCGGGTCGCCCCGGATAGGGATCACTGCCGCTCGGGCCGCTGGACACCCCTCCCCCCGGTGAGGCAGACGAAGGACGCTGGCCTCGTCCGTCGACCGTGCCGACTCGGCCACGACTCCCGCGAGTGGCGCTACACCATCAACGGCACCGCTGTCCTACTTCTGACTTCGACGCGGGAGGTCCATCGCGAAACGAAGCGAGACTGACCGGCTCCTCGATCCAACCGAGGGGAGCATGCAGTGGCCGAGGAGAGCACAGGAGCAGGGCGCCGTCGTCCGCGGACCTTGAGCCTGGAGACAAGGGGCGAGATCTTCTTGCAGATCACCACCGGCGAGATCACCCCCGCCGAAGCGGCCCGCAAGTGGACTGTGGACGTCTCCACGATCATCGACATCCGCCGGGCGGTGAAGGACGCGGTGCTCGCCGCAGCGGCGGCGAAGCCGGGACGCCCGACCAAAGAGCGCGACAGGGCGCCCGAGGCTCCGCGCGCCGAGATCGCGCAGCTGACCGAGGCCGTCAAGACCCGGCAGGTGAAGAGCGACGCGACGAAGGACTTCATGGCCGCCATGGCCGTCGCACAGCACCATGGACGCCCCCACACCCCGACCGGCCAGGCGTGGATCGAGACGCTCTTCGGCCACGTGAAGGGCGAGTGGCCACACCTTGGGCGCATCGGTGATCCGGCGCTCTTGGAGCACGAGCTCACCCGGGTCCACACCGAGTACCCTCCGTGCGCCTGCATGCCGGTCTGACTACGTCACGCCGAACGACGAACACCAAGGACGCGGCGATGCCCTCCGTAAGGCCCGCCGCCAGGACCTCGAGCGGGGCACGCCAGGAGCGGTTCGCCTACCATCGCCAGGACACCACTAGCGGTAGTTTCCGGGCTATCTCGATGAGCTGCCCGTCGGACCCTCTGGAACTTCTTCGGTAAATAGGCGCTGACCAGCGCGAACGTCCTGCTCAAAGGCTCGCGATCGTG
>JAJZZB010000116.1 GCA_021797795.1 Actinomycetes bacterium | reverse complement strand
GCCAAGGAGGGGCGGCCGTCGAGTGTCGATGTCGACTCGGGGATCGCGCCGGTCGAGCTCGCCGGTCGCCCGGCCGACCGCGATGACGAGCCAGTGCCAGGCAGCACCGAGCGCCACGTCGTCGCCATCGTCCCCGAGGCACTGATCTGTGACTTCGAGCCGTTCGGGCGCATCGACGGCGTCGACAAGCGCCTCGAACGCCTCGAACGGCGCGGCAAGCTCGGGCCGCACCGTTTGATCACCCTCGATGCCGTCTACGACCCGCCGGATGCTGCCGAGGACACCGACACCTGGTTCTACGCCCGCTGGTTGTTCGACCACCAGCGGCACCTGCTCGAGGGCGGACCGCTCGTGGCCGCGCTCGTCGATTCCTCAGATGAGGCCTTGCGTGCCGCATTGCTTGCCAGCCTCAGCACGGTCGACGTGCTGCTCAGCTCGATTACCGGTGTCGTGCGCTGGGGAGACTTCGCGCTGCTCTCGGAATGGGTGGAGGAGATCGACCTTACCCCGAACCTGTGGATGCACCGCAACGACATCGAGCACCTGATCTCGACGATGACCTCGAGCCGGGACGGCCAAGCGACGCTCACGGCACTCGGCCCGCGGATCGAGTCCGACATCGGCCTGCCCGCTCCGCCG
Organism: Actinomycetes bacterium; assembly: GCA_021797795.1. Classification (GTDB taxonomy): domain Bacteria; phylum Actinomycetota; class Acidimicrobiia; order Acidimicrobiales; family Bog-793; genus JAKACF01. The sequence goes on along the minus strand of JAJZZB010000116.1, from coordinate 9,151 downwards.
GCGGACCGGCCTGACGCGCTCGTCGCCGACCCGCTCTCGGGGCTCGACTACCTCCGTGTCCTCGCCCGCACCGGGCGGTGGATGGCCGATCACCTCGACGAGACGGGCGGTGTCGTCCCCGGGCGCGCGCGGTTGCTCCGACTCGATGACCGCTGGCCCTGGGGTGGTCTCTGGCGCTCGGACCCCTACGGGCCGGGCCACCCGCTCCGGGGCATCCCGGCCGACGAGCCGCTCGGGCTCGGCTGGTGGAAGTGGCATCCCCTTGCCGAGTTCCTCGAGCTCCCCCTCGACGAGGTCGAGGCGGCGATCGCGCGTGCCCTTGCCCCGGACGGTGCTGTCGGGGCGGTCGCCGACGAGACCGAAACGGGCGCGTCGGCAGAAGCAGAAGAGGAACTCGCGCCGACGGAAGAGGACGGCGAGGGCGACGGGCCACTCGATGTCGCCTCGACGATCGTCGAGGGGCTCACGACGTTGCGCCAGGTCGACATCGACGAGATGGCGCTGCCGCTTCCGGAGCGCTTCGCCTGGCTCGCCGACGGCGTAGCGGTGACGGTACGGCTCTGCCACCCCGGGGACCTCGACGCCGACCTCGTCACACAGGGCGGCAAAGCCGTGCTCGACGGCGGTGTTCGACGCCTCGAGACGATCGTGTGGCCACCGGACTTCTTTGCTGGGATCCGCCTCCACCTCTCGGCTATTGCCGGCGCCCGCACCGTTTGGGCGGCGACCGTCCCCGTCGATGCCGGCGCCCCGTACCCGTTTGCCTTTGACCCGGGCGTCGTGGGCCGCTCGGGCGGCGACGGCGAGCTCACCCTCGCCGCGGTCGCCGTCTCACGGCTGCGCCGCCACGGGCGTCTTGCCAGCGACTTGACCCGACGGGCGAGCGCGAAAGAGATCGCAAGGTTCTGTTTCGGTCCGGACCGGCCACACCAGCTCGTCGCAGCGATCGCCTCGGAGCTCGACGAGCGGGTGGCTGCCGGCCGGCTCGGCCATGTCGGCAGCGAGTAGGTCTGGAGCCCGTCCCAGCGCACGCCGCCGCGGCGCAGCGCTCCGACGGGGTGGGAGACCGCACCGATCCGGCGGGAACAGGTCCGCGAACACTGGGTGCCGGGGTTCTTGCGACGGCTACCGCTCGGCTGGAACGCCAGTCGGCAACAGCTCGAACTCTACGCCGTGGACCGTGCCGCCGGCCTGATCCCAGGCGCCGATGTCCTGCCACCCGGGTGGACCTATGTACGGGGGCACCCGCGGGGTCAGCACCACGAGGCGGTGAGCGCCACGCTGGCGATGGTCGTCAGCGTCGACACCGGGCGGTCCCCAGAGCCTGGTGAACTCGAGGATCTGTACGACGATGAGCTGGACGACCCGGAGGTCTGATCGGATGCGGGTGATGACGACGAGGGGGGCGCTGCGATGAGCGCCAACGGACGGCTCGAGCGAACGGGTTTCGAGTTGCAGGACACGCTGGCCGAGGCCGTCGGCGACCCGATCGGCGACGAACTCGCCATACTGGAGGCGCAACCGCTGCAGCGGCTCATTCTCGAGCACGAGAAGAACGACGTCCACAGGTTCATGGCCGACCATCACGTACCGGCCCGCAACATCGACATCACCGCTGCTCGACGGGTCCTGCCCGCCATCCGCCGGGACGCGCAGGGCAAGCGGATACGAGCGATCGGCTGGCTCACGTCCCAACTGGGGCCACGCATCCACAACGCTCTCGTCACCGCAGTCGGCCCAGAGCACGCAAAGCGAGGGCACCCCGAGGTAGACCTCGACGAGGTGATAGCCGACTACAGCGCGCCGGCCGTTCGTCTCGCGGTGTTCGCCGATTGGGGCGCCCAGTTCTGTGAGCTCGACCTGGCGATGCTGATCGCCGACGGCCGAGCCGTTGCCGACCGGTGGCGCCCCCACCTCGACCGCCTGCGGCAAATCGCCGAGGGGATCGTCGCCGAGTTCAAGGAAGCACAGGCGGAGATGCAAGAAGCAGCCGCTGCTCTCTGGCTCGAGGAGGAAGAGGCCGACGCTGACGGCGACGACGAAGCCGAGATCGACGACTCCGGGCTCGGGGACGCGACATTCGAGGACGCCGACCTGGACGAGCCAGCAGAGTTGGGTCGGGACAGCTACGGCGAGGAGCAGGGCGTGAGCGCATCGGGTGCGGAAGGCGGCGACACCGGCAATGTCGGCGTCGCGACGCCCGGCACGTCCGAGCGCGTCGCACTCGACGCGCTCGACGCACTCGAGTCAGCTGCCCGCCGCTTCGCTGCAGCCCTTGCCGTCCTCAAATCAGAACAGCAGCTGGTACACCGCCTGGGCGCAGTCCGTGCGACGGCGCCCGGAGCACTCGGAGAGGACGATCTCGCCGAGTTGCGGGTCTTTGCCGCGGGTCCGCTCGACGCCGATGACATCGCGTTCCTCGATGCTCTCGCCGTACTCGCTGAGCTGTCCTCCGGAGGCGCCGATGACGGCGAGATCATGGCCGCCGAGGAGGCCGCGCGCGCCTTCCCGGCTGCACGGCGCTTCCGCTCGGTGCTGTTCGCTGCCGCACGTGGGCGGCTGGTCCGCGCGAGCGGACCGGTGCTCGACGACCGGCTGCTGCCGTGGGTGGACGAGGGACAAGATGAGCTCCGCGTCCCGATCCCGATGCCGGGTTGCGCCGTGGCGGCCGTCGAGTCTCCAGCCGTCGAGCATCCGCCTGTTCGGCGTGCGGCCGACGCCTCCGCGACGGCCGGGTCTTTCCTTCCCGATGGGCCTGCCGAAGGAGCGACCGCCACACCGGAGAAGGAGCAGGCGACCGCCGTGCAGACTACTCCGCCGTCTCACCAAGCGGCCGGGGAGCCGGAGTCCGCTACCTCAGAGACGGAGCCCGCACCCTACAAGGTGTCTGAGCGTGGCGGCGCGCCTTCGTCGGCGTTGCCCGCCGAGGTCAAGGCCGCGCGGGGCCCGGCGCAGGAATCGGCCGCCGAGGCTGGTACTGAGAACGCTCCGGACGTCGGGCAGTCTGCCGCTGAAAGTGAGGCGACTCAGCCCGTCGAGACAGAAGAGGCCGCGCCCGTCGCGGACGGGGGCGCCGTTGACCAGACGCTTACTGACCTCGTGACCATGACCAGAAGCGAGATGCCGTCGGGGACGGCGACCGACAAGCTCGTCACTATCGCGACCGGCGATGAGCGTGATACTGACGTCAGCCCCGACCACAGCGCTGACAGCGACTACGACAGGGCATACGGGCAGATGTTCGCAGATGGGCGCTTCGGCCTTGCGCGCTGGCTGGCGACGGCCCTCGGGGACAGCGCTCGCTCCAATGCTCTCGAAGCGATCGCCTACGCCGACGGTGCCCGCTCGGCCACCGGTGCGCTCGCAACTGCGCTCACCGGAACGCTCGAGGCGTTGAGCCCGCAGCGCCTGAGCGGCGACAGGCCCTGTCAGATCCTCGCGGTCGCTGCTGCCACACGGGCGGCGGTCGTCACGCCGTTCTCCGACGTCATCCGGTCCCTCACGCAGCTCGCCCAGACCTTTGAGGACGACGCCCCAGCCATCGCGGCCATCGCCGAGGCGGCGGTCGCGTCGGCGCGGCAGGGCGTCGCGTACACCGGCGACCTCATCGCCTCGCTCGGCGGGGCGGCCGCCGTCGACTCCAAGATCGCCGACATTTCCGCCGATGCCGAGGCACAGCTGAAGCGCCTCGGTCGCACCGGCTTCACGCGCGCGGACAAGATCTGGAACGACTGGGTCGCCTCGGGCGGTCCGATCAACGAGCTGCTCGCCCCCGTCGCTGTCGGTGACGCTGCGGCGGCGCCGGTCGTGCGCGCCGCGGTGTTCAACTACAGCAAAGACTCATTCCGCCACCAGCTCCTTCGCCATTCCGACGACCTGCACCGGGGGCCGGGCAAGCCCCGCCTCGAGGGGCTGCCCCGCACCGCCCTCCTCGAGCGCCTGGACCGAGCGCTCGCAATCGCCTCGGCGTGGTTGGAACTCGAGCAGGCGAGCGCCCGCACCGGTCGGGCCAACGACCACGAGACGGCCATCGCGGCGCGGCTGCGCGCCATCATCGTTGCCCAACGGGAGCGGCTCGAGAGCACGCTCGAGTCCTGGAGCGCTGCCGTCGACCCGGCGCTCGCCGGCGCTGCCCGTGGCGCCGCCCGGCTCTATCACGACACCTTCGCCCTCACCGAAGGGGTGGCGCTCCCCGGCGAGGAACAGGACACCACCACCATCCTCGACGTCGATCTGCTTCGCACCGACATCGCCCTCGGGCCAGACCTCCGTCGACTCGACCCAGGCGCCATCAGCCCGGATGCCGTCGCCGTCGCTCTGACCCGCAGCTGGCAGGAGGCATTTGATTCTCGGGTCGCCGAGGACGACCACGTCGCCACGGCTGCCATCGTCGCGACGATCGCCAGCACCAACCCGCAGTATGCAGCCGATCTCGCTGCTCGGCGCGATGGTGCCGTTGACCAAGCCCGGCACCGCGTCGCTCAGCGCGCCGGCGAGCTTCTCACTCTGTTGCAGGCGGCGCGCCGCGCAGGGCGCGTCAACGAGGATGCCGCCGAGGCCCTCACCGCGCAGATCCATCGGGCATCGTGGGACGATCGGGACGACCTCGGTGCCGTCGGCGCCGAGCTCGACGCTGTCTCCGCCGAGCTCGAGCACGTCGCCGCGGTGGAAGTCGCCGCTTTCCGGGAGCGCTTTTCCGAAGCCGCCGCCTCGTCGCCAACGGTGGCAGACGCCGCCGAGCGCTTCGAGGCGCTGCTCGCCGAGTCGGACCTGGCGACGGCGGAAGAGCTCCTCTTTCAGCTCCAAGAAGGTGGCAGCCTGCCGGGCGAGCACCGCCCGAGCATCGACTTCGGCGAGTTCTTCCCCGCCGTCGTCGAGCACCTCGCGGGCGGGATCACCACCGAACTGATCGGCCGGGCGCGACGCCGGGAGGTCGATGGGCCGCTCGACTTCCGTTCCCTCAGCCCCGAAGCGGCAGAGTCGGCCGCCGCCGCGCTCGAAGCGTGGCGAAGCGTCGCCATCGGCGAGCGGCAGCAGAAAAAGGCGCAGCAGCTGGCTCCGGCGCTGCGCGCCCTCGGGCTCGAGTTCCGCCACGAACGCAACGCCAACTTGCCGGGGTCGAACGACCGCAGCTGGATCGACCTGCACGGGGTAAATCGTGTCCCGCAGACCCTCGTGCCGGCGTTCGGGACTTACGCCGGCGATACCCAGCGGCTGCTGCTCGTCTGGAAGCAGCCGGGCGAGTCGCTGCTCGAGTGGATCGAGCAGGACGTCTCCGAGTGCCCGGTTCTCGTGTTGTACTTCGGCACAATGGCCCCCAACGTGCGGCGACGGGTCGCGAATCGTCTGCGGTTTCGCTCTGCTCGTCCCGTCGCCGTCATCGACGACGCGGTCGTTGCCTTCGCCGCCAGCTACGGCACGCAGACCTTCGAGGTGACGATGCGGGCGACCCTCCCGTTCACCGCGGTCAATCCCTACGAGCCCGACATCGCCGGCGGCGTGCCCGAGGAGATGTTCTACGGTCGGATTGCCGAGCGCTCCGCAGTGATGAGCGAAACCGGCACTTCCCTCATCTACGGTGGTCGGCGCCTCGGCAAGTCGGCGTTGCTACGTGCCGCCGAACGGCGCTTCGACAGCGTGGATGGGCAGGAGGCGATCTACATCGACCTGTCCGCGGCCGGGATCCGCAACAGCAAGCGTCCCGAGGCGGTTTGGGATTTGATCGCTGCCCGGCTCGTCGCGAAGGGGATCGCCGAGCGTCCGAACACCAAGCGGGCGTTGGCGGACCCCTTCGAACGCACCGACGCCGCGGTGCGGGCGTGGCTTGCCAGCAGCGACGGCCGGCGCATGCTCGTGCTGCTGGACGAGTGCGACGACTTCTTCGACGTCGATTCCGAGACCGACTTCACGCAGACCAGGCGCTTGAAGGACCTAATGGAGTCCACCGAGCGGCACTTCAAGGTGGTCTTCGCCGGCCTGCACCAGGTCGCCCGGTTCGCCTCGTACCCGAACCAACCGCTCGCCCATCTCGGCAAGCCACAGCCAATCGGCCCGCTCGCCCCGCAGTACGCGCACAACCTGCTCGCCAAGCCGCTCGCCGCGCTCGGCTGGCGCTTTGAGTCCGAGAACCTTATCAACCGAGTGCTTACCAACTGCAACTACACCCCGATCCTGTTGCAGGTATTCGGGCACTCGCTCGTCAAGCATCTGCACGCGCGCCACCTCGAAGCACAAGAGCCGCCATCGGTGATCACGGCTGCTGACATGGACGCAGTGCTCGGCTCCGCCTCGATCGACCAGGCAATCCGGTCTCGCTTCGACCTCACGCTGTCACTCGACCCGCGTTACAAGATGGTCGCCTACGTGCTGGCGCTCGAGACGCTCGCGGGTGCGGAGCGCTCCGCCGACTCGGCAAGGATGAGCGCCGAAGCACTGCGGGAAGAGTGCCGGACTTGGTGGCCAGAGGGTTTTGCTGACGTCCGTGACGATGAGTTCCGGGCGCTCCTCGACGAACTCGTCGCTCTTGGCGTCCTTCGCCTCGATAGCGGCGAATGGCGCATGCGTTCGAGGAACGTGTTAAACTTGCTGGGCACCCGAGCAGCCATCGGTGATGGCCTGATGGGGCTCGCCAGGGAGAACCCGCCGACCGGCGGCATGTCCTTCGGCGAGGCGCGCCGCCGCCTTACGCTTCGCGACGGCTCGGTCATCCGCTCACCGTTCAGTGAGCAGCAGCTCGCCAACGTCATCGGCGATGGTCGCAACCAGCTGCGTGTCGTCGTCGGCACCCGCGCGACAGGCGTCGAGAACGTGCTTGGCACCCTGACGGCGACCGCCGAATTCCTCGGGCGCTTCGAGCTCATCACCCCGCCGCGAGTGGCGGTGTTCGAGCAGGCCGTCTCGGACGTGCCCGCAAGCAGCCACCGGGTGGTCTTCTCCGACCTCCGCACCGTCGGGGAGGACTCCGTGCTGCGATCGATCGCCGCCACCGGAAAGCACCCGGCGAACCCGGGCGCGACCTGTTCCGCGGTGCTGCTCATCCGCCCGGCGATGCTGCCACTCGTCGATCAAGCGGTGAGCAGCGTCGGCGTCGAGGACGACGCGATCGTGCCGCTGCGCCGCTACAGCGCACAGGCCCTGCGGAGCTGGGCGGTCGAAGTCGAGTCCGGGTTCACCGACGACCAGATCAGGCGCCGGCTGCTCGAGGTCACCGACGGCTGGCCTATCCTCATCGCCGAGGCCGAACGCCTGGCAAAGCAGGAGAACGCCTACCGAGCCGTTGCCGCGATCGAGACGTTGCTGACCCGGCGACCGGAATGGCTGCTGAGCGAGATGGGACTCGACGACCCCGTGCTCGCCCCGGCGTGGAAGACGGCGCTCGAGGTGCTCGGCGATGGCGAAGAGCCCTCCGACGCGCTCGCGTCCTTCCTCGACGAGAACTCGGAAGCCGGGGAAGGGATCGCCCGCGCACTCGTCGCCGCCGGGTTGATGATCGACGATGACGGGATGCTGCGCATCGAGCCGGTGGCGGCCTCAGCGTGGCACCTCGCTCTCCCGGAAGACACCGCCTGACCGAGGTCAGCATCGCCAGCGGCGCTGGTTAGCGGCTCGACGTCGGCTAATGCCTGCCCTGGTGCGATGGGCACCGCCCTCGGTGATGACCGAGCGCAAGAGCAAGCGGATTCTGTCGCCGCCGGCGCTCGAAGGCAGCCCGAGCCGCCACAGCGCCGTGCTCCATGAGGCGCGTTCGAGGACTGCACGCAGGCCGGCGAGTTGCCCGGCCGTCGTCGTTGCCAGCGCGGCGACGAGAGGCGCCAGGACTTCGAGGGCAGCGGTGGCAAGAGTCCCAGCGTGCGGGCGACCTCGCGGACCTTCTAGTTCGTGGCTTAGTCGGAAACGCCCAGAGGCATGTTGCGTGGGCCTTGTAACACCCAAGTCTGTTGCCGCGTCATGCGTAATGCGTAATGCGTAACGGGCAACGCGTGCGCGAAGTCGGCTGCCGGGAGTCGTTATGCACAGCGTGCCTGCACCGGGCGGTTCAGACGGGAGCAGCGAGTTCGCCGAGGACTGCGAGCTCATCTTCGCGCTCGGGATAGAGCCTCGCCATCGAGGCTTCGGAGAAGTAGCGGCGCTCGGCGGCTCGCCACTCGTGGTGAGGTTGTCTCCGGCCCTGTTGAAGTGAGGTGGTGGTCCCCCGCCTGACGCCCTGCTCATGGCAGGGTTTCGGGTGTCCACCAAGACACCGATCAAGAAGGGGACCACCTGATGAAGAAGGTACCTGTCGTGGCCGTCGCGGACCGCGCCGAGGAGGCGGCTCACCTCGCCGGGCTCGGCCTCGAGGCGAGCGTGGCGCTCGCCGAGGTCGCTGGTGCGGTGAAGGACGGCCTGCTCGCGTTCGCGTCCGCCACGGCCTCGTCGTGATGGCCCAAATGAAGGGGGTGTGGCTACTTTGCGTCGACTCGCCATGGCGGCGTCCGGTAGAGCCGTTCCTGGTCCTGGGCGATGTGCCACTCCCAGTACTCGTCCCAGTCCCCGGAGAGGTAGATCGCTCGCAGGCGGAGCATCGCCTCGGCCATCGCCGCTGACCAGCGCATCCCGGATCGCTCGAAGCGATCACGAACCAGGCACTTGCAGCCGCCCTCGATGACGTCATCAAAGTGCACCTCCGGTAGTAGCGAGTTGAGTTCGCGCGGAGAAACGGGCCACTGCTGGCCGGGCGCGCAGCGCGGCTTCGACCTCCGCAGTGAATGGGATGCAGATGGCGCCGGTGGCTGGCTGACGATAAGGCAATACGCCGATCCGCAACCAATAGTAGACCGTCTGCGTTGCGATGCCGAGACGCTCAGCGACCTGACGCACCGTGAGCTCGCCGGGTTCGAGAGGTGACGGGCGTGAGAGACCGATGGAGGTTCGGACGTTGCGAACGTCTCGTATTCCGAACTCGTGACCGCGCGCCGTGTGCAGCCCGAGTGCACGAAGTTCGGCGGCGATGTCGCTGTCGCGCATGCCTTCGTTCTTCCGGCGGCGGATGAGCTCGATGGCGTCTGGGTCGGTGAGCATGCGGGTGCGCGTGGCGAGATGCTCCTCGTGGGATCCGGCGCGCCAGCGGATGCCGACGCGGATCTCATCCCCGCTGGGGTCCGAGGTGAGCGTG
>JAJZZB010000115.1 GCA_021797795.1 Actinomycetes bacterium | reverse complement strand
CCCGCACCAACCTGCTCGCCACCCACCACCTCCTCGAGGGCGGCCGGGAGCCCGGGGTTCTCCTTCACCTTCGCCTCGACCGACGCCATCGCCGGCGACGTCGGCACGAGGGTCATCGCCGAGCACGTGCCGCCGCGCCTCACCCCCTACGGCACCACCAAGGCGGCGGCCGGGAACCTCGTGTCCGCCTACTTCGTCGTCCACGGCTGAAGAGCGGCGCCCTCGCCTCGCGAACCTCCACGGGCGGGGCATGGCGGTGGGGGACTCGGTCATCGCCCGCATGATGAGGGCCCCTTCCGCCACACCGCTGTCGGCTCGTACTGTACCGTCCAGACGGTACAGTTCACTGCATGACGAGGAGCTCTGCCGAGACGCGCGCCCGCATCCTGTGCGCGGCCGAGGACCTCGTCATCCGCGACGGGGTCTCCAAGCTCACCCTCGAGGCGGCCGCACACGAGGCCGGGGTGAGCAAGGGGGGGGTCCTCTACCACTTCCCGAGCCGGGCGGCACTCGTGAGCGCCATGGTGGACCGCTACGTCGTCTCCTTCGACGGCGCCCTCCGGGAGTTCGGTGCCTACTCGGGTCGGCCGGGCGACTTCACCCGGGCCTATCTCGAGGCGACGCTCGCCGAGCCGCCCGGCGACCAGCGCGAGCAACGCCTCGGCGGCGCCCTGCTCGCCGGCGTCGCCTCCGATCCCGAGCTGCTCGCCCCGCTCCGGGGCCGCTTCGCCGCCTGGCAGGCGTCGCTCGAGGACGACGGGCTGCCCCCCGAGCTCTCGACGGTCGCCCGCCTGGCGGCCGACGGAATCTGGCTGAGCGACCTGTTCGGCCTGGCGCCGCCCGGGGCGGCTCTGCGTGCCGACGTGGGCCGCCGCCTCGCCGAGATGATCGACGAGGCGGTACGCGGCAGCGCCAGAGCCGAGGCGGGGACGAGACGGAGCGCCGCCAGGGCGCCGAGAGGGCCGAGGGAGGTGACGGCGTGAGCGTGCGATCGAGATGGCGGACCGGCCGCTCGCCGGAGACGAGAGCGACGACGCGCGTCGTCGCCGCGCTCTCGATCTCGGCGCTGGCAGAGTGGGGAGGCGCCAGCTCCGTGCTCCCGCTGCTGCCGGTGTATCTCCGGCACCACGGCTCGTCGCTCACCCTCGTCGGCTTCACGATGGCCGCCTTCTTCGCCGCCGCCGTGCTCGTCCAGTACCCGATCGGTCGGCTCTCGGACCGGGTGGGGCGGCGCACGATCCAGGTCGCCGGACTCGTCACCTACGCCGTCGCGAGCGTGCTCTTCGTCTTCCTCTCGGCGCCGGTGGCGGCCCTGGTCCTCCGGGCGCTGCAGGGAGCCGGGGTCGGCGTCGTCGACGTCGCCAACTCCGCCACCCTCGGCGAGATCGTCCCCGAGCACCAGCGGGGCCGCGCCTTCGCCGCCCTGTACGGGACCCGCACCGTCGGGATGGCGGTCGGCCCCTTCGTCGGCGGGCTGCTCGGCCTGTCGGGGATGAAGATCATCTTCCTCGGGGCTGCGGTCCTCGTCCTCAGCGCGGCCGCGCCGATCATCGCCTTCGCCCCGAGGGCGAGGAGGTACGAGCACGCCGCCCAGGCCCGGCGCAGCCCGCTGTGGCGGAACCGCTCCGTCCTCGGAGTCGGCGTCGCCTTCCTCGCCGGCGGCATCGTCATCGGGATGTACGAGGTCTGCTGGAGCCTGCTGCTCACCCTCCGCGGGGCGGCTCCCTGGCAGCTCGGCCTCTCCTGGACCTTCTTCGCCCTGCCCTTCGCCATCATGTCGCTCCCGGCCGGTTGGCTCGTCGACCACATGGATCGGCGCTACCTCGTGGCCCTGGCCCTCGTCGGCTCGGCGGCCTTCGCCGCCGTCTACCCCTTCATCCACTCGGTCGCCTGGCTCATCGGTCTCGGAATCGGGGAGGCCGTGACGGTCTCGCTCGGGGCGCCGGCCGAGTCGGCCCAGCTCTCGGGCTCGGTCCCCTCGCACGAGCTCGGCCGCGCCCAGGGGGCGGTCTTCAGCGCCCAGACGGCCGCCGTGGCGGTCTCGGCCAGCATCTCGGGCGCGCTCTTCGGGGTCCACGCCTGGCTGCCCTACGTGCTCGCCGCCGGCGGGGTCATGTGCTGCCTCGCCGTGGTCGCCGTCTTCTGGCGCGGCGTCCCCGGCCGGGGCTCGGTGGTCGCCGCAGTCGCCGGCACGAGCCTTCCGCCGCAGCCGGCCGTGGCCCCGGCCGGAGCCGGCCGGGCGATCCTCAGCGAGGAGCCGGCGGCGTCCTCTGCGCTCGAGCACGCCGGCTGAGCCGCTCGCGCCGGTACGTCCTCAGCACCACCCTGCCGTAGCGGTAGCCGTAGAGGAGGTTGCCACCCTTCTTCGAGGCGCCGGCGGCCCTCGTCAGCATCGTGACAGGCACCTCGCCGTACGAGACGCCGTGGCTGAGGGCGCTGATCAGGAGCTCGGAGGCCTGGTACTGGGGCTCCTCGAGGGCGAGGTGGGCGGTGAGCTCGGCCCGGAAGGCGCGGATCGGGTTGGCCGTGTCGGTCACCCTCGTCCCGGTGAGCAGGCTGATCAGGGCGGCGTAGACGACCACCCCGGCGTTGCGCACGCCGTCGCGGTTGTGGGTGGCGCCGAGCCGCCGCGAGCCGTTCACGAAGTCCCTCTCTCCCGACAGGACCGGGGCGAGCGCCCGGGCGAGGTCCTCGGGGTCGCACTGGCCGTCGGCGTCCGCCGTCACGATGAAGCGGGCCCCGTACTCACGAGCGACCCGGTAGCCGAGGCGGAGGGCGGCGCCCTGTCCCCGGTTGACCGGGGCGATGACCGCCAGGCCGCCGGCCGCCCGGGCGATGGCGCTCGTCCCGTCGTCCTCGCCGTCGACGACGACGAGGACCGAGGCGGGCTCTCCACCGATCTCGGCCGGCATCGACTTCACGACCCGCTCGATGTTCTCGGCCTCTTTGTAGGCCGCCATGACGATCGCCACGGGTTTGAGCAGCTGGCCGCCGTGGTGGGCGGAGAACTCCTCCAGGGCGACCCGGTCGATGAGGTCGTCGGTGGCGCGCCGCCGGCGGCGGTCCCGCTCGTTCACGAGGCGAGGGCGATCCCGCCGGGGCGCAGCACCACGGCGGCGGAGCGGTCCCGGTCGGCGGCTGTCGGAGCCGAGACCCCCGGCGTCGCCCCGAGCAGGCAGGAGGCCGCCAGCGCCGTCGCCCGGAGCAGGTCGCGCAGCTCGGGCGGGGGAGGGAAGTACTCGTCCTCGTCGGTGACGTGGACGACCTCGATCCCCTTGGCGGGGGCGAGGGCGTCGAGCACCTCCTCGACGAGCCACTCGGGCGCCGAGGCGCCGGCGGTGACCCCGACGACGCCCTCCAGGTCGCCGGGCAGCTCGGCGAGGGAGTTCACACGGTGCACCCGCGGGCAGCCGTAGGCGGCGGCCGTCTTGGCGAGCGAGATGGTGTTGGAGGAGTTGGCCGAGCCGATCACGACGACGGCGTCGCAGCCGGGAGCCAGTGCCCGCATGGCGGCCTGGCGGTTCGTCGTCGCGTAGCAGAGGTCGGAGCGGCCCGGCATCCACAGATCGGGGCGGCGGTCCTTGGCGGCCTCGACGATGCCCGACCACTCGTCGTGGGCGAGCGTCGTCTGGGCGAGCAGCGCCACCGGCTCCCCCTCGGGCAGGTCGAGCGCCGCCACGCCCTCGGTCGACTCGACGAGCCGGACGGCCTCGGGGGCGACGGCCATGGTCCCGATCGCCTCCTCGTGGCCCTCGTGGCCGACGTAGATCACGGTGTACCCCTTGCGGGCCCGCACCTTCATCTCGTGGTGGACCTTGGTCACGAGCGGGCAGCAGGCGTCGACGACGATGCGGCCCTGCTCGCCGGCCCTCTGCTCCACCTCGGGAGCCGAGCCGTGGGCGGACAGCATGAGGGGGCGGCCGGGCGGCACCTCGGTGACGTCGTCGACGAACACGACGCCGAGGGCCTCGAAGGCGTCGACGACGATGCGGTTGTGGACGATCTCGTGGTAGCAGTAGACCGGCGGCTCGAAGACGCGCACCATCCACGAGAGGGCCTTGATCGCCATCTCGACGCCCGCGCAGAAACCTCTCGGCTCCGCGAGCCGCACCGTGTCCACTCGCACCTCGGGGAGGCTATCGGACGGTAGCCTGGGGCTATGCCACTACCGCAGGTGGTGGCCGTGGCCGACCCGTCGCCGGCGTCGCGTGCCGGGCTGGTGCCGGGCGACGAGATCCGCTCGATGAACGGCCAGGTGCCCCGCGACGTCATCGAGTACCAGCTGATCGCCGACGAGCCGCTCGTCGAGCTCGAGGTCGCGCGCGGCGGCATCGAGCTCTCGGTCGTCGTCGAGAAGACGGCGGGCGAGCCGCTCGGGGTCGAGGTCTCCTCGGCGGTGTTCGACCGGGTGCGCACCTGCGACAACCACTGCGAGTTCTGCTTCATCTACCAGCTGCCGAAGGGGATGCGCCGCAGCCTCTACCTGAAGGACGACGACTACCGGCTCTCGTTCCTCTACGGCAACTTCACCACCCTCACCCGCTTCACCGAGGCCGACCTCGAGCGGGTCGTCGACGAGCGCCTCTCGCCCCTCTACGTCTCGATCCACGCCACCGACCCGGAGCTGAGGGCGCGGATGCTGCGCAACAGGAGGGGGGCGGTCAGCCTGCGGTGGCTGCGGGCCCTCCTCGACGCCGGCATCGAGGTCCACGGGCAGGTGGTCGTCTGCCCCGGGCTGAACGACGGCGACGCCCTGCACGACACCCTGGCGGGCGTGATGGACGAGTACCCGGAGCTCGCGAGCCTCGGCGTCGTCCCGCTCGGGGTGAGCCGCTACTCGAACGAGGCGGCCATGCGGCCCCACACCGCCGAGGAGGCGGCCGCCGTCGTCGAAACGGTGGCCGAGTGGCAGGAGCGCTTCTCCTCGGTGCTCGGGCGGCGGATGGTGCACGCCTCCGACGAGTACTACCTCCTCGCCGGGGCGGACTTCCCCCCGGCCGATCACTACGAGGGCTTCCCCCAGCACGAGAACGGCATCGGCATGGCCCGCAGCCTCGAGGCCGAGCTCGCCGGCGCGACCGAGGGCCTTCGCCCCGCCCGCTCCGGCTTCTTCCGCTCGGTGGAGGGAGCGCCGGCCGAGGGCTACCGGGCCGAGCGGGCGCCGGGGGGCGCCGTGGCGCTCCGGATCGGCCGCCGGCCGGCGAGGCCGGTCGTCGTGACCGGTGAGTACGGCGGGCGCGTGCTCGGCCCGCTCCTCGAGCGGGCGGGCTTCGGGGAGGTCGAGCTGCTCGTCGTGAAGAACGACTTCTTCGGCGGCAACACCGCCGTCACCGGCCTTCTCACCGGCGGCGACGTCGCCCGGGCGCTCGCCGGGGCACCCGGGGGGCGTCGCTACCTGCTGCCCGACGTCTGCCTGTCCAACGGTCGCTTCCTCGACGGCCTCACGCTCGCCGAGCTGCCCCGCCCCGTCGAGGTCGTGGCGACCGACGGGGCCTCGCTGCGCGCTGCACTTGCCCGCCGGGCGGCCGCGTGAGCACGCCCGTCGCCAAGCGGCTGCCGGTCGTCGTCGTGGCCGGACGGCCGAACGTCGGCAAGTCGACCCTTGTCAACCGGATCGCCGGCAGCCAGGTCGCCATCGTCCAGGAGGAGCCGGGGGTGACCCGCGACCGCCTCGAGCTCCAGTGCGAGTGGGCGGGCAGGGACTTCCTCCTCGTCGACACCGGCGGCGTCCTCGAGCGGGGCGACCGCCTCGACGAGAAGGTGAGCGAGCAGTCCCTCCGGGCGGTGGGGGGGGCGGACGTCGTGCTGTTCGTCCTCGACGCCACGACCGGCATCACCGGGGAGGACGCCGATGTCGCCAACCGGCTGCGCAAGGTGGCGGACAGGGTCATCGTCGTCGCCAACAAGGTCGACTCCGAGCGCCGGGAGCTCGACGCCTGGGAGCTCGCCGGCCTCGGCCTCGGCGAGCCGGCGATGGTGAGCGCGCTGCATGGCCGGGGGATGGGCGACCTGCTCGACGACCTCGTCGCCCGCCTGCCCGAGCCGGGAGACGACCCCGAGGGGGCCGAGGCGGAGGTCCCAAGCGAGGCGCCGGCCACCGCCGTCGCCATCGTCGGCCGGCCGAACGTCGGCAAGTCGACGCTGTTCAACCGCCTCCTCGGCGAGGACCGCTCGATCGTCCACGACATGCCGGGCACCACCCGGGACGCCATCGACACCCTGCTCGAGACCGAGGCGGGGACGCTCCGGCTCGTCGACACCGCCGGCATGCGCCGGAGGGCGAGGGCGGGGGAGGCGCCGGAGTACTACTCCCTCGTCCGCTCGCTGAGGGCGCTCGACCGGGCGGACGTCGCCCTCCTCGTCCTCGACGCCACCGAGGGCGTCACGCACCAGGACCAGCGCCTCGCAGAGCGGGTCGACGCCTCGGGCAGCCCGGTCGTCGTGCTGCTCAACAAGTGGGACCTGCTCGACACCGAGCACCGCCTGGCCGTGAACGACGAGGTGGCCGACAAGCTGGCCTTCCTCGGCTACGCCCCGGTGCTCAGGATCTCGGCGCGGACCGGCCTCGGGGTGTCCCGCCTCATCCCCGTGCTGGCAGAGTCGATCGCCGCCTACCACCGGAGGATCCCGACCGCCCGCCTGAACGAGGCGCTTCGCGCCGCCCAGAATGCCCATCCTGCCCCCGGCGCTCGTATCCTCTACGGCGTGCAGGGCGCGGTCGACCCGCCGACGGTCACACTGTTCGCCACGAGGCGGCTCCCGCCGCCCTACCTGCGCTACCTCGAGCGCTTCCTGCGGGAGCGCTTCGAGCTCGGACCGACGCCGATCGACATGCGGGTGAGGGTCCGCGCCGGCCGATGACGATCGAACAGCGCATGGCAGAGGCGGGCGAGCGCGCCTTCGAGGGCAACCTCGCCAAGTACGGCGACAAGCTCCGCCAGCAGAACAAGCTCTTTGTCCGGGACCGCCTGGCGCTCCTGCTCGACGAGGGCTCCTTCGTCGAGGACGGCCTGCTGGCGAACGCCCTCGCCGGCGACCTGCCGGCCGACGGCGTCGTCACCGGCCAGGGTCGCGTCGACGGCCGCCCCGTCTGCGTGATGGCGAACGACCCGACGGTGAAGGCCGGCTCCTGGGGCGCGAGGACGGTGGAGAAGATCGTCCGCCTGACCGAGTTCGCTCTCGAGCACGAGCTGCCGGTCTTCTATCTCGTCGACTCCGCCGGGGCCCGCATCACCGACCAGGTGGAGCTCTTCCCCGGCAGGAGGGGAGCCGGGCGCATCTTCTACAACCAGGTGCGCCTGTCGGGGCGGGTCCCCCAGATCTGCTGCCTCTTCGGCCCGTCGGCGGCGGGGGGCGCCTACATCCCCGCCTTCTGCGACGTGGTGTTCATGGTCGAGGGCAACGCCTCGATGTACCTCGGCTCGCCGCGGATGGCCGAGATGGTGGTGGGCGAGCACACCGACCTCGAGGAGATGGGCGGCGCCCGGATGCATGCCACGGTCTCCGGTTGCGGCGACAACCTCTACCCCGACGACGAGTCGGCCATCGAGGCGGCGCGGGCGTACTTCTCCTTCCTCCCCGGCTCCTGGCGGGAGGCCGCTCCATGGGAGGAGCCGGCGCCTCCCGCCCGGATGCTCGGCGCCGACACCGTCCCGGAAGCGCCGAGCGCCGGCTACGACGTCCGCCATGTCGTCGAGGGCATCGTGGACGCCGACTCCTTTTTCGAGCTGAAGCCGCTCTTTGCCCCCGAGCTCGTCATCGGCTGGGCCCGCCTCGGCGGACGGGCGATCGGGATCGTGGCCAACAACCCCCTCGTGAAGGGCGGGGTGCTCTTCACCGACTCGGCCGACAAGGCCGCCCGCTTCATCTGGTGCGCCGATGCCTTCAACGTGCCGCTGCTCTTCCTCGCCGACGTCCCCGGATTCATGATCGGGACCCAGGTCGAGCGGGAGGGGATCATCCGCCACGGGGCCAAGATGATCACGGCCGTCTCCGAGGCGACCGTCCCGAAGATCTCGGTCATCCTCCGCAAGGCGTACGGCGCAGGTCTCTACGCCATGGCAGGGCCGGCCTTCGCCCCCGACGCGTGCCTCGCCCTGCCGTCGGCAAAGATCGCGGTGATGGGACCCGAGGCCGCCGTCAACGCCGTCTACGCCAACCGGATGGCCGCCATCGAGGACCCCTCCGAGCGCGAGGAGTTCGTGGCGAGCCGCCGGCGCGAGTACGAGGAGGATGTCGACCTCCTGCGGCTCGCCTCCGACGTCGTCATCGATGCCGTCGTCCAGCCCGGCGACCTTCGTGAGGAGCTCGTCTCGCGCTTCGCCCTCGCCGAGTCGAAGAATCGTTGGATCACCGACCGCCGCCACGGTGTGCCCCCGGTCTGATGAGCGGCCGGGACGCCTCCGCACCCACCCCCGACGACGACGAGCGCCGGGTCCAGCACCTCAGCGCCCTGGAGAACGGAGAGCCGTCTCCGCCCTCGCAGGCGACCGGCGACGAGGACGGCGGGAGTGAGGCCGACACGGCCGCAGGCGACGGCGAGACCCGCCAGGCGCGAGCGCCCTGGCACTTCAAGGTGATCGTCGTCGGCTCCGTCGTCTACCTCGGCTACCGCGCCTACCAGGGCGTCTCCTGGGTGGCTCACCACATCCACTGAGCTGCCACCGAGGTGTCGCCCGAAGGGGGCGGGGGCCTCAGAGGTTGGCGGCGCAGGCGCAGCCGGGCCCGCAGCCGCCGGTCGACGGCATGCTCGGTCCGGAGGACGCCGCCGTCCCGACCGAGGCGAAGACCGAGAGCACCCGGCGGGTGTGGGTGTGACCCTTCGGACAGGGGGGCGCCGCCTGGTCGGACTCGACGACCGACCGCCGCTGCTCGAAGACGGTGTCGCACTCGCTGCAGCGGAACTCATAGATCGGCATCGACACGAGCCTACCTGGGTGCCGAGCAGGCGGGCAGCCCTTCGGCGGCTGCGCCCGGCGCGGTAGGCTGAGCATGCCACGGGCTGTGGCGCAGCTTGGTTAGCGCGCTTGACTGGGGGTCAAGAGGTCGCCGGTTCAAATCCGGCCAGCCCGACTGAGAAAGCCCAGGTCAGAGACCTGACAGGCTCCCTAATGGCGGTGCCGCTGCCAAATTGACCACCAAAGTTGACCACCAAAGTCGGTGGTCAGATCGGTGGTCACAGTCCCTCTCGCTCCACTCTCGCAGCTCTCTGACCTGGGCCGACGCGTCTCCATGCACACTCAACCTCTTGACAATCGGTCAAGAGACAACGACTGCCGCTCGATCGGGCTTGCGGGTCATCTTGCCATCGCAAGCGCCAAGACGCCGGTTGCTCAATGAGGGTCCGGGACGAGGATCCCCACGACACCTCGGAGTAGCTGCGGGACCGGGCGCGCAGCTTCCTCCTCCCTCACCGCGATACCCCACAGGGAGAGCAGCGAGGACTTCCTCCGGTTCCTGTCTGTGCTGACTCGGCGCGCTTCGGGGGGTCGCCCTCGTCGAGATGACGAGCTCCCGGGGCTGTCCGACACTATGGGCCGCTACGTGAAGGAGAAGCTTCTCCACTTCGATGCCAGGCGCCAGCCTCACCTGGACGGCCTCCAACCGAGTTGCCACGGAGTCGCTGACGACGAACGGCAGCCAAGAGACCGTCTCGTACGCGGTCGATGCCCTCGGACGGGTGGTCACCGACACCGTGGTGAACAACTCGACCGGCGGTCAGATCTCGCAGGCTACGGACCACTACGCGTCCGACTCCACCAGCGCGAGCTGGATCGTCGACGTGACCGGCTCCACGACGACC
>JAJZZB010000114.1 GCA_021797795.1 Actinomycetes bacterium | reverse complement strand
ACGCTCCCACGCGCTGAGTTAGGTAATACACGTTCGGGCGCCGAATACCGTCATCTACCAGCACAGATGCCCGCTCCTCAGCTGCGAGCCCGGAAAGTACCGCTAGCTGCACCGAGGCTGCCGGCGCGACCGTGAGGGCCGGGACCGAGGGCGAAGGAGGGTCCATGGAGACGAGGCCGGACCGCATCGTGGTCGGGGTGGACGGATCCGAACCCGCCGCCGCAGCCCTCCGCTTCGCCCTCGGCGAGGCCGCCCGGAGCGGCGACGAGGTCGACGCCATCCTCGTCTGGGCCGATCCGTGGGTCATCACGCCGCCGCCCCACAGCCTGAAGGGCGCCGGGCGCGGCGGGGTCTCCCGCCTCCGCCAGCGCCTCACGACGGCGGTGCACCAGGTGGCGCGCGACGAGGCGGGCCTCGAGGCGGTCCATGTGGTGGAGCGCGTCGTCGCCGGCGACCCGGCCGAGGTGCTCGTCGCCGAGAGCGCCTCGGCCCGGATGCTCGTGGTGGGCTCGACCGGGATGAGCGGTCTCCGCAGCTGGGTGCTCGGCTCGGTCAGCCGCCACTGCGCCGAGCACGCCCGCGTGCCGGTCGTCATCGTGCCGCCACCCGAGCGGGCGGCGGCGGCGGTCGGCCCCCTCGAGGAGATCGTCGAGGAGCCGCTCCCCGTCTCCGGCTCCGCCTGAGCCCGCTCGGGGCCGGCGGGCCGGCGTGCTATGACCGGGCCATGAGCCAGCAGCTGTGGGACGACGTCGACCACTACCTCACCGCCGCGCTGCACGAGCCCGACCCGGTGCTCGATGCCGCCCTGCACGAGTCGAGCGTGGCCGGCCTGCCGTCCATCCAGGTCTCGCCGAACCTCGGCAAGCTGCTCCACCTCCTCGCCCGGCTGGCGGGCGCCCGGCGCATCCTCGAGATCGGGACGCTCGGCGGCTACTCCGCCATCTGGCTCGGCAGGGCGCTCCCCGCCGGCGGGCGCATGGTCTCTCTCGAGGTCAACCCGACCCATGCCACCGTCGCCCGCGCCAACCTCGAGCGTGCCGGGCTCGACGAGGTGGTCGAGCTCCGTCTCGGCCGGGCGCTCGACTCACTCGAGGTCCTCGCCGGCGAGGGCGGCGAGCCCTTCGACTTCGTCTTCATCGACGCCGACAAGCCGTCGAACGCCGACTACTTCGAGTGGGCGCTCCGGCTCACCCGTCCCGGGAGCGCCATCGTCGTCGACAACGTCGTGAGGCAGGGCGCCGTGGCCGACCGCTCCTCGGAGGACGAGGCCGTGCTCGGCGTCCGGCGACTGCACGACCTCCTGCACCAGAACCCCCGCGTGAGCGCCACGGCGATCCAGACGGTCGGGACGAAGGGCTACGACGGGTTCACACTGGCGCTCGTGCTCTGAGCACCCGAGGCGGCGACGCCCTCGTCGGGCTCGTCGAGGTCGAGCCCGGCCGGCAGCCCCCGCTTGGAGAAGAGGCCGGAGGTGGGGCTCGTGGCCGACAGGGCATCGTGGGCGAGGACGACGGCCGCCGCGCTGTAGGTGCTGCGCTCCTCGTGCGGGAAGCTCGAGCGCTCCGGGTAGACCCGGCCGGTCGTGTACGAGCCGTCGGGATCGCGCTGGTCCTCGACCCAGGCGAGGAGCCGCCCCGCCTCCTCCCGCCGGCCGAGGCCGAGGAGCGCCAGAGCGCACTCGGCCGTCTCGGCGGTGGTCACCCAGGGCTGGTCCGAGACGCAGCGGACGCCCCGGCCGTCCATGACGAACTCGTCCCAGCGCTCGTCGAGGCGCACCGAGGCCGGGTCGGCCTCGAGGGCGCCCGTGAGCGCCGGGTAGTACCAGTCCATGGCGTAGCGGTCCTTCGGGGCAAAGCTCTCCGGCCGGTAGACGAGGGCGTGGCGAAGCCGGCCCGCCGCCAGCTCCCACTCCGGTCGCTCGGCGCCGACGAGCTCGGCACAGGCAACGGCGCACCGCAGCGACAGGTAGACCGACGACGACCCGGTGAGAAGGGCGTAGGTCTCCGGCCGGCCGGAGTCGGTGATCGACCAGACGAGCTCGCCCCCCGGCCGCTGCCAGTCCAGCACGAAGCTCAACGCCCGCTCCAGCATCGGCCACATCGACTCGACGAAGCCTCGGTCGCCCGTCGCCAGGTGGTAGTGGAAGATCCCGGTGGCGGCGTAGGCGCAGACGTTCGTGTCGACGCGGGCGTCTTCCACCGACCCGTCCGGCCAGTAGTAGTTGCACCACGACCCGTCCTTGCGCTGGGTGCGCCGCAACCACTCGTAGGCGCGCCGGGCAGACTCCAGGCGACCGCCGGCCGTGAGGGCCATCGCCGCCTCGACGTGGTTCCAGGGATCGCAGTGGCCGCCCTCGAACCAGGGGATCATCCCCGAGGGGACCTGCACCGCCTCGATCGACGAGAGCGTCGCCGCCAGGTCGGCCGCCGGCATGGCCTCGAGCGCCGTCACCGGGCACGCTCCAGGTAGAGAACGAGGCTCTTGCCGATCACGGGGTCGAGCAGCCGCTCGGGGACCCGTGTCCAGGCGCTTCGGTGGACGATGTCGTGGACGAGCACCTTGTGGTAGGCGCGCACGAGCGGGTGCTCGTCGCGCTCGACGCCGACGAGGCACTTGAGCCACCAGTAGGGGCTGTGCAGCCCGTGGACGTGCTGGTGCCCGACGACCTCGAGCCCGGCGGCCCCGAGACGCCGGGCGAGCTCGCCCCGGCGGTAGATCCGCACGTGGCCGCCGGGGACCTCGTGGTACTGAGAGGAGAGGGCCCAGTTGACGAGCTCGGGGAAGAACCTCGGCACGGTCGCCGCCATACGGCCGCCCGGGCGCAGCACGCGTGCGAGCTCCGACATCGCCCGCCCGTCGTCGGGGATGTGCTCGAGCACCTCGGCTGCGATGACCCGGTCGAAGCTCCCGTCGGCGAAGGGGAGCTCGAGGGCGCTCGCCCGCACCGGAGCGGCGCTGGCTCCGGCGGCCCACTCGCCGGCCGACTGCATCGCCTCCATGACGGCCGCCGCGTGCTTCAGCTCGAGCCCGTCGGCGTCGAGGGCGACGACGCGCGCGCCGCGGCGCAGGCACTCGAAGGCGTGACGGCCCGCCCCGCAACCCATGTCGAGGACGTCCTCGCCCGCCCGCAGGCCGAGGCGGGTGAAGTCGACGGTCAGCATGTGGGGCCCGGTGCCCGCCCGGCGGTCGCAGGACGCTTGGAGTCGAGCAGGAGCCGGTACTGCTCGGCCGTGAGCGCTGCCGTCACCGGCCAGGTGAAGCGCTCGAGTGTCCGGCGCCGCCCGGCCTCCCCGAGACGGGACCGCAGCTCGGCGTCGCCGAGCAGCCGGACGACGGCGGCCGCCAGGGCGCCCGGGTCGTTCGGCTCGACGAGCAGGGCCGTCTCCCCGTCGGCGCCCACTACCTCGGGCAGGGCACCGCCGGTCGTCGCCACGAGCGGGACCCCGCAGGACATCGCCTCGATGGCCGGGAGCGAGAAGCCCTCGTACAGGCTCGGGACGACGGCGACCTCCGACGCCGCGTAGGAGCGCGCCAGTTCCTCGTCGCTCACCCCCGAGACGAAGGTGACGGCCGACTCGAGCCCGAGACGGTCGATGACGGCCGGGACGCTGCTCGTCTCCTTCAGACGGCCGATGACGACGAGGTGGGCGTCCTCCCGCTCGGTGCGGATCTTGGCGAGCGCCTCGAGCAGGGGGACCAGCCCTTTCATGGGCACGTCGGCGCTCGCCGTCGTCATGATCCTGCCGGGGACTCTCGTCACCTCGGGATGCGGCCTGAAGACGCCCTCCTCCACCCCGACGGGGACGACCGCCATGCGGGAGCGGTCCACGCCGAGCTGCTCGGCGATGTCGCGCCTCGATGAGTCCGACACCGTGATCACCCGCGGCAGTCGCCGGGCGACCCGGGTCTGCATCTCGATGAAGCCGTACCAGCGGCGCAGCGCGAGGCGGCGGCGCAGGGTGTCGGCGTGGGCGAGGTCGAGCTCTCGGTCGACGGTGATCGGGTGGTGGATCGTCGCGATGAGCGGCCAGCCGTCCGCCATGAGCCCGAGCAGCCCGCTTCCGAGCGACTGGTTGTCGTGGACGAGGTCGAACTCGCCGCCGCGACCGGCCAGCAGCCGTTTCACGCGCAGCGTGAAGGTCCGCGGCTCGGGGAACCCTGCCGTGCACATGATGGCGAACTCGAGCAGGTCGGCGGCGCTCGTGAACTCCGAGAGGCGCGGGACCCGGAAGGGATCGGGCTCCCGGTAGAGGTCGAGGCTCGGGACGGGGACGAAGCCGACGCCCTCGTCGAGCTCGGGATAGGGCGGCCCCGAGAAGACGGTGACCTCGTGGCCGAGCCGGACGAGCTCGCGGGTGAGGTGACGGGAGTAGACACCCTGGCCGCCACAACGTGGATTACCACGGTAGACGAGGTAGGCGACGCGCAGTCGCTCTGCTCCGGCGCCGGCCTGCATGGGCCCCAAGCCTCCCCTGTTTCCCGGCGCTCGCGCAAGCGGGCCGGAGGAGGCGCCCCCCGGGGGCCTCAGGAGATGCCGAACCAGCCGAGCACCGTCAACACGACGAGCAGCACCGCCATGGCGGCCACGAGGGCGACGGCGATGCCGGCCACCACCTTGAAGATCCTGCCGTTCACGAACGCCCCGAGCACCGACCGCCGGTTGGCGAGCACGAGGATGAACACGAGCGTGATCGGGGTCACGACGCCCTGCAGGACCTGGGTGCCGATGAGCAGCGTGATGAGGTTGACCGGGACGAGAGCGACCGCAGCGCCGATCACGACCTGGGCGGTGAACAGGCCGAGGAACAGCGGCGCCTCCCGGAAACGCCTGGAGACCGAGCGCTCGACGCCGATCGCCTCGGCGAGGGCGTAGGAGGTGGAGAGCGGCACGACGGCGCCGGCGAGCGCCGAGGCGCCGATCAGCCCCAGCCCGAAGAGGAGCTCGGCCGCTGGCCCGGCGACGGGCCGGAGCGCGATGGCCGCCTCCTTGGCCGAGGAGAGGGCGCCGGTCCCCCCGATGGCGGCCGCCGTCGCCACGATGATGAACCAGGAGATGAGGTCGGCGAAGATGGCGCCGGCCACCGTGTCGACACGCTCGGCCGGGTACTCCTCGGGACCGATGCCGCGGTCGACCACCGCCGCCGCGTTGTAGAGCTGCATGTAGGGCGAGATCGTCGTCCCGATGAGGGCGACGACGAGCAGGATGAAGCCCTTCGATGTCGAGAAGTCCGGGAGGGCGGTGTGCAGCCCGACCTGGGCCCAGTTCGGGTGGCCGAGGCCGGCGGCGATCGGATAGGCGAGGAAGGCGAGCGACAGCAGCAGGAAGACGCGCTCGGCGTAGCGATAGGAGCCGAAGAGCACGAGCACCCAGATGGCGACAGCTGCCAGTGGCACTGTCACATAGCGGGAGACGCCGAACAGCTCGAAGGCCGCCCCGATCCCGGCGAACTCCGAGACGACGATGCCCACATTGGCGACGAGCAGCGCCCCGAGCGCGAGGGAGGTCATCCGGATGGAGAACTCCTCCCTGATGAGCGCCGCCAGGCCCTTGCCGGTGATGGCGCCGAGCCGGGCCGACATCTCCTGGACCACGACGAGGCCGACGGTGATGAGCACCATGACGAACAGGGCGTCGTAGCGGTACTGGGACCCGGCCGAGGCGTAGGTGGCGATGCCGCCGGCGTCGTTCCCGGCGTTGGCCGCGATGAGACCGGGGCCGGCGATCGCGACCACGAGCATGACCCGTCGCCGCAGGCTCCGGCCCCGGCCGGCGACCTTCTGCCGCCGGCCGGGGCCGGATGCAGGTGTGTCTAGGGCCTGCTCCGCACTGGACTCGGCGAGGTGGCGGCCCATCGGTCGCCCTCCTCGGTCACTGGAGGAACCTCGGGAAGTGCAGGCGCCCGCGGTCGGGCACCAGCGCGTCGACGACGTCGTCCGCCAGGATCCGGCCGACAGGGCGCTCGTCCTCGACGACGAGCACCGAGGAGCGCCGCGACTCCATCAGCTGAGCCGCCACCTCGGCGACGTCGGCCGTCGGCGCCACGGTCACCGGGCGGGCGTCGGCCACGAGGTCGCCGAGCAGGCCCGACGGCTCGGCGAGGAGGAGGTCGAACAGGGTCACGTCACCGACGAGGCAGCCGTCGTCGTCGACGACGGCGACGGCGTCGATCTCGCCCCGGTGCTCGCGCATGGCCCCGAGGCGGGCGCGGATCTCCTCGACCGTCTCGCCCGAGGAGCCGACGACGACCGCCGTCGTCATGATCCCGCCGGCGGTCCCCTCCCCGTAGCCGAGCAACGACTCGAGCTCGTCGGCCCGCTCGGGCGGCATGCGGCCGAGCAGCTCGTCCCGCTCGTCGTCGAGCAGGTCGCGCAGCGCGTCGACCGCCTCGTCGGTCTCCATGGTGGCGACCAGGCGGGCCGCCTGCTCGGGCTCGGCGCCCCGCAGCAGGGACTCGAGCTCCTCTGGGTCCATCTCCTCGAGGGCGTCGGCCGCCTCTTCCGGCTCGAGCGCCTCCAGCAGCTCCTGCTGCTGCTCGCGGCCGAGGTCCTCGAGGAGGTCGGCCAGCTCGCCCGGGCGGAGCCGATGGAGACCCTCGTGGGAGGTGCGCAGGCGGACTGCCGACGTCGGGGTGCCGAAGGGCTGGATCGCAGCCCAGTCGATGACCCGCTCGGGCGTCGGCCGGGTCCGAAGGCGCGCCGGGCCGAGGCGCCGCAGCAGCGTCTGGGCGCTCACGTCCACCCCGACGAGGCGGATCCGCCCCTGGGTGGGGGCGAGGTAGAGGTCGGCGGCACGGATCACCTGTACCCCGTCGACGTCGACGAGCTGATGGTCGAGGACGTCGCGGGCCAGCAGGAGCTCGCCCTCCCGCCGCTCGTAGTCGCGAAGGTCGACCCTCGCCGAGCGGAGCGTGATCTCGGCGTGGCCGAGGTGCTGGACGAGGCTCGCGTCGAGGAAGACCCGGCGCCTCCCGACCCGCACGATGAGTCCGGTGATCGGCGGGTACGCCTGGTCGCCCGAGAAGCGGGCCACGACGTCGAGCAGGGTGCCGATCTCCTCTCCGCCCTGGTGGCAGACGGGCCGGTTGAGGATGCCGACGAGGGAGACGATCGCCTCCCGGACGGCACGGGTGGTCGTGAGGCGGCGGTGGCGTTCGTCGAGGCGCGTGCGCAGCGCCTGCGGCGTCTGGAGCGGGGCACGGCGGGCCAAGGGACCTCCTCGGGGTGGACGGGGAACGGCGCTGTCTCAGGTGGGACACCCGCTCGCGCGCACCCTGGGCGGGCCGGCAGGCCCGACGGCGGGAGGCTCAGCCCGGGACTCGGGCTAGGCGAACGACGACGCGGCGAGCGGGGTGAGGCTGGTACTCGGGGGTTGGTCCGGTGACATCGACCCCACCTCCTTCCGCGTCCGTCCGGCCGTTGCCCGACCAGTCTACCCCCCGGGGGAGGTCAGAGTCCCGTTCCGAGACCCGGGGAGCTGGCGCCCCCGCCCGAGGCGGTGCCGCCGAAGAGCGAGGGGACGGTCATCATCTTCACCTGCGAGGCGGGCGGGACGCTCACCTGCACCGGCACCCCGTAGGCGGAGACCGAGAGGGACAGGCTCATCTGCATGCCGGACAGCTCGGAGGTGACAGCCCGGCCCACCGGCCGGCCGAGGGACTCGAGCACGGCCTTCACGATGGTCCCGAGGCCGGTGAGATGGACCTGCTCGCCGCGAAGGCGGCCCTGGGAGTCGATGAAGAGGTGGAACTGCAGCGGACCGGAGGCGTCGAGCGTGGCGGCGACCGAGGCGGGGAGCCGCCCGGAGAGCGGTCCGGCTGCGATCAGGTGCGACCACGTCGTCGTGAGGAGATAGGCCGTGGTCGGCACGCCGTGGTAGGCCTGCTCGCCGAGCCGGCGCAGCGTCCCGCCGAGCTTGGCCAGCTGGCTCAGGGTCTCCGAGGGGTTGAGCGAGGTGCCCGAGAGCTCCGAGCTCCCGAGCGAGTTGAGCGACATGCCGAGCCAGCGCTTGCCGAAGATCTGCGAGGCCTGCGAGAGATCGACGTAGATGGTCCCGGTCCGGCCGTCGAGGATCGCCCGACCGCCGAACGTGCCGCCTCCGGACCTCGCCGGGCCCGAGATCCGTACGGTCATCGCACCGAGCTTGGTGCGCGGGTCGAAGACCCCGACCTCGCTCACGGTCTCCGACGTCGTCGCGCCGGCGTGCACGGGGATGCCCGACATCGACATCACGAGGCTCATCTGGAAGCTCGAGGGCGGGTCGGCCACCTTGGCGAGCAGCCGGCTGCGCTGGGCGGCGGGGACGATGCCGGTGTGGCCGCCCGCCGGGATGTTCGGCTGGGAGCCCGAGGCCGTGCCGCAGGCGGCGAGGCCGGCGGCGGCGAGCGCCGCCAGGCCGGCTGCCCGCAGGGTCCGATGCATCATGGTGCCCACCTCCCTCGCCGCGCCTCACCGGATGCTAGCGCCGGGACCGGGCGAGCGGCGGTGACCGGCGAGTAGCCTCGAGGCATGGATCTCACCTACCCCCGAGAAGCCGAGGCCCTCCGGGCCGAGGTGCGGACCTGGCTGGAGGAGAACCTCCCCGAGGGCTGGGGGTCACCCGGGTTCCAGATGGCGGCCGACGAGCGCCGCAGCTTCAACGCCGGGTGGACCAAGAGGCTGTCCGAGGGCGGCTGGATCTGCGCCTCCTGGCCGGCCGAGTACGGCGGCAGGGGGCTGAGCCTCATGGAGAGCGTCGTGTTGAACGAGGAGTTCGCCCGTGCGAACGCCCCCATGCGGGCCGACTTCTTCGGCGACACCCTCGTCGGGCCGACGATCCTCACCTGGGGCACCGAGGAGCAGAAGAGTTTCTTCCTCCCGAAGATCCTCTCGGGAGAGATCGCCTGGTGCCAGGGCTTCTCCGAGCCCGACGCCGGCAGCGACCTCGCCTCGCTCAAGACCCGGGCCGAGCTCGACGGGGACGAGTGGGTCATCAACGGCCAGAAGGTCTGGACGACCCAGGCGCAGCACGCCGACTACATCTTCCTGCTCGCCCGCACCGATCCCGAGGCGCCCAAGCACGCCGGCATCTCGTACCTTCTCGTCCCGATGCGCCAGGATGGCGTCGAGGTCCGCCCGATCTCCCAGATCGACGGCTCGGCGGAGTTCAACGAGGTGTTCTTCTCGAACGCCCGCTGCCCGAGGGACAACGTCGTAGGCGGGGTGAACAACGGCTGGAAGGTCGCCATGACGACCCTCGGCTTCGAGCGCGGCACCTCGGCCACGACGGGCTACCGGCGCTTCCAGCGCGAGCTGGAGGCCGTCATCGAGGCGGCCCGCGAGCGGGACGAGGACCGCGACCCGCTCGTGCGCCAGCGCCTCGCCCGGGCGTGGTCCAAGGTGAAGATCATGCAGATCAACGGCCTGCGCACCCTCACCTCCGCCCTGAGAGAGGACCACTCGACAGCGGCCCTCGGGGCGACGAACAAGATGTTCTGGTCCGAGTACCACCGCGAGGTGATGGAGCTCTATCTCGACATCATGGGCATGGAGGGCCAGGTCCTCACCGGCGACGAGGGCGACGAGACCGAGATCGTCCCCGGCGTCGGCTCACGCCCCCGCCGGCCGGGCTACCCCGTGAGCCCGATGCAGGCCAGCTTCTTCTTCTCCCGCTCGGAGACGATCTGGGGCGGGACGGCGGAGATCCAGCGGAACATCCTCGCCGAGCGGGTGCTCGGGCTGCCGAAGGAGCCCACGCCCGCCTGACCGGAGGGGCGGCGACCGGCCCCTCTAGCGTGCAGCCATGCACTACCGCACACTCGGTGCCACCGGGATCAAGGTGAGC
>JAJZZB010000113.1 GCA_021797795.1 Actinomycetes bacterium | reverse complement strand
CAGCTGCTCGAGCACGGCGGCGACCGCGTCGAAGCGCGCCCGGACGAGCTGCGCCCGCGCCCCGAAAGGAGCGAGCAGCCCGGCGGCGGCCTCGATGGCGGCAGGGTCGCGGTCGATCCCGATCAGTCGGTGGCTCGTCGAGGCCCCGAGGAGGGCGGCGGCGTGGCCCCCGCCGCCGACGGTGGCATCGACGAGGACGCCCTGGGGCGTCGTGGCGAGCGCCTCGACCACCTCCCCGGCCATCACCGGGTCATGGCGGAACTCCCGGGTCATCCGCAGCCTCCCGGCGCCCGGTGCGTCTGGGGTTCGCACCACGCGAGGACGGTGACGGCAGTAGGCGGAGAGGCTGGGAGAGCCGTCGACCGCTCGTGCCGAGAGGCTGCGGGTGGCCCGGGGGGCCACAGGGGGGCGGGGTTCGAGCTCACCGGTCACGACCCGGAGGTCCTCCGGGTCTCCCAACGGCGCCGCGACCAGAGCTCGACCCGGTCGTGGACGCCGACGAAGAGGACGTCGCTGTCGAGATCGGCGTACTGGCGGAGATCGGCGGGAATGGCCATCCGTCCCTGGCCGTCGAGCTCCACGTAGTTGACGCGCGAGAACCACTCGCGGACGTCGTGGCGGGCCTCCTGGCCCTCGCTCTCGCGGTCGTGCTGTCGGCCGGCCTCCTCGGAGAACTCCGACTCGGTCCACAGAGCGATGCAGCCGTCCTCATGGGGAGCGAGGTACCCGGAGCGCTCGAAGAACCCGCGAAGGCGCGCCGGTAGGATGACCCTGCCCTTCGCGTCGAGGGAACGGTCGTAACGACCGACGAACAACTCCACAGCTGGCTACCGCGACCCTTCTGCCCCGTTTGCTGGGCCAGTCCTCCCCTGGTCCCCACTTCGCGCCACTTTATGTACTTTTCCCTCCCCACGTCAACCACCGGTCTGCCCGGCACCCTCTTGACCGGCGCCTTCGCGCCCCGCGCAGGACGGGCGGACCCGCGGCGGGGCGCGCCGGGACGCCACAGCGGAGAGGCCTGACCAGCAGGGACGCCCCGGAGGGGCGCAGGGAGGGAAGTGGGGAGCCGGGGGGGACTAGGGGAGGGACTCGACGACGGCGTGGAGCAGCAGGGTCTCGCTCACCTGGACCGTCCCGGCTCGCGCGCCGAGCAGCCGGAGCGCCTCCTCGCGCTGGCCTTCGCCGAGACGCAGGCAGTCGACCAGCTCCGCCGAGGTGTCGCGCAAGAGCGCCATCGAGTGGAACCAGGCACCCTCGCGGTCTCGCCGCTGCGAGATGCCGACCACCTTGCGCCCGGCGACCGTCACCTCACCCGAGCCGACGACAGCAAAGCAGAGACGCCGCGACCACGCGCTCCGCTCGAGGCCCGGGGGGGCCACCTCGGCACGGATCGCACCCTCGCTCACCGCCGCCACCGCCGCCGCCCAGGCCGCGCCGAGCCAGAGGAACGAGCGGCCGACGTCGCGGTCCAAGAGCGGGTCGCCGGCCGGAAGGAAGACGTCGAGCCAGGCCTGCGAGCCCGGGGCGACGAGGACCGCTCCCCCGCCCGAGCGTCGGCGTACCACGCCGATGCCCCGCTCCCGGCAGCGGGCACGGTCCACGTCGTCCTCCGGCTCGGTCGAGCCGAGGACGAGCGCCCGCTCGGTGACGTGGCAGGCGACGAGGCGTCGTGCCGGGACGACGGAGTCGTCGGGAGGCTGCCCGGTGCGAGAGACGAGGAGGTCGGCGGGCCCGGACTGCTCGACGAGCTTCCAGCCGCGCCCGGAGGCGCTCAGACGGCGACCGCCTGGCCGAGCACCGGCGCGACGTAGGGGGCCCACTCCTCCCTGACGTCGCCGCTCGCCGCCAGGAGCCAGAGACGGGAGCAGGGCGCCTTCGGCTGGCGGACGAGGTGGAACCCCGACTCCTCGAGGAGCCGGTCCTCCTTCCTCGTGTTGCACCGCCGGCAGCAGGCGACGACGTTCTCCCACGAGTGCGTCCCGCCCCGGCTGCGGGGGATGATGTGGTCGATGTTCTCGGCCTGGGCGCCGCAGTACTGGCAGCGGTGGCCGTCCCGGACGAACACGGACCGGCGCGTGACGGCGACGCGGGTCAGGTGGGGCACCTTCACGTAGTGGACGAGGCGCACGACGGAGGGCTCGGCGAACGAGCTGGTCGCCGAGCGGAGATCCCGCCCGGTGCCGTGCACGAGGGTGGCCCGCTCGGAGAGCACGAGGACGAGGGCCCGGCGGACCGTGACGACCGACAGCGGCTCGTAGGAGGCATTCAGCACGAGCGCGCGTCCGGTCACGTCAGCCCCTTCGACGCGTCCGGCGCGCTCTCAGCCGTCCTCGGCAGTGCACGGCAGGACGTTACCCCATGTTGCGGGAACGAGGCCGTGATTGCCGGCACCACTCGAGGAAGTGGACCATGTCCTTGCCCGAAGGGCGGCGGGTCGGGTCGCCGTAGGCCGTCTCCATCCGAAAGGCCAGCCAGGCGCCCGAGGGGAGCGGGAGCGGCGGCCGGGCGCGCCACCACCCGCGCGGCGCGAGAGCCGCCGCCTGGCGGACGGCCGTCACCCAGAGGTCGGGTCGGCGCCCGACCGCCACGGTCGCCGACCACCACCATCCCCGGTCGCGCTCGGCGCTCATCGCCCGGCCCCGAGCACGTCGAGGCCGGCGGCCCGCCAGCCGACGGCGGCCGCCCCGATGAGCGGAGCCTCCGGCCCGAGCAGCACCGGATCGATCCGGGCGCCGGCGGAGAACTGCAGGCGGGCGCAGGCGTCGAGCTCGCGCTGGGCGGCGAGGAAGAACGGCACCCCGTAGCCGAGCGCGACCGAGCCGCCGACGAGTGCCCGCCGGACGTCGAGCAGGTTGGCGACCGAGGCGACGGCGCGGCCGACCAGCTGGCCGGCGCGGCGGCGGATCTCGGGCGGCGCCTCGGCGGCGCTGGCGCCGGTGATCTGCTCGATCGCCGTCCCGGAGGCCTCCGCCTCGAGACAGCCCCGTGCGCCGCAACCGCACCGCCGCCCGCCCGGCTCGACGATGACGTGACCGATGTGGCCGGCGTTGCCCGCCGAGCCGTCGAGGAGCCGACCGTCGAGGACGAGGCCGCCGCCGACACCTGTCGAGACGACCATGGCGAGGAAGTCCCGTTCGCCGGCGGCACCGCCCTTCCACCCCTCGGCGAGCGCCAGTGCCTTGGCGTCGTTGTCGAGCGAGACCGGGAGCCCCGAGAGGCCGGCGAGGCCCCGGACACGCTCGAGGAGAGGGAAGTCCCGCCAGGCATGGATGTTGAGCGGCGACACGAGGCCGTCCCGCATCGGTCCTCCGCACCCGATCCCGACGGCCGCCAGCTCGCCGCGCGCCCCGATCTGGCGGCGGCCGATCTCCATCAGGTCGCCGACGACCCGGAAGAGCGCCTCGGCGTCGGTCGCCCTCGGCGTGGGCGTGCGGTCGTGGAAGAGCACCGTGCCGGACCGGTCGACGACCCCGACGGCGAGCTTGGTGCCACCGACGTCGAGGGCGAGGCAGAGTTGAGGGTCCCCTGCCTCCTCAGCCACGGTGGCCGAAGCGCGACCGCATGCGCCGCCACTCGTCGGCGAGCCCCACGCTGCGACCCTTCGACCGGCGGCGGGCCTCTTCGGGCCGCGACGGGCTGGTACCGGCGGGCTGGGCGGGTGCCCGACGGGCACCGAGCAGCTGGGCGAAGGCGAGCGACGAGACGAGCATGAGGAGCACCGCGCCGACCGCCAGCACGAGGGAGGAGCGGAACGTCCCGAGGAGGGCGACCGTGCCGACGAGGAAGCCGACGGCCGACCACCTGAGCCCGCCGGAACCCTGCAGCCGGTGTGAACCGTGGCTCACGCGCTCGACGAACTCACGGTCGTGCTCGCGGAGCTTCTGCTCCATCTCCTGGAGGATTCGTTGCTCTTCCTCGGAAAGTGGCACCCTCATCCCCTTCCCGACCGGTCGGGCGGGCCGTGGCGACACCGGCATCCGACTCCGGCATCCGACCCGATCCCGAGTTGCGCTGTCGACGTTACCTGCTCCGGCAGGCACCCGCGTCCGCGCCCGCTCAGCCCCACTGCTGGTCGCCGAGCTCTTTCACCCGAAGGCCGCGGCCCGCTTCGACCACGGTCGCCGGCCCGACCGCATGAGCTCCGTACCGGGCCCTGATGGCGTCGACGGCCGCCTCCACCTCGGCGCGAAGCGGCCCGTCGGCCCGCCGCGGTGCCTCCTCGGCACGATCGAGGTCGAGGAGGCTGAGCTGGCGGCCGCCGGCGGTGGCGAGGGGCTCGAGGGAGGAGACGCTCACGCCGAGCAGCCGGACGCCGGGACCGACGTCCACCCCCGAGAGGAGCTCGGCGGCGAGCCGGGCGATCTCCAACGAGCTGAACAGCGGCCCGGGCAGCGAGTGGGCACGTGTGATCGTCGAGAAGTCCCCGAAACGAAGCTTCAGGTTGACCGTCCGCCCTGTGAGCCCGGTGGCCCTCAGGCGGGAGCCGACGGAGTCGGCGAGGCGGACCACCTCGGGCAGGAGCTCGGCCTGGTCGTGGCGATCGCTCGGGAACGTCTCCTCGTGCCCGATCGACTTCGGGACGGTGGCCGCCTGGACCGGCCGCTCGTCGCGGCCCCAGCTCAGGTCGTGCAGCTGCCCGCCGAGCGCCCGTCCGAGCAGCCGCTCGAGCGCCGCCTTGTCGAGGGCCGCCATCTCGCCGACCGTCCTCACCCCGTAGCGCAGGAGACGCTCGCCGGTCTTCGGGCCGACGCCCCACAGGTCGCCTACCGGCCGGGGGTGCAAGAAGGCGAGCTCCTCCTCGGGCAGGACGACGACGATGCCCGGGCCCGGCTCGGGCCCGCCAGCCGAGGGGCGCGGCTTGGCCTCCCTCGAGGCCAGCTTGGCGATCAGCTTGCTCCGCCCCACGCCGACGGAGCACTCGAGGCGCAGCACCTCCCGGACGCGAGAGCGCACGCGCCGGGCGATCTCCTCGCTCGGGCCGAAGAGGCGGTGACTGCCTGAGACGTCGAGGAAGGCCTCGTCGAGGGAGATCGGCTCGATGACGGGCGTGAACTCCAAGAACACCTCGTGCAGACCTCTGCTCACCTCGCCGTAGCGGTCGTGGCGGCCGGGGAGCACGACCGCCGACGGGCAACGCCTGCGCGCCTCACCCATCGGCATGGCCGAGCGGACGCCGGTCGCCCTCGCCTCGTAGGAGCACGAGGCGACCACGGCTCGCGGGCCGGTGCCACCGACGATGACCGGTCGCCGCTCGAGGCTCGGGTCGTCGAGCACCTCGACGGCGGCGAAGAAGCAGTCCATGTCGACGTGCAGGACGTCGAGGCGGTCGCCGGACGCCGTCATGTGAGAACGCGCCGGCAGGTCCCGGCGAGGGACAGGCCCGCTCGGGGGCCGGCGTCTCTCGCCCGGTGGCAAGGGGCCGGCGGGAACCGCCCGCTGACGTCCTCCAGCCGGGTCTCGTGGCAGGTGACGGCGGTGCCCACCAAGACGGCGGGCTCGAGCGACCCCGACACGGGCACCGTGGCCACCTGATGGAGGGGTCCGATGCCCGGGAGGCGGCGGGAGGCGGCGGCGACCGGCGCCGGCGCGCCGGGCGCCGCCCATCCGAGCGTCCGATGGCCGCGGCGGGTGTCGTGCCCCGTCCGGGAGACGACCGCCAAGGGGTCGGGGGCCACGAGCCCATCCGAGCCGAGCCGCCGGATGACGGCCCCGATCTCCCCCCGGCCCGCCAGGTCGGTCCCGGGCTCGCCGTCGGCCCGGCCGAGGTCGCCGAGCGAGCTCACGCCGAGGAGGTCCCTGCCCCTGCGCCCCTCATCGGGTGGCCGATCCGCCGCCTCCCCCGAGTCTGCCGGCGCATCCACCGAACCGTCGTCCGTGCACAGCGGGACCTCACCCTCGCAGCCGTCCGGGAGCGGGCAGGCGAGCCTGCCGCCAGAGGAGCGGCCGGGACCTCTCCGATGGGCGAAGACGCCGAGCCGGCGCCGTGGCACCTCGCCCATGCGGACGGCTCTCGGCACCCGCCTACCGCGCCGGCAGGTCCGAGGGCGGCGGCTCGAGGCCGAGCTCCCTCGCGAAGTCGCCCACATCCTCGAAGCCCTTGTAGACGCTGGCGAAACGGACGGAGGCGACGTCGTCGAGGAGTCGCAGGCGCTCGAGCACCGCACGGCCGATCTGCTCGCTCGTCACCTGCGGCCCGTGCTCGCGCATCGCCTCCTCCACCTGGGCGGCGAGACCCTCGATCTCGTCCTCGCGCACGGGCCGGTTCTTGCAGGCCGACCGCACGCCCGCCGCCACCTTCGCCCGTTCGAAGGGAACCCGCTGGCCTGACCGTTTGAGGACCCAGATCACCGCCTCGACAGCGCGCTCGTAGGTGGTGAACCTCCTGCCGCACCCGAGGCACTCGCGCCGGCGGCGGATCGCCTCGCCCTGCTCCACCTCGCGTGAGTCGACGACACGGTCCTCGACCGAGGCGCACCAGGGGCATCTCACACACCGACCGTAGCGCCGCCGAGGCGTTCCGTTCCGTCTACTTCGGCAGGAAGAGGCCGTCGCCGGGCTGGAGCTGCCGGCCGTGCAGCTGGGCCTCCAGCTGGTCCACGAGCGGCCGGGGGTCGGCGCCGGGCTCCACCCTCGTGGCGATGGACCAGAGGGTGTCACCGGGCCGGGCCAGGTAGAGGTACCGACCTCCGACGAGGACCGATCCCGGTAGCCGCTCGATGCGGACAGCATGTGCCGAGCTCGCGAGCGCGCCGACTCCGAACCAGGCGCTCACGAGTACGGCGAGGGTGGCGGCGCCGGGGAGGAGGCGCCGCAACCCTCGCAGACCGACAGCCGGCCGGGCGGCCGGCGCCGTCCTTAGCACCGTGTCGGCGCTCGGTGCCGGGGCGGCGCTGCGACGTGCCTGGCCGGTCGTCGCCCTCACGCCGGAGGGCGTGGCCGCGTCGCCGACCGACCTTCCTGAGGCGGCCGTCCGGCGGGCCGGTGCTCTGGCCGCGCCGGCCTCGACACACTCGTCGGCCCGGGTTCGCCTCACCTTCAGGCGCTCGAGCTCAGCCTCCAGCCAGGCGTCGGCGTAGGTACGCGAACCGGGAACCGCCGTCTCGGCCTGGTGCCGCTCGCTCCAGCGGGACGGGTCGAGCCAGATGCGCTGTGCGCTCGGGGGGTAGGCCACGATCTGCTCCGCCAGCACGTTCCAGCCGGTGCCGTCCGACCTCGTCCGCCGCCCCGCTCGCGTCGAGCCGTGCGGCCTTCGGCGCGGGGCTGCCACCCGCTCTTCGGCAGGTCCTTCCGACCACTGCTCAGCAAGTGCGCCCATGGTGGCCTCCTCGGGTCCGTCGGTGCTCCGATGCGGTGCCGGTCTCCCGGCCGCTCACGTACATACGTTCGGACACCTCATCCAACCACGAACGCGCGTTCGCTGTCAACGGGGAGGCGAACGCACGTTTCACGAACGGATGTTTGTATCCGTACCGGCGAGCAGGTACCCTCGTAGCGTCCGACCACGAGAGGAGACGGGCATGGCCGAGACGACGCTCGCCGGGAAGCGGCGGATGATCCTCGAGTTCATCGCAGAGCAGATCCGCCAGCGGGGCTACCCGCCCTCGGTCCGCGAGATCGGCGAGGCGGTGGGACTGACGTCGTCCTCCACCGTGCACGCTCACCTGAAGGTGCTGCAGCGCGACGGCTACCTGCAACGAGACCCGACCAAGCCGCGGGCGATCGTCGTCAATTTCGAGACCAGCTCGGGCGCCGCCCTCCGGGTCCGCCCTGCCGCCCACGTGCCGCTCGTCGGCGACGTGGCTGCGGGCACCGGGGTCCTCGCCGAAGAGAACGTCGAGGAGGTTCTGCCCATCCCGGAGGAGTTCACCGGCACCGGCGAGCTGTTCATGCTGCGGGTCCGGGGTGACTCGATGATCGAGGCCGGCATCCTCGAGGGCGACTTCGTCGTGGTGCGGCGCCAGCCGGACGCGGAGTCCGGGGAGATCGTCGTCGCCGGCATCCCCGGGGACGAGGCGACCGTGAAGACCCTGAAGCGCCGCAGGAACAAGATCGTGCTCGTGCCGGCGAATCCCCGCCTCTCCGAGCTCGAGTTCCGCCCCGACGAGGTCACCATCTACGGAAAGGTCGTCACCGTTCTCCGTCGCCTCTGAGCGGCCCATGGCGTCACGGTACGAGCGGGGTGTGTCAGGCTGGTCGACAGCGGCGGCGAGCCTCGGGAGGGCGGGCAGCTCACCGGCGCTTCCCGCCGCCTGGGCCCGACTGAGGTGCCCGTCTGGCCAGCGACGCCTGGGCGCTGACCCTCGGTGAGACGACGGGCTGGCTGGGGCCGGGCCCGATCCTGGCCGTGCCCGCGCCGCCACCGTGATGCAGGTGCGAAGCGAGCTACGCCACGAGCATCCCCTCGTGGACGTGCGCGACGGCTGACGTCGTGGGGGAGAACGCGGCCGCCTCCTCCGCGTTGGCGAGCGTTCGGTAAACCTATGGCACCTCATCGGTATCCGCCCTGGCTCAGGCCCGCACCTCTGCTGGTTCCTTCGCGCCGAAGGCCAGGTCGCGGATCAAGTCTCAGTAATTCGGTAGTGGTCCGTCGCGATTCGTTGAAGTCCGTCACTTCGCCATCTGGTTGCTGATCGGCCTTCGGTCGCCGGCCAGATGCGTCG
This sequence comes from Actinomycetes bacterium, assembly GCA_021797795.1. Lineage (GTDB taxonomy): Bacteria > Actinomycetota > Acidimicrobiia > Acidimicrobiales > Bog-793 > JAKACF01. Next base: position 1,186 of record JAJZZB010000113.1, on the reverse strand, counting down.
GGGGGTCGTCGGCCGATGCCCACGCATTGGCTCATGCCGGCACGGTCGCCCAGAGCTCCTGGCTGGGGATGCGCGCGCCCTCCGCCATCGCCCGGAGCTTTGCCCAGGTGACTCGGGGGTCGACGGTGAGCAAGCCGGCGAAGGTTGCGAATCCACAATCGCTGCCAGCCATGACCCGCTCGCGACCCACGAGGCGGGCATAGCGCACGAGACGCTGGGCGACGAGCTCGGGGTGCTCCACGTAGTTGGTGGTGGAGTCGAGCACCCCGGGGATGAGCACCTTGCCCTCCGGGAGCACCATGTCCTCGAAGAGCCGCCACTCGTGCTCGTGCCTGGGATTGGCAGCTTCGAAGGCGACGGAAGCCGGCTTGGCCCTGAGTACGAGGTCGGCGATGTCCGAGAACGGGAGGTCGAGCAGGTGGGGACCCTCGTAGTTGGCCCAGCACAGGTGGAGCCGCATTCGATCCGCGGGGATGTCGCGGGTTGCATGATCGAGCGCCTCGATCCGGGTCGCGACGGTCCTGCGGAAATCCTCCGTCGTCCGCTCCGGCCCCATCGCCCAGGACATGGCGAGGTCGGGGCAGTCGAGCTGGAGCACGAAGCCGGCCGCGACGATCGCGTCGTGCTCCTGCTTCATCGCATCTGCGACGGCGACGAGGCAGTCCTCGGTGCTCGGGTAGTAGCGATTTGGCATGAAGGTCTCGACGACTCCCGGCGATGCTGCAGTCATGAAGACGTCCACCGGGCCCGCGGCGCCAGTCTCGGCGCCGGTCGCAAAGTCGACCGCGGCATGCAGGTTGGCGATGTCCGCGTCGAGTGGCCCGCGCTCGACGTAGGCGACGGGCCCATCGCAGGTGGGGTTCGCGAAGATCGCAGCCATGGACGGATCCGCGACCATTCGCTCGGCGAACTCGGGGAATGCCTCCACGTCGCGCAGTCGGATCGGTTCGGGCTCACCAGAGAACCCAGAGAGGCGCTCAGTGACGTACGTCGCGTAATTGGGCTTGGAGGCCTCGCCGTCGTTCACGATGTCGATCCCAGCGGCAAGCTGGCGCCGCATGCCCCCGGGCAGCCAGGCATGACCGTCAAACAGCTGGCGTAGGCCGTCGAGGACGTCGGCGTTCTGCTTCTTCATGGTGGAGATGTAGCTGCGGATGGCACAGTAGGCACGAGCGCCCTCGATGCT
>JAJZZB010000012.1 GCA_021797795.1 Actinomycetes bacterium | reverse complement strand
ACGACGAGGGCGGCCATTCGGCCCGGGATCACCACCGGGGACCTCGACCTCGCCGCCAGAGGGGTCCTCGAGCGGCGCCACGCCCGCTCGAACTTCCTCAACTACCACGGCTTCCCCGCCACGATCTGCACCTCGCCGAACGACATGATCGTGCACGGCATCCCCGGGGACTACCGCCTCGAGGAGGGCGACATCATCTCGATCGACTGCGGGGCGATCATCGAGGGCTACCACGGGGACGCCGCCTACACCGCCCCCGTCGGGACGGTGAGTGCCGAGGCGACCCGCCTCATGGAGGTGACCCGCCAGAGCCTGTGGGCGGGCATCGACCAGCTGCACGATGGGAACCGGCTGCACGAGGTCGGGCGGGCGGTGCAGGAGGTGGCCGAGAAGGCCGGCTTCTCGGTCGTGCGCAACTACGTTGGGCACGGCATCGGCACGGCCATGCACGAGCAGCCGAGCGTCCCGAACTACTGGCCGGGCTCGCCTGGGCCGAAGCTCAAGGTCGGCAACGTCTTCGCCGTCGAGCCGATGGTCAACCTCGGAGGCGCCGAGACCGTCGAGCTGGCGGACGGCTGGAGCGTGGTCACGGCCGACGGTTCGCTCTCGGCCCACTTCGAGCACACGATCGCGGTCACCGACGAAGGACCCGAGGTTTTCACCAGGGCCGACGTCTGACGCCGGTCCCTTGCGCCGCCCACCGGGCCCGATATGCTGGGTCGGCTGCGGGCCCCCCGGCCGGCGGCTATGCTGTTCTGCGCCGGAGCCGCCTCGCGCCCCTCTTCCGGTGCCAGGCGAGCAGCCCACTTTCGACAAGGGCCGCCCGCGCGACGGCAACAGTCGTGTCAGTTCTTCGAGGAGGATCACCTGCCCAAGCCAAAGGAGGACGCGATCGTGCTCGAGGGCACGGTCGTGGAACCGCTGCCGAACGCGATGTTCCGCGTCGAGCTGGAGAACGGCCACAAGGTGCTGGCCCACAGCTCCGGGAAGATGCGAATGCACCGCATCCGGATCCTCCCAGGTGACCGAGTCCAGGTGGAGATCACGCCCTACGACCTGACGCGGGGCCGGATCACCTACCGGTACAAGTGAGCAGGGTGACGACGAGCCGGAGGACGATCCTCCCCCCGGCGCGAGAGCAAGGGACGAGAGCGTGAAGGTTCGACCGAGCGTGAAGACGATGTGCGAGAAGTGCAAGGTGATCCGTCGCCACGGGCGAGTCATGGTCATCTGCGAGAACCCGCGCCACAAGCAGCGGCAGGGCTGAGCGATGGCCCGTATCTCCGGCGTCGACATCCCCCGCGAGAAGCGGCTCGAGGTCTCCCTCACCTACATCTACGGGATCGGGCGGACGACCGCCCAGCAGATCTGCGGGGCCACCTCGATCGACGAGTCGACGAGGGTCCGTGACCTGACCGACGAGGAGGTCGCGAAGCTCCGGTCCTACATCGACGCCAACTTGAAGGTGGAGGGCGACCTGCGCCGTGACGTCGCCCAGGACATCAAGCGGAAGATGGAGATCGGGTGCTACCAGGGTCTGCGCCACCGCCGGGGCCTCCCGGTGCACGGCCAGCGCACCCACACCAACGCCCGCACCCGCAAGGGCCCGAAGAAGACGGTGGCGGGCAAGAAGAAGGTCCGCAAGCACTGATGCGCACCGCCGACACCCCATCTGAGACGACGAACAGGAGCAACGCGCACTGATGGCGAAGACCACCAAGCCCGGGGGACGGCGTCCCCGCCGCCGGGAGCGGAAGAACGTCACCTACGGGGTGGCCCACATCAAGAGCTCCTTCAACAACACGATCGTCTCGATCACCGACCAGGAGGGCAATGTCCTCGCCTGGGCGTCGGCCGGCAACGTCGGTTTCAAGGGCTCGCGCAAGTCGACACCCTTCGCCGCCCAGATGGCCGCCGAGCAGTGCGCCCGCCGGGCGATGGAGCACGGCGTGCGCCGTGTCGACGTCCTCGTCCGTGGCCCGGGCTCGGGCCGGGAGACCGCCATCCGCTCCATCGCGAGCGCCGGCATCGAGGTCACCGGCATCAAGGACGTCACGCCCATCCCGCACAACGGTTGCCGCCCGAAGAAGCGGCGCCGGGTCTGAGGCCGGAGGAGATCTGACATGGCCCGATACACCGGTCCGGTGTGCCGCCTCTGCCGGCGCGAGAAGACCAAGCTCTACCTGAAGGGCGCCAAGTGCGACACCATGCGCTGCCCGATCGAGCGGCGCCCGACCCCTCCCGGCGAGCACGGACGTGATCGCCTCCGCCAGGGCTCGGAGTACAACACCCAGCTCCGTGAGAAGCAGAAGACCCGCCGCATCTACGGCGTGCTCGAGCGGCAGTTCGTCAACCTCTACGACGAGGCCAACCGCCAGCAGGGCATCACGGGCGAGAACCTGCTCCGGATGCTCGAGCTGCGCCTCGACAACATCGCCTTCAGGGCCGGCTGGGGCTCGAGCCGCAACCAGGGCCGCCAGCTCGTCCGCCACGGCCACGTCAAGGTGAACGGCAAGCGGGTGACGATCCCGAGCTACCGGGTCCGCCAGGGTGACGTCGTCGAGCTCTCCGTCAAGGCCCGCGAGTTCATCGTCATCCGCCACAACCAGGACATCCTCGACAGGAGGCCGCCGGCCTGGCTCGAGTCGTTCGACAACAGCCACTCCGTCCGCGTGCTCGCCGTGCCCGTCCGCGAACAGATCGACACACAGGTTCGAGAGCAGCTCGTCGTCGAGCTCTACTCGAAGTAGCCGACGCTCACAAGGAGCCCAGCACCCTCATGCTCATCATCCAGCGCCCGACCGTCGAACCGCTCGACGAGGGCGACCAGTACCGCCAGCGCTTCGCCATCGGCCCGCTCGACCCGGGCTTCGGCCACACCCTCGGCGCCTCGCTGCGCCGGACGCTGCTCTCGTCCATCCCGGGAGCGGCCGTCACCCAGGTGCGCTTCGACGAGGCCCTGCACGAGTTCACCTACCTCCCCGGCGTGAAGGAGGACGTGAGCGACATCATCTTGAACCTGAAGGACCTCGTGCTCCGATCGAGCTCCGACGAGCCCGTGACGATGCGCATCGACGTGAAGGGGCCGGCCGAGGTCACCGGGGCCGACCTGCAGACGACCTCGGACATCGAGGTGCTCAACCCCGAGCTCCGCCTGGCGACCGTGAACGCCAAGGGGCGCCTCGCCCTCGACGTCACCGTGGAGCGGGGCAAGGGCTATGCGGCAGCCGAGCGCAAGCAGGCGTCCTCCACGATCGGCGTCATCCCGGTCGACGCCATCTACTCGCCCGTGCGCCGGGTCGCCTTCGAGGTCGAGCCGACCCGCGTCGAGGTCTCGACCGACTACGACCGCCTCGTCCTCGACATCGAGACCGACGGCTCGGTCTCGCCCCGAGAGGCGCTGGCCTCGGCCGGCCAGACGCTGCGCGGTCTGCTCTCGCTCGTGGCCGAGCTGGCCGAGGAGGGCCACGGCCTCGAGCTCGGCGAGGCCGGCACGACGACGAGCGGCTCCCCGGACCTCGACCTTCCGATCGAGGACCTGGACCTCTCCGAGCGCCCCCGCAACTGCCTGAAGCGGGCCCAGATCAACACCGTCGGCGAGCTCATCCAGCGCACGCCCGACGAGCTGCTCTCGATCACGAACTTCGGCCAGAAGTCCCTCGACGAGGTGCTCGTCCGCCTCGACGAGCGCGGTCTCGCACTTCGCGAGGGGAGCGGAGGGATCTGATGCCGGCCACACCGCGCAAGGGCCGCCGCTTCGGCGGCGACGCCGCACACCAAAAGGCCATGATGGGCAACCTCGTCGCCTCCCTCGTCGCCGCCTACCCGCGTCCGATCGAGACGACCGAGGCCAAGGCGAAGGCGCTCAGGCCGATCGCCGAGAAGCTCATCACCAAGGCCGTGAAGGGCGGGGTCCACAACGAGCGCCAGGTCGTCGCCTTCATCCGGGACAAGGAGATGGCAAAGAAGCTCTTCGACGAGATCGGGCCGGCCTACACCGACCGTCCGGGCGGGTACCTGCGGATCCTGAAGCTCGGCCCACGCCACGGCGACTCCGCTGCGATGGCCAAGGTCGAGTTCGTCTGAGGCCGTGAGCGGGCGGCTGTTCGCCCTCGGCCCCGACGGGGCGCCGGGGGAGCCCGAGGCACCGCCCGAGAGCACCGAAGCGGCCCCGTCCGGGCCGCTTCGTCGCGTCGTGCTGCTCGTCGCCTACGACGGCACGCTCTTCCACGGCTTCGCCGCCCAGCGCCAGCCCGAGGTGGACACCGTCGCCGGCGCCCTCGGCCGGGCGCTCGGGCGCGTCGTCGGGGGCGAGGTCGCCCTCAGGGGTGCCGGCCGGACCGACAAGGGCGTCCACGCGAGCGGGCAGGTGGTCCACGCCGACCTGCCGGCCGGAGCCGTCGAGGCGCTCGTCGCACGAAGCGGTGGTCCTGAGCTCGGCGGGCTCGCCCGCTCGCTCACCGCCCAGTGCGGCCCGGGGATCGTCGTCGCCCGGGCGCTCGTCGCCCCGCCCGGCTTCGACGCCCGCCACTCGGCCTCTGCCCGGCGCTACCGCTACGACCTGCTCCGCACCGCCGCCCCCGACCCGCTGGCGAGGCTCACCACCTGGCACGTCCCCGGCGAGCTCGACCTCGCCGCCATGAGGATCGCCACCGACGGGCTGCTCGGCGAGCACGACTTCTCGGCCTTCTGCCGCCGCCCGCCCCGGGCGGAGGGACCGCTCACCCGCCGGGTGCTCGAGGCCGGCTGGTCCCCCCGGCCAGGCGGCCGGCTGCTCAGCTTCGAGATCGAGGCGAACGCCTTCTGCCACCAGATGGTGCGCTCGATCGTCGGCAACCTGGTCGAGGTCGGCCAGGGCCGGCGGACGGCCGCCGACGTGGTGGCGCTGCTCCGCAGCAGGAGCCGGGCCGGCTCGGCACCGCCGGCGCCACCCGAGGGGCTCCGCCTCGTCCTCGTCCGCTACCCCGGCGGGCTCGTCGAAGGCGGGGTCCTCTCGTGCTGACCGTTTGCCGAGGGGTCGCGCGCCCATTATCCTGGTCGAGCGGCGCGAACACGCCTCTGGCGTTCGCGCTTGTGAGGACGGTCCTCGAACCGGCAGGCGCGCGCGAGCAACCCAACGGGCCCGCCGGAACACCATGACATCGCGACGAAGGACGACTGTGCGCACCTACTCCACCAAGCCGAGCGACATCGAACGGGTCTGGTACGTCGTCGACGCCGAGGACCTCGTGCTCGGGCGCCTGTCGACCGAGGTCGCCCGTGTGCTGCGGGGCAAGCACCGGCCGATCTACTCCCCCCACCTCGACACCGGCGACCACGTCATCGTCGTCAACGCCGCCAAGGTCGCCCTCAGCTCGAACAAGGCGGACCGCTCCTTCGCCTACCGCCACAGCGGCTACCCGGGTGGGATCACGGCGACGAGCTACCGCCGGCTGCTCGAGACCAAGCCGGAGGAGCTCGTGCGAAAGAGCGTCCGCGGCATGCTCCCGAAGGGCCCCCTCGGGCGCAAGATGCTGAGCAAGCTGAAGGTCTACGCCGGGCCGGAGCACCCGCACGCCGCCCAGATGCCGAAGCCGCTCCTCCTCGACCCGAGGGCGCGCAGGGCCTCGTGAGCACCGTGACGGCGACACGAACGAGATGACCGAGAGGAACACACGCTGATGCCAAAGCCGCTCACCCAGTCGACCGGGCGCCGCAAGGAGGCGGTCGCCCGCGTGCGGGTCCGCCCCGGCGAGGGCGCCATCACCATCAACAAGCGCAGCTTCGAGGACTACTTCCCGTCCGCATCCCACCGGATGCTGGCGAGCGAGCCGCTGCGCCAGGCCGGCAAGGCCGAGGAGTACGACGTGGACGCCACCATCGACGGTGGTGGCGTCTCCGGGCAGGCCGGGGCTCTCCGTCTCGGCATCGCCCGGGCGCTCATCGACGTGGACCCGGAGCTGAGAGGGCTGCTCAAGAAGGCCGGCATGCTGACTCGCGACGCACGCGAGAAGGAGAGCAAGAAGTACGGCCTGAAGAAGGCTCGCAAGGCCCCGCAGTACTCAAAGCGCTGATCGGGGGGACACCTTCGTGCCGCCGCGGTTCGGCACCGACGGGATACGCGGAGTCGCCAACAGCGAGCTGACCGCCGAGTTCGCCCTCGCCCTCGGGCGGGTGGCGGCGCGCCGGCTCGGCCCGGGCGCCTTCCTCCTCGGCCGGGACACCCGGCTGTCGGGAGCCATGCTGCAGGCCGCACTGTCGGCCGGGCTCGCCTCCGAGGGCCGCGACGTCGTCGACCTCGGCGTGCTGCCGACGCCCGGCGTCGCCTGGCTCGCCTCCGGCCGGGCGCTGCCTGCGGCCATGATCTCCGCCTCGCACAACCCCTTCGCCGACAACGGCATCAAGCTGTTCGACGCCGGCGGCACGAAGCTCTCGGTGGAGACCGAGCTCGCCATCCAGGAGGAGCTGGACTCCCTCACGAGCGGGCGGGTCCCGCCGGGGGAGGGCGCCGCCACGCGGGTCGGATCGATCCAACCCGACCCCCTCGGCGCCGCCCAGTACGCCGACCGGCTCGTCTCGCTCGTCTCCGGCTCGCCCATGCCAGAGGGTGAGGTGGTCGTGGACTGCGCCAACGGGGCGGCGAGCCAGGTCGCGCCGAATGTGCTCGCCCGCCTCGGCCTGCGGGCCCACGTCGTCTCGGCCACGCCGCAGGGGACGAACATCAACGCCGGCTGCGGCTCGACCCATCTCGACCTGCTGGCGGCCGAGGTCGTCTCGCGGGGGGCGGCCCTCGGGATCGCCTTCGACGGCGACGCCGACCGCATGCTGGCGGTCGACCACCGCGGCGCCGTCGTCGACGGCGACCACCTCATCGCCATGTTCGCCGCCGACCTGCACAAGTCGGGGGCGCTCGAGGGCGGAGCCGTCGTCGTCACCGTGCTCTCCAACCTCGGCCTCCGCCTCGCCCTCGGCTCGATCGGGATCGAGGTGATCGAGACCCCCGTCGGCGACCGGCACGTGGCCGACGCCCTCGAAGCGGGCGGCTACAGCCTCGGCGGCGAGCAGTCGGGCCACCTCATCTTCCGCCAGCACTCCTCGACCGGCGACGGCATCCTCACGGCCCTCAAGCTGCTCGAGCTGCTCGGCCGGAGCGGGCGCCCGCTCGCCGAGATGGCGGCCGGGGCGATGGAGCGCCTGCCCCAGGTGCTCGTCAACGTCCCGGTCCCCGACCCCGCCAGGCTGGACGGGGCGGGCGCGGTCTGGGCGGAGGCCGAGGCGGTCGGGAGCCGGCTCGGTGAGGCCGGCCGGGTGCTGCTCCGCCGGAGCGGGACCGAGTCCTGCGTCCGGGTGATGGTGGAGGCCGAGACGCCCGAGCTCGCCGACCGCTTCGCCGAGCAGTTGGCCGACGTCGTGAGGCGCGAGCTCGGCTGAGCGCGGTGGCGTGGGGCGAGCCCTTCGCGATGGGTAGCCTTTCTCGGCATGTGCGGGATCATCGCCGTGACGGGTGTCGAGGACCCGCTGTCGACCTTGCTCGAGGGCCTCGAGCTGCTCGAGTACCGGGGCTACGACTCGGCCGGCATCGCCCTCGTGACCGGCGAGGGCGACGAGGCCGGCCTCTTCCGGCTCCGCTCAGCCGTCCGGGCCAACTCGATCGCCGAGCTCGCCCGGCTCGGCGCTGGTGCCCCTGCCGGTCGTGCCGGCCTCGGCCACACCCGCTGGGCCACCCACGGGGCGCCGACCGAGGAGAACGCCCATCCCCACCTCGACTGCACCGGCCGGGTCGCCGTCGTCCACAACGGCATCATCGAGAACCACCGCGAGCTCGCCGCCAAGCTCGAGGCGGCCGGGCACCGGCGCACCTCGGCCACCGACAGCGAGGTGGTCGCCCATCTCGTCGAGGCCGAGCTCGCGGCCGGCGCCGACCTGCTCGAGGCGGTCCGCCGGTGCGCCGCGGTGCTGCGGGGGGACTACGCCCTTGCCATCTCCTACGCCGGCGAGCCGGACACGCTCGTCGCCACCCGGCGGACCTCACCGCTCATCGTCGGGCGGACCGAGCGCGCCGGGGTCGTCGCCTCCGACATCGCGGCGGTCCTCGGCACCACCCGGGAGCTGTACGCCCTCGGTGACGGCGAGATCGCCGTCGTCCGGCCGGGCTCGCTCCAGGTGGTCGACCCGGCGGGCGAGCCTGTCGAGCCCTCGCCGCTCAGGGTCGCCTGGGGCGTCCAGGCCGCCCGCCGGGAGGGCTACGAGGACTTCATGTCGAAGGAGATCCACGAGCAGCCCCGGGCGCTCGCCGACACGCTGCTCGAGCGGGTGCTGCCCGAGGGGACGACCGAGCTCGAGGAGCTGGCGGAGTTCGAGGACGAGCTCCGCCGGGTCGAGCGGGTCGTCGTCGTCGCCTGCGGATCGAGCTTCCACGCCGGCGAGATCGGCCGGCTGGCGATCGAGCGCTGGGCCAAGCTGCCGGCGACCGCCGAGATCGCGAGCGAGTTCCGCTACCGCGAGCCCGTCCTCGACGACCGGACGCTCGTGGTCGCCATCAGCCAGTCGGGCGAGACGGTGGACACCTACCACGCCCTGCGCGAGGCGGCGCGCCGGGGGGCGCGGACGATGGCCATCACCAACGTCGTCGACTCCCTCCTCGCCCGGGAGGCCGACGCCGTCATCTACACGAGGGCCGGCCCGGAGATCGGCGTCGCCTCCACCAAGTGCCACGTCGCCCAGATCATCCTCTTCCAGGTCTTCGCCCTCCACCTCGCCCGGTTGCGGGGAAGCCTCGGCGAGGACGAGCTCACCCGCCTCGCCCGGGAGATCGGGGCGTTGCCGGGCCTCGTCTCGGAGGCGCTCGGACACCGTGAGGAGTACACCGCCGTGGCGGCCCGCCTGGCGGATGTGAACGACGTCTTCTTCCTCGGCCGCAACGTCGGGTACCCGGTCGCCCTCGAAGGGGCGCTCAAGCTGAAGGAGCTGGCCTACGTGCGGGCGGAGGCCTACGCGGCGGGCGAGATGAAGCACGGCCCCATCTCGCTCATCGACCGGCACGCCGTCGCCGTCGTCGTCGCCAACCGCGGCGCCCTCTGGCCGAAGCTGCTCGCCAACCTGGAGGAGATCAAGGCGAGGGGGGCGACGGTCGTCGCCGTCACCGACGAGGGTGACGAGGAGACCGGACGGCTGGCGGACCACGTCCTCGAGGTCCCTGCGACCGACGAGCTGCTGGCGCCGGTCGTCTCGGTCGTCCCCCTGCAGGTCCTCGCCTACTCGGTCGCCAAGGCCCGCGGCAACGACGTGGACCGGCCGCGCAACCTCGCCAAGGTCGTCACCGTCGAGTGATCGGCGTCGGGATCGACCTCGTCGAGCTGCGGCGCTTCCGCCAGGTGCTCGCCCGCCGACCGGGCGTCGCCGATCGGCTGTTCACCGACGCCGAGCGCCGGTCCCTCTCGGGCCGCCGCGACCCCGTGCCCGGCCTCGCCGCCCGCTTCGCCGCCAAGGAGGCGGCGATGAAGGCACTCGGGGTGGGGATCGGCGCCGTCTCCTTCCGCGAGCTCGAGGTGCGGCGGCTGGAGAGCGGCGCCCCGCTCCTCTGGGTCTCCGGGCGGGCGGCCGAGCTCGCCGGGCGCCTCGGCGTCGAGTCGTTCCACCTCTCCCTGTCGCACACCGAGGAGACCGCCTCGGCCGTCGTCGTCGCCCGCTAGGACGAGAGCATGCAGCCCGTGCTGACGATCGAGGAGATGCGTGCCGTCGACGCGGCCGCCGCCGGCTCGGGGACCCCGGTCGAAGCCCTCGTGGAGCGTGCCGGCACCGCCGTCGCGACCGAGGCGCTGCGGCTCCTCGGGGGCGGCTACGGCAGGCGGGTCGTCGTGGTCGCCGGGCCGGGCAACAACGGCGCCGACGGCAAGGTGGCCGCCCGGGTGCTCTCCCGGCGCGGCGCCCGCATCGTCGTCCTCGACGCCCGGGCGCTGCCCACCCACCTGCCGGCCTGCGACCTCGTCGTCGACGCCGCCTTCGGTACGGGCTTTCGGGGCGAGTACCGCGCTCCCGAGACGGGGGGCGCCCCGGTGCTCGCCGTCGACCTCCCGACGGGCGTCGACGCCGACACCGGCGAGGTCCGCTCCGGTGCCGTCCGGGCGCGGGCGACCGTCACCTTCGGCTCGCTCAAGCCCGGCCTCCTCCTCGCAGAGGGGTGCCAGCATGCCGGCGAGGTGAGGATCCGGCGGCTCGGGCTCCCGGTACCGGCGGCGGCGGACTGCTCGATCCGCCTGGTCGAGGACGAGGACGTCGTCGAGCTGCTTCCCGCCCGCGGCGCCGAGTCGCACAAGTGGAAGACGGCGCTCTCGGTCGTCGCCGGCTCGCCCGGCATGTACGGGGCGCCGAGCCTCGTCGCCCGCGCCGCCTCCCGGGCAGGGGCCGGGATGGTCCGCCTCGGCATCCCGGGGGCCGCCCCCGGCGACCTCCCCTCCACCGAGGCGGTGAGCCGGGTGCTGCCGGCGACGGGCTTCCACGAGGTCGCCCTCGAGGGGATCGAGCGGACGAGCGCCCTCGTCGTCGGACCCGGCCTCGGGACCGAGCGGACGACCCGGGCCTCGGTGCGCCGCCTCGTCGCGAAGGCGCCGGTGCCCGTCGTCATCGACGCCGACGGCCTCACCGCCCTCGGCGAGGACGCCTCGGCCGCAGAGGTGCTCGCCCCCCGCAGCGCCCCGACCGTCCTCACGCCCCACGACGGCGAGTTCGCCCGGCTGGCCGGGGCGGCGCCCGGCGCCGACCGGATCACCGCGGTGCGCCGCCTGGCTGCCCGCCTCGGCGCCGTCGTGCTCCTGAAGGGCTCGACCACCCTCGTCGCCTCGCCGGAGGGGACGGTCCTCGTGGCGGCGGCCGGGTCGGCCAAGCTGGCCACGGCGGGGACGGGCGACGTCCTGTCGGGGATGATCGGAGCCTTCCTCGCCCGCGGCCTGCCGCCGCTCGAGGCGGCCGCGCTGGCTGCACACGTGCACGGCCGGGCGGCCGCCCTGGCGCCGGCGGAGGGGCTCATCGCCGGTGACCTGCCCGGGCTCGTCGCCGCCGTGCTGACCGACGCCGCCACCGCCTCCGGAGGCGGCCGTGCCCGCTGAGGGGGTCCACCGCCCCGCCTGGCTCGAGATCGACCTCCCGGCCGTCCGCCACAACGCCGGCGTCCTCGCCGCCCTCGCCGGCCCGGCCCGTCTGTGCGCCGTCGTGAAGGCGGACGCCTACGGTCACTCGACGGTGCCGGTGGCGAGGGCCGCCATGGAGGGGGGCGCCTCCGAGCTCGCCGTGGCGCTCGTCGACGAGGGCGTGGAGCTGCGCGATGGGGGGATCGACGCCCCGGTCCTCGTCCTGTCCGAGCCGGCCTGCGACGCCATGGACGACACCCTGGCGCTCGGGCTCGTGCCGACCCTGTACACGCGAGACGGCGTCGAGGCGGTCCGGGCAGCCGCCCGCCGCCTCGGGGCGGGTGACCGCCGGCCGCCCCTGCCCGTCGAGGTGAAGGTCGACACCGGCATGCACCGGGTAGGTGCGAGCCCGGAGGAGGTCGTCGAGCTCGTCGCCGAGGTGGCGGCCTCGCCGGAGCTCGACTACCAGGGGCTCTGGACCCACTTCGCCGTCGCCGACGAGGTCTCGAACGACTTCACCGGCGAGCAGGTCTCCCGTTTCGAGGCCGTCCGCGCCCGGCTGAAGGCGGCCGGGCTCCCCGAGCCCCGCCGGGTGCACGCAGCCAACTCGGCCGGCGCCATCGCCTGGCCCTCCTCCCGCTACGACCTCGTCCGCTGCGGGATCGCCCTGTACGGCTACCCGCCCGGGCCCGAGGTCGTCCCGGTGCTGGCCCGCGAGCTGGCCCGGGTCGGGGCCGAGCCGCTCCGGCCGGTGCTCTCCTGGAAGGCCAAGGTGACCCTCGTGAAGGAGTACCACGCCGGGGAGCGCCTCTCCTACGGGCGGCTGGCGCCGCTTGCCCAGCACTGTCTCGTGGCGACGGTTCCCCTCGGCTACGCCGACGGGGTGTCGAGGGGCTACTTCGCCGGCGGCGGTGCCGTCCTCGTCGGCGGGCGGCGCTGCCCGCTCGCCGGCCAGGTGACGATGGACCAGCTCCTCGTGGCCTGTCCGCTCACGAGCGGGGTGCGAGCCGGCGACGAAGCCGTCCTCATCGGCTCCCAGGGCGGCGAGCAGATCACGGCCGAAGAGTGGGCGTCCCGGCTCGGCACCGTCTCCTATGAGATCATCACCCGCATCGGGCTGCGGGTGCCCCGCCGCTTCCTCGACTCCGGGCGGCCGCCCGGGGCGGTTCGGTGAGCAGCTCGGGCCACCGCAGGGAGCTCGGCCTCGCTCTCGCCGGCGCGGCCGCCGCCGCCGCCGGCGTCGGCCTCGCCCTCACCCGGGCGCGCCGCCACCGCCTGGCGCCAGAGGACCGGAGCGCCTGGGCGGAGCTCGAGCTCCCGCCCGGCACGCGCCACCTCGACGTCCCGGTCCGCGACGGCGGCAGCGTGCACGTCGCCGAGTGGGGCTCGGGCCCCCCGATCGTGTTGTTGCACGGGGCCACGCTCTCCTCGGAGGTCTGGGCGTACCAGTTCCGCGACCTCGGTGCCGAGCACCGCCTGGTCGCCCTCGACCTGCGCGGCCACGGCCAGAGCGAGCCGGGCGGGGAGGGGGTGACCATCGCCGCCATGGCCGACGACCTGGCCGACGTCCTCGAGGCGCTCGACCTGCGGAGGGCGACCGTCGCCGGCCACTCGATGGGGGGCATGACCCTCTTGCGGTTCTGCCGCCGTCACCCGGAGGTCCTGTCGGCCCGGGTCGGGGCGATCGCCGTCGTGGCGAGCGCCGGGGGCATCAAGCCCCCGCTCGCCGGCTGGGAGCGGCTGGCGCCGAGGGCGGCCGGCCTCATCGTGGCGGGGCACGGCGCCGTCAACCAGGCCGGCTTGCCGGTCGTGCCGGGCAACGGGGCGGCGACGAGGGGCGCCAGGCTCGTCTTCGGGGCCGCCCCGGACCCGCTGGCGCTGCGCAAGACGGTGCAGCTGGCGCGCGCCATGCGGCCCGACCGGTTCGTCTCGCTCCTGCCCGAGCTGGTCGGCTTCGACGAGCGGGCCGCCTTCGAGTCGCTTCCGGTGCCGACGGTCGTGGTGGTGGGCGACAGGGACCGTCTCACGCCGCCGCGCTACGCCCGTGCCCTCGCCTCGAGCCTGCCCGGGGCGGAGCTCGTGGTCTGGCCGGGTGCCGGCCACATGCTCATGTACGAGCGCCGGCAGGCGCTCGACCAGCTCCTCGAGCGGCTCTCGCAGGAGGCGGCGGCGGGAAAGGGTGCCGGCCCGACAGCTGAGTAGAGTCGGCCACCGTGCCGACGCTCGCCGAGATCGAGGTCACCGCCACGGCGTGCACCGCCTGCCAGCTGGCGGCGACGCGGACGACGGTCGTCTTCTCGCGGGGACGGCCGGCGGCCCGGCTCATGTTCGTCGGCGAGGCACCGGGGCGAGACGAGGACCTGGAGGGCGCCCCCTTCGTCGGCCGGTCGGGCAAGCTGCTCGACCGCCTGGTCGAAGAGGAGATGGGGCTTCACCGCGACGACTACTACGTGGCGAACGTCCTGAAGTGCCGCCCGCCCAACAACCGGGACCCGTTGCCGGGCGAGATCGAGGCGTGCGCCCACTTCCTCGACGACCAGATCGCCCTCGTCGGGCCGGAGGTGATCGTGACGCTCGGCAACTTCGCCACCCGCTACCTGCTCGGGACGTCCGAGGGCATCACACGCCTTCGCGGCCGGTCGCATCACTTCCGCGACGGCATCGTCGTCGTGCCCACCTTCCACCCCTCCGCCGCCCTCCGCTCGGGCGGCGCCGTCGTCGCCGACATGCGGGCCGACCTCGTGCGGGCCAAGCGGGCGCTGTCCTCGTGATCCCGGCCGAGGTCGCCACCTCCTCCCCCGAGGAGACCCGCGAGGTCGGGCGCCGGCTGGCCGGGGCGCTCGAGCCCGGCGACGTCGTCCTTCTCATCGGGAGCCTCGGCGCCGGCAAGACGACCTTCGTCCAGGGGCTCGCCGACGGCCTCGGGGCGAGCGAGGACGTCACGAGCCCGACGTTCACCCTCTGCCAGCTCTACCGGGGCCGCCTCACCGTCATGCACGCCGACCTGTGGCGGCTCGAACGCCTCGGGGAGGTGGTCGACCTCGCCCTCGACGAGGGTCTCGAGGAGGGAGGCGTGCTCGTCGCCGAGTGGGGCGAGGGCGCCGCCGAGCTCTTCGGGGACGAGGCGCTCGTCGTCACGATCGACAGTGGCGAGACGACCGAGGAGAGGGTGCTCACCTTCGAGCCGCACGGCTCGGCCTGGCAGCGGAGGGTGGAGGTGGCGGCACCGTGATGGTGCTCGCTCTGGAGAGCGCAGGCGCGTCTGCCGGGGTCGCCCTCGCCGGCGACGAGGGCGTCCTCGCCGAGGCCACCGTGCACACCTCCCGCCGGCACGTGGAGCTCCTCCACCCGCTCGTGGCCGAGGTGCTCGTCCTCGCCGGCGCCTCGGTCGGCGACCTCGACGCCGTGGCTGCCGACGTCGGGCCAGGGCTGTTCACCGGGATCAGGGTCGGGGTCTCGGCCGCCAAGGCCATCGCCATGGCACGGGCGATCCCGGCCGTCGGCGTGACGAGCCTGCGGGCGATCGAGGCGGCCGCCCGCGATGCCGGGGCGAGCGGGGCGGTGGTGCCCGTCGTCGACCTCCGACGCGGGGAGGTCGCCTGGTCGCTCTCGGGCGAGATCGCCTTCGGTCCGGCAGGTCGGCTGGCCGAGCAGCTCCGGACGGCCGGCGAGGCGGGTGTCCTGGCGGGAGACGGGGCTCTGCGCTACGCCGACGTGCTGGCCGGTGAGGGGTGGGAGGTGGCAGGACGCTCGCTCTCCTCGGCACCGGTAGCCTCCGTGGCCGTGCTGGCGCATGCCGCCGCCTCGAAGGGCGCCACGCTCGATCCTGCCCGGCTCGTCCCGTGCTACCTGCGCGAGGCCGACGCTCGGATCAACTGGACGACCCGGCACGACGGGTCGCGGAAAGGCGGATGACCGTGGCGTTGCGCAGGGCGACCCACCGGCGGGGGCAGGCGGCAGGAGGTGCCTTCGAGATCGTCCCCATGCGAAGGCGGCACCTGAAGGCCGTCGTCGCCATCGAGCAGCAGGTCTTCCCGACGCCCTGGTCCCTCTCGCTCTACCTGTCCGAGCTCGCCATGGGAAGCACCCGGGCGTACTACGTCGCGCTCGTGGGCGGCGAGGTCGTCGGCTACGCCGGCCTCATGGTGGCCGTGGGCGAGGGCCACGTCACGACGATCGGCGTCTCGCCCCGCTTCCAGCGCCAGGGCATCGGGCGCCGGCTGCTGCTCCGCCTGGCGACGACGGCCCGGGAGCGCGGCGCCGACGACCTCACGCTCGAGGTGAGGGTCTCGAACACCGGTGCCCAGGCCCTCTACCACGAGTTCGGCTTCGCCCCGGCCGGGATCCGCAAGAACTACTACGCCGAGGTCAACGAAGACGCCATCGTGATGTGGGCGCACGACATCGCCACCGAGGAGTACGGCCGGCGCCTCGAGCTCATCGCCGCCCGCGTGGCCGAGCACGACGAGCGGGGGGGCGGGGAGTGAGCGCCCCGCCCGCGGCCCCGAGGCGTGTGCTCGCCATCGAGACCTCCTGCGACGAGACGGCGGCCTCCGTCGTCGACGACGGCAGGACGGTCGTCTCCTCTGTCGTCTCGAGCCAGATCGACCTGCATGCCCGTTACGGCGGTGTCGTCCCCGAGCTCGCGAGCAGGGCCCACACCGAGCTCATCGTCCCGGTCGTCACCGAGGCCCTGGCGGGAGCCGGGCTCGGCCCCGACGGCCGCGGGAAGCGCCCGGTCGATGCCGTCGCCGCCACCGTCGGGCCTGGCCTCGTCGGGGCGTTGCTCGTCGGGATCTCGGCCGCCAAGTCGCTGGCCATGGCCTGGGAGGTCCCCTTTGTCGGCGTGAACCACCTCGAGGGTCACCTCTACGCCTCCCTCCTCGAGGAGCCCGACCTCGAGCTCCCCGTCGTCGTGCTCCTCGTCTCGGGCGGGCACACCCTGCTCGTGCGCATGGACGCTCCCGGCCGCTACGAGGTGCTCGGCAGGACACGCGACGATGCCGCCGGGGAGGCCTTCGACAAGGTCGCCCGCTTCCTCGGCCTCGGCTATCCGGGCGGTCCGGCGATCGACCGGACGGCGGTCGCCGGCGACCCCTCCTCGGTCCGCTTCCCCCGGGCGCTGCTCGAGGGGAGCCTCGACTTTTCCTTCTCGGGGCTGAAGACGGCGGTCGTGAACTACGTCGACAGCCATCCCGAGGTGGCGACCGAGGACGTCGCCGCCTCCTTCCAGGACGCCGTCGTCGACGTCCTCGTCCGCAAGACGCTCGAGGCGGCGGCCCGGAGCCGGGCCAAGGGGATCTGCCTGGCCGGCGGCGTGGCGGCCAACTCCGAGCTGCGCCGCCGGGCGGCCGAGGCGGCCCTCGGGGCGGGGCTCGGGATCTTCCTCCCCTCGAGGGCGATGTGCACCGACAACGCCGCAATGATCGCCTCGGCGGGCTACTTCCGCCTCGTCGCCGGCCGTACGACGGCGATGGACGCCGGTGCGGAGCCCGGGCTCGGGTTCGCGGAACCGGGGTCGACCCGCCGCGCCTGACCTTCCGGAGTCGCTGAGCTGGCTCTTTGGCACTCTCGGCTCCTGGTTGCCAGCCGCCGCCGGAGTTGGTATCGTTGGCACTCAGAACGTGAGAGTGCTAACGGAGCCAAAGAGGAGGCCCCTTCAATGACACTGCAGCCCCTTGACGATCGCATCGTTGTCCGGCCGAGCGAGTCGGAGGAGACGACGGCATCCGGCCTCGTGATCCCCGACACCGCCAAGGAGAAGCCCCAGCAGGGCGAGGTGCTGGCGGTCGGACCCGGCCGGCGTGCCGACAACACCGGCGAGCTCATCCCCCTCGACGTCGCCGTCGGCGACAAGGTCGTGTACTCGAAGTACGGCGGCACCGAGATCACCATCGACGGCGAGGACCTGCTGATCCTCTCGAGCCGCGACGTGCTGGCCAAGGTGAACAAGTAGATGCCGAAGCAGCTCCTATTCGACGAGGCGGCCCGGCGCCGGCTCGAGGCGGGCGTCAACAAGCTCGCCGACACCGTGAAGGTGACCCTCGGCCCGAAGGGCCGCAACGTCGTCCTCGACAAGAAGTTCGGTGCCCCGACGATCACGAACGACGGTGTCACCATCGCTCGCGACATCGAGCTCGAGGACCCCTACGAGAACATGGGCGCCCAGCTCGTGAAGGAGGTGGCGACGAAGACGAACGACGTCGCCGGTGACGGCACGACGACGGCCACCGTCCTCGCCCAGGCGCTCGTGCGCGAGGGCCTTCGCAACGTGGCGGCCGGTGCCAACCCGATGGCGCTGAAGCGCGGCATCGAGGCCGCCGTGGCGGCCGCCGTCGAGTCCATCCGCAACCAGTCCCGCGAGGTCGACGGCCGCAAGGAGATCGCCCAGGTGGCGGCGATCTCGGCCGCCGACGAGTCGATCGGCGAGGTCCTCGCCGAGGCGATCGACAAGGTGGGCAAGGACGGCACGGTCACCGTCGAGGAGTCGAACACCTTCGGTCTCGAGCTCGAGTTCACCGAGGGCATGCAGTTCGACAAGGGCTACCTCTCGCCCTACTTCGTCACCGACCCCGAGCGCCAGGAGGCGGTCCTCGAGGACCCGTATGTCCTCATCGTCAACTCGAAGGTGAGCTCGGTGCACGACCTCGTGCCCGTGCTCGAGCGGATCATGCAGAGCGGCAAGCAGCTGCTCATCATCGCCGAGGACGTCGAGGGCGAGGCGCTCGCCACCCTCGTGGTGAACAAGATCCGCGGCCTGTTCCAGTCCGTCGCCGTGAAGGCGCCGGGCTTCGGCGAGCGCCGCAAGGCCATGCTCGGCGACATCGCCGTCCTGACGGGCGGTCAGGTGATCTCCGAGGAGGTCGGACTCAAGCTCGAGAACACGACCCTCGACCTGCTCGGCCGTGCCCGCCGCATCGTCGTCACCAAGGACGAGACGACGATCGTCGACGGCGCAGGCGCCGAGGAGGACGTGAAGGGCCGCATCGCCCAGATCAAGCGGGAGATCGAGGAGACCGACTCCGACTGGGACCGTGAGAAGCTGCAGGAGCGCCTTGCCAAGCTCGCCGGCGGCGTGGCGGTCGTGAAGGTCGGGGCGGCCACCGAGGTCGAGCTGAAGGAGAAGAAGCACCGCATCGAGGACGCCCTCTCAGCCACGCGTGCGGCGCTCGAGGAGGGCATCGTCGCCGGCGGCGGCACCGCGCTGCTCCGTAGCCGCTCCGCGCTCGCCAAGGTCATCGAGTCCCTGACCGGCGACGAGGCGACAGGTGCACGCGCCGTGTACCGGTCCCTCGAGGAGCCGCTCAAGTGGATCGCGATCAACGCCGGCCTCGAGGGTGCGGTCCAGGTGCAGCGGGTCGGGGAGGCGGAGGGCTTCGTCGGCCTCAACGCCGCCACCGGCCAGTTGGAGGACCTCGTCGCGGCCGGCGTGACCGACCCGGCCAAGGTGACGCGCTCGGCGCTGCAGAACGCCGCCTCGATCGCCGCCCTGCTCCTCACGACCGAGGCGGTCATCGCCGACAAGCCGGACCCGACCCCGTCGTCGGCCGCCCCGAACCCGGGCGCCGGCATGGGGATGATGTGACCGGCTCCGATCCCTAGGGCCACATCGGCCAGTGCTCCGGCCGGGTCCCGAGGGGCCCGGCCGGAGCGCGTCCCGGCCTGTCCCGGCCCCGGCGCCCTCGGACCCTCATGGCGTCGGAGCCCGCCGGCGCACGGCGTCGCGACCCCGGTGGCCGGGCGGTGTGCGGTGAGCGGCTCTCGGAGCCCTCGACAAGGAGGTGGCGACCTGTTCGACGGCATGCGGCGGGCGAGTGCCGTGCCGCCAGGCCGGGGCAGCCGCCCCCTGCCGGGAGCCGGCCGGGGTAGGCGCTGCCGCCCGCTGTGCAGGCGGGGGGAGGGCGGCTCGTGGTGACGTCGTTCCGCCAGCAGATTCCCCGGCCGCCGGGCGCCGAGCGCGTGCCGCCTCAGGCCCGCTTCGTCGCCATGGGAGCCGACGAAGCGGCCGAGGTGCTCTCGTTCGAGCACATCCGCCGCGTCTTCCCCGGCGGCCCGGCCGGCCTCGAACCGGTGTCCGGGCTCGAGCAGGCCGAGCACAAGGTGGCGGCCGCCGTCCTCGTGGCACTGCTCGACGCCCCCTCCGCCAGCCCGGCCGTGGCGCTCATCCGGCGGGCGGAGCACATGCGGGCCAATCCCGGCGAGATCGCCTTCCCGGGCGGTCGCCTCGAACCGGGGGAGACACCGGCCGAGGCGGCCCTCCGGGAGGCCTTCGAGGAGGTGCGCCTGCCCGCCGACGCCGTCGTGCTGCGGGGGACGCTGCCCCCGGTGTCGAGGGCGTCGCTCCCCGAGGGGATCGTGCCCGTCGTCGCCGAGGTGTCGGGGGCGCCGAGGTTCGAGGCGAACCCCGACGAGGTGGACGCCGTCCTCGTCACGCCACTCGCAGAGCTGGCCGACCCGAGCAGGTACTGGGAGGAGCTGTGGGTGCACCCTGACCGGCGCGTCTGGCGGATGTCCTTCTTCGACCTCGGCGAGGACCTGTGCTGGGGGGCCAGCGCCCGGATCCTCGTCTCGTTCCTCGAGCGCCTCGCCACCCACAGCTAGGCTCCCCCGGAGTGGCAGAGATCGACATCGGCATCGGCAAGTCGGGCCGCCGCGGCTACCAGCTCGACGACCTCGCCGTCGTCCCGACGAGGCGGACGCGTGACCCCGAGGAGGTCGACCTCTCGTGGGCGATCGAGGGGTATCGCAACGAGCTTCCCTTCCTCTCGGCCGCCGTCGACTCGGTGGCGAGCCCTGACCGGGCCGTCGAGCTCGCCCGCCTGGGTGGGCTCGGGGTGCTCAACCTGGAGGGCCTCTGGACGCGTCACGAGGACCCCGAGCCGGTCTACGAGCGGATCGCCGACGCAAGCGACGAGCAGGCGACCCGGGTCCTGCGCGAGGCCTACGCCGAACCGGTGAAGGCCGAGCTCGTCACGGCCCGGATCCGCCAGGTCGCGGGTGCCGGGGTCGTCACCTGCGGTGCCCTCAGCCCCCAGCGGACCGCCGAGTTCGCCAAGGCGGTGGTCGACGCCGAGCTCGACCTGCTCGTCATCGAGGGCGTCGTCGTCTCGGCCGAGCACGTCTCCAAGCGCCGAGAGCCGCTCAACCTGAAGCGCTTCATCCGGGAGTACGACATCCCGGTCCTCGTCGGCGGCTGCACCTCCTACCACGCCGCTCTCCACCTCATGCGGACGGGAGCGGTCGGGGTGCTCGTCGGCTCGGCCGACGCTGCCACGACCTCGGCGGTGCTCGGCATCGGGGCCCCCCTCGGCACGGCCATCGCCGACGCGGCGGCCGCCCGCTCGCGCCACCTCGAGGAGACGGGCGTCTACGCCCAGGTGATCGCCCGGGGCGGCCTGCTGCGGGGTGGTGACATCACGAGGGCGATCGCCTGTGGGGCCGACGCCGTCGTCCTCGGCGAGCCGCTGGCGGCCGCCGCGGGAGCTCCGGGCCGGGGATTCACCTGGCCGATGACCGCCGTCCATCCCACCCTGCCCCGCGGTGGGCGGCGCCCCGTCGAGCCGGCCGGCAGCCTCGCCGAGGTTCTCGTCGGCCCGGCCCCGTCCGGGGACGGCCGGGCCAACCTGTTCGGCGCGCTGCGGGCCGCCATGGCGATGTGCGGCTATGAGACCTTGAGGGAGTTCCACAAGGCGGACGTGGTCACCTGTCGCCGCTGAGCGCGGCGGTCCGAGGACAGCCCCTTTCCGACGACCCCGCTCGGCCCGCCCTTCGGGCGGTGCTCTTTGCCGGTGACTGACCGTCCGGGAGCCGGCGGCGGCCGCGGTACGGTCTCAGCCATGGCGAGGCGCGGACGTGGAACCGGCGCGTCCACCTACGCATCGCTGTGGCGCCTCCGGGGCTTCGTCCGGCCTTACCGCATCCAGATGCTCGTGATGCTCGTGGCCGCCGTGGCCGCCGTGGCCGCCAGCACCCTCATCCCGCTCGTCCTCGAGGCCGTCGTCGACGGGCCGATCGGGCACCACGACCGGGCGGCGCTCGTGCCGATGTTCTTCATCGCCCTCGGCCTCGGCATCGCCGAGGCGGCCCTCATCGTCGCCCGCAGACGGGTGCAGGCGGTCGCCATCCAGCACGTCGAGCGGCAGATCCGAGACGACCTGTACGCACGGCTGCAGCGCCTGGCGGTCGAGTTCCACGACCGCTGGCAGACCGGTCAGCTGCTGTCGAGGGCGACGACCGACCTCTCGACCATCCGGCGGTTCTTCGGCTTCGGGGCGATCTACTTCATCGTCGACGGCCTCCAGTACGCCGCCGTGATGGCGTTGCTGTTCGCCACCTACGTGCCGCTCGGCGCCGTGGTGCTCGTGACGACCCTCCCGGTCATCTGGCTCGCCAAGCGCTTCGGATCTGGGTACTCGCTCGTCTCCCGCCGCGTCCAGGACCAGCAGGGCGACCTCGCCACCATCACCGAGGAGTCGGCGACGGGGATGAGGGTGGTGAAGGCATTCGGGCGAGCTCCCCTCATGCAGGAGCGCTTCGGCACCTCGGCGAGGACGCTGCGTCTCTCCTCGCTCGAGCTCGTCCGGCTCCGCGCCCGCTTTTGGGGGTGGCTCACCCTCGTCCCGAACCTGACGATGGCCTTCGCCGTCCTCGTCGGCGGGATCGCTGTCGCGAAGGGCTCCCTCTCCATCGGCGCGCTCGTCGCCTTTGCCTCGCTGCTCGTGCTGCTGCAGTTCCCCATCATCGACCTCGGCTGGATCCTCTCGATGGCGCAGCAGGCCGCCACGGCCGCCGACCGCGTCTGCGAGATCTTCGACGCGCCGCAGGTGGTCGCCGACCGCCCCGGCGCCGTCCCCCTCGGCCGGGCGAAGGGGCGGCTCGGCTTCGAGCACGTGGGCTTCACCTACCCCGGCAGCGACCGCCCCGTGCTGCGCGACGTCGAGCTCGTCATCGAGCCGGGCGAGACGGTCGCCATCGTCGGCCTCACCGGCTCGGGCAAGAGCACGCTGGCGGCGCTGCCGGCACGGCTGTACGACGTCACCTCCGGCAGGATCACCCTCGACGGGGCCGACGTGCGAGATCTCGAGCTCGACTCGCTCCGCCGCCACGTCTCGGTCGTCTTCGAGGAGCCGATCCTGTTCTCGATGAGCGTGCGGGAGAACGTCATCCTCGGCCGCCCGGAGGCGAGTGACCAGGAGATCGCCGACGCCCTGGCGGTCGCCCAGGCCGGTTTCGTCTACGACCTGCCCTGGGGGCTCGACACCCGCGTCGGCGAGCAGGGCCTCTCGCTCTCGGGTGGCCAGCGCCAGCGCCTGGCGCTCGCCCGTGCCGTCGTGGCGCGGCCGTCGGTGCTCGTCCTCGACGACCCGCTCTCGGCCCTCGACGTCAACACCGAGGCCCTCGTCGAGGAGGCGCTCGGGCGGGTCCTCCAGGGAACGACTGCGCTGCTCGTCGTCCACCGGCCCTCGACGGTCGCCCTCGCCGACCGGGTGGCCCTGCTCCACCACGGGGTGCTGGCGGCCGTGGGGACCCACCACGAGCTGATGGAGCGACCGGAGTACGCGAGGGTGCTGGCGGTCGCGAAGGACGCCGGGCCGGTCCGGTGAGCACGGTGGACGCCTGGCGCGGGATCGCCGCCGAGGAGGTCGAGGAGGTCCCGGCCCACTGGAGCGGGCTGCTCCGCCGGCGCACCCGCCGGCTCATCGCCTCCCTGGCGGCGCCCCACCGCCGCCCGCTCACGGTCATCGGTGTGGCCATCCTCGTCTCGAACCTCGCCGCCATGGCGATCCCCTTCCTCGTCGGCCTCGGGATCGACAAGGGGATCGCGGGGGTGCGGCGCGGCGACTACCTGCCGATCGGGGCCATCACCGGCGCCATCGTCGTGTGCGCCTTCGGCCAGGCGCTCTTGTACCGGGTCTTCGTCGCCGGCTCGGGCCGCGTCGGCCAGGAGATCCTGCTCGAGCTGCGCGAGCGGGTCTTCGCCCACTTCCAGCGCCTCAGCCTCGCCTTCCACGAGCGCTACACGACCGGGCGGATGATCGCCCGGCTCACCTCGGACTTCGAGTCGATCGAGAGCATGTTCACCCTCGGCCTCGACACCCTCGTGAACGCCGTCCTGTCGGTCGTCGGCGTCGGGATCGTCCTGCTCGCGCTCGACCTGCCGCTCGGGCTCGTCTGCCTCGTCGGCTTCATCCCCCTCGCCTTCCTCACGCGCTGGTACACGAGGGAGTCGACGGCCGCCTACCGGGTGACGCGCAACGCCATCGCGCTCGTCATCGTCCACTTCACCGAGTCGCTGCGCGGCGTCCGGGCCGTCCACGCCTTCCGGCGCCAGGAGCGCAACGACGAGCAGTTCCAGCAGCTGTCGGAGGGCTACCGCCAGGCGATGACCCATTCGTTCCGCCTGCTCGGGATCTACTGGCCCGGCATCGTCCTCGTCGGCAACCTGACGACGGCCGCCGTACTGCTCTACGGCGGGCTCCGGGTGATCGACGGACAGATGGAGGTCGGCGTCCTCGCCTCGTTCGTCCTCTACCTCCGCCGCTTCTTCGAGCCGCTGGCCGAGGTGAGCCAGTTCTACGACTCCTTCCAGGCGGCCGCCGCCGGCTTCGAGAAGCTGTCGGGCGTCCTCGACGAGGAGCCGGGCGTCCCGATGCCCGCCCACGGCAGGCCCCTGCCCGCCGGGGGGCTTGCGGGGGCCGTCTCGTTCCACCGCGTGCGCTTCGCCTATCGGGACGGGCCCGACATCCTCTCGGGCTTCGACCTCGAGATCCCGGCCGGCCAGACCGTCGCCCTCCTCGGGGCGACCGGCGCGGGCAAGTCGACCGTCGCCCGGCTGCTCGCCCGCTTCTACGACCCGAGCGACGGCGAGGTGCTGATCGACGGCATCCCGCTCTCGGCCCTCGACGCCCAGAGCCTGCGCCGGGCGGTGGCGATGGTGACCCAGGAGAGCTTCATCTTCTCGGGGACGCTGGCCGAGAACATCGCCTTCGGTGCGCCGGAGGTCACCGAGGAGCAGGTGATCGCCGCCGCCCGCGCCGTCGGGGTCGACTCCTTCGCCGCCGGGCTCGGCGCGGGATACGAGAGCGACGTCGGCAAGTCGGGCTCCCGCCTCTCGGCCGGACAGCGCCAGCTCGTGGCGCTCGCCCGCGCCTTCCTCGCCGACCCGGCCGTGCTCATCCTCGACGAGGCGAGCTCCTCGCTGGATGCCCCGATGGAGCGCCTCGTCCAGTCGGCGCTGAAGACGGTGCTCGCCTCGAGGACCTCGCTCATCATCGCCCACCGCCTCTCGACCGTCGAGATCGCCGACCGCGTCCTCGTCCTCGAGGCGGGCCGCGTCGTCGAGGACGGGCCGCCGGGACGCCTGCTCGCCGAGGGAGCCGGGCACTACGCCTCGCTGCACGCCGCCTGGCGGGAGAGCCTGATGTGAGCCGCCTCGGGCGATCCGGCCGGCCGGGCCGAAGTAGCGTGGCGAGATGGCGAGAAGCTTCGACACCGTCCTCGTCGTCGACTTCGGCGCCCAGTACGCCCAGCTGATCGCCCGCCGGGTGCGCGAGGCCCACGTCTACTCCGAGATCGTGCCCGCCAGCACGTCGGCCGAGGAGATGCTCGCCCGCAGCCCGAAGGGCATCATCCTCTCGGGAGGGCCGAAGTCGGTCTACGCCGACAACGCCCCCGAGGTCGACGCCGGGATCTACGGCCGGGGAGTTCCCGTCCTCGGCATCTGCTACGGCGCCCAGCTGCTCACGCGCCAGCTCGGCGGGCAGGTGGCCCGGACGGGGACGGGCGAGTACGGGCGGACCGCCCTCCGCCGGCTCGGGCACTCCTCCGAGCTGATGGCCGGCTGGCAGGGCACCGAGACGGTCTGGATGAGCCACGGGGACTCGATGGTGAGCGCCCCGTCCGGCTTCCGGGTGACCGCTGCGACCGAAGCTGTCCCGGTGGCGGCCCTGGAGGACGGGGAGCGGCGGATCTACGGCGTCCAGTTCCATCCCGAGGTGGTCCACACCGCCCGGGGCCAGGAGCTGCTGAAGCGCTTCCTGTTCGAGGTCTGCGACTGCCTGCCGACCTGGACGCACACCTCGGTGATCGAGACCTCTGTCGAGGCGGTCCGCCGGCAGGTGGGCTCGGAGCGGGTGCTGTGCGCACTGTCGGGCGGAGTCGACTCGGCCGTCGCCGCCGCCCTCGTTCACAAGGCGGTCGGCAACCAGCTCACCTGCGTCTTCGTCGACACCGGACTCATGCGGGCCGGCGAGGGCGAGCAGGTCGAGTCGGCCTTCCTCCGCCAGTTCCACGTCGACCTCGTCCACGTGAAGGCCGAGCAGCGCTTCTTCGCCGCCCTCGAGGGCGTCACCGACCCCGAGCAGAAGCGCAAGATCATCGGCGAGCTGTTCATCCGGATCTTCGAGGAGGTGGCCGGCGAGCGCAGCGACGTCCGCCAGCTCGTCCAGGGCACCCTCTACCCCGACGTCATCGAGTCGGGGACCGAAGCCGCCGCCACGATCAAGTCGCACCACAACGTCGGCGGCCTGCCCGAGGAGATGGACCTCGAGCTCGTCGAGCCGCTCCGCCTGCTGTTCAAGGACGAGGTCCGAGCTGTCGGGGTCGAGCTCGGGCTCTCCGAGGACCTCGTCTGGCGCCAGCCCTTCCCCGGCCCCGGCCTGGCGGTCCGCATCGTCGGGGAGGTGACCCGAGAGCGGGTCGAGATCCTCCGCCGGGCCGACGAGATCGTCCTCGAGGAGGTCCGCGAGGCGGGGCTCGAGCGGGAGCTGTGGCAGTACTTCGCCGTCCTGCCGGCGATCCGGTCAGTCGGCGTGATGGGCGACGAGCGCACCTACGCCTACCCCATCGTCATCCGGGCGGTCACCTCCGAGGACGCCATGACGGCCGACTGGGCGCGGCTGCCCTACGAGCTGCTCGAGCGGATCTCGACGAGGATCATCGGAGAGGTGGAGGGCGTCAACCGGGTGACCTACGACGTCACCTCGAAGCCCCCCGGCACGATCGAGTGGGAATGATCCCGGCGGCGAAGCTGCGGGCTCCGCACGTCGAGGAGGACGAACCGGTCTCGCTCCTCGCGAGCGGACATGGATCGGTGGCGTCCCTCTTCTCCTCGATCCCGATGACGTCCACGTCGGGCAGCCCCACGAGCATCTCCACCATCCGAGCCGGATCGGTCTCCACCACGCTTCTCCTCGAGTCGACAAGACCCGAGACCCTCGCAGGCCGGTCGCCTCAGAGCGTGGATGGTCCCCCTTCAGATCCGAAGTGCCGGTTTTGTACACCGCCGGCTGCTCGTCATTGCCTCAGGTGCCTTCAAAGGTGCACAGGGTCTCAACCCGACAGCGACGGCCACCTGGGCGTCGACACCGCCGACAGTCGCGACGCATCATGCTCAGCATCAATCGGTCATGCCCTGCGTTCGGCCGGATGTCGGGCCTCAACCCTCTTCTGGTCTGGCCTCGCCGTCTGTGACAACTTTCTCTACAGAGATCGAGCGTGCCATCGCCGCGATGCGACGCATCCCCGCGCCCTGCCACCTCGCCTACGCCCGGCTCGACCAAGCTCACCACCTGCTCATCACCGGCGATCATGTCGCCGCCGAGAGCGCGGTCGGCGAAGCTGCCGAGATCGCGGAACGCCTGCGCGCCGCACCGCTCCGCGAGCGTGCGCACGCTGCACATGTGGAGTTGGCCGCGGCCACGGTCGAGGTGAGCGGTGGCTGAAGAGCAGTCAGGAGACGCTCGCGGCTCTTTTGCGGGCCGGCTGGCTGGTCGCCGCACCGTGGCGAAACGCCGCACCTTGCCACCGTCGGCGTGCTCGGACTCGGGTGATCCCGCTACGAAGTGCGCCGCGAGGGACGCGAGGAACGGGTCGGCCAGGTACTCGTCCACGAGCGCGAGCAGGGGCCAGGTGCGACAGCCGCTGGGTGAGCCAGCGCTCGACCCCCGCGTGGGCACGGCGACGACCTCGGCGGCCATCGGTTCCCCGAGCGGGTCGAGGAGCAGGTCGCCGAGCGCCTCGACCAGGCAGTCGGCACGTTCGGAGCGGTGGACGGTCAGCACGTCTCGGATCGGCTCGCAGGCTACAGAACGGGTGTGTCACCCGCGAGGCAAACCGAAGCGCAGGCGCATCGGCCGCCTCGGCACGTCGGGCACCCCACGTCGGGCACCCCCTCCCGGCACCCCCTGCCTGTCCAAGGCTGAGGCTTTCCGAGCTGTCCGGGCCTCAGGTCGCCGTCACGAGCGAGCGCGCATAGCACACCGACGTGGGATCGGACTCGTGCGGCGGCCAGCACCGGACCTCTTGGAACCCTTCGGCCAGGTAGAGCTGGCGGGCGGCCTCCTGCGGCACTCCGGTCTCGAGCACCACGCGCTCGTAGCCGAGCCGGGCCGCCTCGGCGAGCAGCGCCGTCAGGATCAGCCGGCCGCGCCCTCGCCGCCGATGCCCGGCGCGCACGAACATCCGTTTCAGCTCGGCGCTGCGTGCATCGTGGCGGATGAGCCCACCGCAGCCAACGGCCTCGCCCGCGACGTACACGACAAGCATGACGCCGTCGGGCGGCGCCCACTTCGACGGATCTTGAGGTGGATAGCTGGCAGGTCCGTACAGAACGGCCAGGTCGTCGGCCATCTCCTGCACGAGACGTTGCACCGTCTCGTCGCCGTAGGGCAGCAGGCGGATCTCGGCGTCCACCGGCCCATCATGACAACAGTCGTGGGCGCGCCACGACGGGGGTGAGGACGCCCGTTCACCCAAAGTGGGCACACAACGGGGCCTCTGGGACCACGTGGTGTGCCCACTTTGTCGTCGACCTCTCGATCGGAGATGACGAGGGGCTCGAAGCGGGACCGTCGCCATGGCGATCCGCATCGCACCGCCAGCCCGCCCTCGCGCCTTCGAGCGGGCGCAGGGGACCGGTCGGGGGGTGGCGCCGCCAGGCGAGGCGAGGGGATCGGACCGACGGCCCCGGCCCGCAGGGCTCAGTGGGGAAGGGTCCCGCGCCGCCCCGCACCCGGCAGGCGCCAGAGCCCGAGCAGGGCGAGGCGCCATCCGAGCATCGTCGCCCCGAGGAAGCCGAGCGACACGAGGATGAAGGCGAGGGCCGTGCCCTGCCCGCTCACGACCCGGAGCACCATCCCGAGGGCGACACAGGTGAGCCAGGCGGCCACGCCCGCCGGCAGGAGCGAGGTCGGTCCGCGCCAGGCCCGTGCAGCGCCCCAGCCGGCAGCCAGCCCGGCGAGGAAGGGCCACGCCGTCGACGCCACCCCGGCGAGCGCGAGCCCCCGCTCGTGGGCCGCCCGGCCGATGACGACGAAGGCGAGGACGCTCGCGACGTCGAGAGCCAGCCATCCCGGGCGCGACGCTCTCACCGCGCCATCTCGGCGGCCAGCTGAGCCGCCAGCTCGTCCTGGCGCTCGGGCGTGACCCATTCGGAGGCGGGACGCCGCAGGTAGTCGAAGACTCGGGGTCCCTTGAGCGCGTCCTCGAGATCGCGAGGGCGGGCGACCACATGGAAGTGGAGGTGATGGAAGCCGGGCGCCTCGGAGAACTCGACGACGTAGGTCTTCTGGCAGCCGAGGACGGCGCCGAGCGCCGCGCTCGTGCGGCGCAGCAGGTGACCGAGCTCGGCGGTCTCCTGGCTGTCGAGGGCGGCGAGGGCGGTCACGTGACGGCGGGGGAGTGCGACGAGCCAGCCCTCGAGCGCGGAGTTGAAGCTGTGAACGACCCGCCAGTGGTCCGTCCGCCAGATCCGCTCGCGAAGTGGTGCGCCCTCCCCGGCCTTCTCCTGGCGGCAGGAGTAGCAGTCACCGGGGGACTCCTCGGGGCGGTCCATGCCCTCGAGCCTGCCAGACGCCGGGGTGTCGTGCCGGGCACGGCTCGAGTTGCACGGCTGGCTTAATCGCGCTATGGTGACCACTCGTAAGTCCAATTTGAGAATCAATCGCACGTCGTTGAAGGAGGACATTTTCCTCCTATCGAGTGGCTTGCTCCACACCGTTTTCGTCAGTAGTGTGCGCCGACATGTTTCGGCGTATTCGCGCGTCTGCCTCGCGGCGATCCAGTCAATGCCAGCCTCTTGCCGCCGGCGCGGCGGCTCCCCTGCCATGAGCGCCGGAGACGTCTGCGCGGCACCGGAGGACCCGGAGCTCGCCGCCGAGCAGGCCCACCTCGGGCGCTCGCACGAGGCCCTCGCCGCCATGGCGGAGCGGGCGGCCGGGCTCCTTGCCGAGCTGCGGGCGGCGGGCAAGCCCGACCTCGACTACGAGGCTGCCCTCTCGCGCCGGGTGGCAGTCCTCGGCGAGAGCCCGAGGCCCCTGCTCTTCGGGCGGATCGACGAGGAGTCGGGGACGAGCTGGCACATCGGGCGGCGCCACGTGGAGAGCGAGGGCGGGGAGGTGCTCGTGGTCGACTGGCGGGCGCCGGTGTCGACGCCCTTCTACCGGGCGAGGGCCGGCGAGTCCCTCGGCCTTTCCCGGCGGCGCCAGATCGTCGTCGACTCCCGCAGGGTGGTCGCCCTGGCGGACGACGTGTTCGCCGGCGGCGGGTCCGACCTCGGAGGGACGCGCCTGCGGGGTGGCGACGCGCTGCTCGCCGAGCTGGAACGGGCCCGGACCGGCGAGATGCTCGACATCGTCGCCACCATCCAGGCCGAGCAGGACGAGATCATCCGCAGCCCGCTCGAGGGCCTCCTCGTCGTCCAGGGCGGCCCGGGGACGGGCAAGACGGCGGTGGCGCTGCACCGGGCCGCCTACCTGCTCTACCACCACCCCGAGCTCGCCCTCTCGGGCGTCCTCGTCGTCGGGCCGAGCAAGGCGTTCCTCCGCTACATCGCCCAGGTGCTGCCCTCGCTCGGCGAGGAGGCCGCCCTGCAGGTGACGATCGCCGACCTCGTCCCCCGCACCCGGGTCCGCTCCGAGGACGGGCCGCTGGCGGCCAGGACCAAGGGCGACCCCCGCATGGCGGCGGTGCTGCGGCGCGCCCTCGGCCGGCTGGGCTCCCGGCTGGAGGAGCCGGTCGAGCTGAAGGCGGGCCATGTCGTGCTCACCCTCGAGCCGGAGCCGGTGAACGACGCCCTCGAGGCGATCGCCTCGCGGCCGGCTCCCTACCGGACAGGGCGCAGCGCCTTCGGGGCTCGCCTCGCCGCCCTCTGCCGGGAGCGCCTGAGGAGCCGGCGCCGCTACGAGGCGGACGAGGCATGGTTCCCGGCCGCGCTCAAGGCCTCGAGCGAGTTCCGGGCCGTGTGGGACCGGCTCTGGCCGTCGATCTCGGCGCACCAGCTCGTGAGCGAGCTGTACGGCCGGCCCGGCCTGCTCGAGGCGGCCGCCGGGAGCGAGCTCACGGCGGGAGAGCTCGAGTCGCTGCGCCGGCCGCGGCCGGCCTCACTCGGGTCCGCCCGCTGGAGCGCAGCGGACCTGGCGCTCGTCGACGAGGCCAGGTTCCTGCTGGAAGGCCAGACCCGCACCTACGGCCACGTCCTCGTCGACGAGGTCCAGGACCTCTCCCCGATGCAGCTGCGGATGCTCGCCCGCCGGGCGCCGAAGGGCTCGCTCACGGCGCTCGGCGACCTCGCCCAGGCGACGGGGGACTTCGGCTACCGCTCGTGGGAGGAGATCCTCCCCCACCTCGCCGGGAAGAGCGCGGCTGGCACGGTGCGCCTCGAGGAGCTGACGCTCGGCTACCGGGCACCCGGGCAGGTGCTGGATCTCGCCTCGCGCCTGTTGGCGGCGAGCGCGCCGGGCGTCCGGCCGACCCGCTCGGTCCGCCCGGGCCGGGACGCGCCGAGGATCCTCAGGGTCGCGGAGGAGTCGCTCGCCTCCGAGAGCCTCCTCGAGGCGCTCCGCCTCGCCGCTGACGGGCTCCTCGTCGGCCTCGTCGCCCCGGCCGGCGACCTCGTCGCCCGCCTCGAGTCGCTCGCCGGGCGCCGGGAGGACGTCGGGCTCCTCGAGCGGGAGGGCCTCGCACGGCCGGTGACCCTGCTCGCCGCCCCGGCGGCAAAGGGGCTCGAGTTCGATGCCGCCGTCGTCGTCGAGCCGGCGCTGTTCGCCAGCGAGGGGCTGCGGGGCCTCCGTCTTCTCTACGTCGCTCTCACCCGCCCGATAGGGCGCCTGAGCGTCGTCCACTCGAGGCCGCTGCCCGGGCTGCTCGCCGGCTGAGCGGTCAGAACCAGCGGCGCCGCTTGAACAACGCCAGCAGGGCGACGACGGCGAAGAGCTCGAGCCCGAGGCCGACGCCGAAGAAGGCGGTCCGGGAGGTGATGTGCCTGACGAGGAAGGCGAAGTTCTGCCCGAAGAAGCCCGTGAGGAAGCTCAGCGGGAGGAAGATCGTCGCGATGATGGCGAGCTGCTTCATGACGACGTTCAGGCGGTTGGAGACGACCGAGAGGTGGGTGTCCACGGCGCCGCTCAACAGGTCCCGGTAGCTGTCCACGAGGTCGCTCACGCGGATGAGGTGGTCGTAGACGTCCCGGTAGTAGCGCTCGGCCTCCTCGGTCATCCCGGGCAGCTCGAGCGCCCGCGCCACGATGCCGGCCATGAGGTCGCGCTCGGGCGTCAGCACCTTGCGGAAGGTGATGAGGGAGCGCTTCATCTCGAACAAGGCGGCGAGCTGGGCGTCGGTCGGGTCCGCCAGGATCTCGTCCTCCATCTCGTCGATCCGGTCGTCCATGCGCTCGAGGACGGGGAAGAAGCCGTCGACGAGGGCGTCCACCACCCGGTAGAGGAGGAAGATGCCGCTCGCCTTGCCGTGCTGGCGCATCGCGGCGGCCCTCGTCCGGACGGTGTCGAAGACGGGGAGCGGGTCGTGGTGGACGGTGATGAGGTAGGTCTCGCAGTAGAAGAAGTGCACTTCGATCGTGCCCGAGCCGTCGTCCTTCGGGCCGTGGACGACGAGGTGGACGTAGTTGCCGTACTCCTCGAGCTTCGGCCGCTGGCCGAACTTGACGGCGTCCTCGAGGGCGAGCGGGTGGACGCCCATGTCGTCGCCGAGGAGGCCGAGAGCCTCGTCGTCGAGGCCGGGCAGGTCGAGCCAGAAGGGCTCGGCGCGCCGGAGCGCACGGCGCACCGTCTCTCTGTCGGCGGCCGCCGAGGTTCCGTCGACGAGCAGGATCTGTCCCTCCATCCGGCCCCAGTCTGCTCGTTTCGAGCGGGAGGGGCGGCGATGGTGTCGGTATCCTCGGTCGGATGGCTGGTGCAGGACGAGGCGACGACTGGGACCTGTTCGGCGACTTCGGGTCCCTGCCGGCGCTCGCAGGTGCTGCCGGTGCCCGCCCGGCCGGTGACGAGGCCCGGGGTCTCTCCGACGAGGCGCTGCTCTCGGGGCTGAACCCGGCCCAGCGGGAGGCGGTGCTGCACGACGAGGGACCTCTCGTCGTCGTCGCCGGAGCCGGGTCGGGAAAGACGAGGGTCCTCACCCGCCGGATCGCCCGCCTCGTCGCCCACGGCACGCCCCCCTGGAGGATCCTCGCCATCACCTTCACGAACAAGGCCGCCGGCGAGATGCGCGACCGGGTGGTCGAGCTGGTCGGGGACGACGCCTCGAGGATGTGGGTCTCCACCTTCCACTCCGCCTGCGTGAGGATCCTCCGGCGCAACGCCGACCGGATCGGCTACAGGTCGAACTTCACGATCTACGACGACGGCGACTCCCGCCGCCTCATCGAGCACATCCTGGACGACCGGGGCGTCGACCAGAAGCGCTTCCCGGCCCGCGCCGTCGCCGGCGCCATCAGCCAGGCCAAGGCCGAGCTCGTCGAGCCGGACCAGTACGACGCACGCGCCACCACCTTGTACGAGCGGCGCCTGGCGGAGATCTACCTCGAGTACGAGCGGCGCCTCATCGAGGCGAACGCCATGGACTTCGACGACCTGCTGGTCCGGACCGTGCGGCTGTTCAGGGAGCACCCGGACGTCCTCGAGGGCTACCAGGAGCGCTTCGTCCAGGTGCTCGTCGACGAGTACCAGGACACCAACCTCGCCCAGAACGAGATCGTCATGCTGCTCGGCCGGGCCCACCGCAACGTCTGCGTCGTCGGCGACACCGACCAGAGCATCTACCGGTTCCGCGGGGCGGAGATGCGCAACCTCCTCGACTTCGAGCACGCCTTCCCGGACGCGAGGGTGATCCTGCTGGAGCAGAACTACCGCTCGACCCAGCGGATCCTCGACGCGGCCAACGCCGTCATCTCGAACAACCTGCTCCGCCAGCCGAAGGACCTGTGGTCCGCCCTCGGCGAAGGCGAGCGGGTGAAGCGCTTCCGGGCAGGTTCGGACCGGGAGGAGGCGAGCTTCGTGGCGGACGAGATCGACTCGCTCTCGCGCCGCGGGGTGCCCTTCTCCGAGATCGCCGTCTTCTACCGGACGAACGCCCAGAGCCGCTCGATCGAAGAGGGCCTCATGTCGAGGGGCATCCCCTACAAGGTGATCGGGGGGACGCGCTTCTACGACCGCCGCGAGATCCGCGACGTACTCGCCTACCTGAGGCTCGTCGTGAACGTGGGCGACGAGGTGGCGCTCCGCCGGGTCCTGAACGTCCCGCGCCGCGGCGTCGGCGACACGACGGTCACCCGGCTCGTCGCCTTCGCCGCCGAGCATCGGATCCCCTTCGCCGACGTCCTCGCCCGGGCCGAGGAGGCCGGCGCCTCCCAGAAGGCCGCCTCGGGGATACGCTCGTTCCTCGATCTGCTCGGCCAGCTCGGCGCCGACAACGTCGCCGCCCGTCCCCCGGCCGAGATCGTCGAGGACCTCCTCGAGCGGACCGGTTACGTCCAGATGCTCGAGGCGGAGGCGGTCCACGGCGGCGCCAAGGCCCTCGAGGCCGAGGGACGCCTCGAGAACCTGTCCGAGCTCGTCTCGGTCGCCTCGGAGTTCGAGAACCTGGAGGACTTCCTCGAGACGACGACGCTGGCGGCGGCCGCCGACGAGATCGACGACGGCCCGACCGTCTCGCTCATGACCCTGCACGCCGCCAAGGGGCTCGAGTTCAACACCGTCTTCCTCACCGGGATGGAGGAGGGCCTGTTCCCCCACAACCAGACCCTGGCAGAGCCGGACGACATCGAAGAGGAGCGCCGGTTGTGCTACGTCGGGATCACACGGGCACGCGAGTGCCTCTACCTGACGCACGCCTGGAGCCGGCTGCTCTTCGGCTCCTACCAGGACTCCATACCGAGCCGGTTCCTGAAGGAGATCCCCGACGACCTCCTCGAGGACGTCGGCGGGGGAGTCGTGATCGGGGCCGGCGCCGGCCGCTACGGCTCGGGTCGCTCGAGCTATGCCGAGCGCTACGCCTCCATCGGGCGGAGCACCACTGGCGGACCCACCTTGCCCGCCGCCGAGGCGTCCACCGGTGCCGAGGCGCTCGGGCTGCGACCGGGCGACGCCGTCGTCCACGCACGCTTCGGCGCCGGCGTCGTCACCTACGTGGAGGGGTCAGGGGACGACGCCCGAGCCGAGGTCCGCTTCGCCGAGCGGGGGGTGAAGCGCTTTCTGCTGGCGCTGACGCCGCTCAAGAAGGTGACGGCCGGCAGCTGAGCCGTCTTCAGCGGGAACGGACGTAGACGCCGTAGTCGAGCCGGACGGTGACCGTGGCGTAGTGGTCGTGGAAGTAGCCCGCGAGCGCCCCACCGAGAGGTGGACGAGCGGGCGGGTCGGCCAGCAGGAGGTAGCGCGAGAGGCTCATCCACCGCTCCCAGCGCCCGGTGGCGGCCGCCGTGCCGCCCGTGCCGGCGATGGCGAGCAGGCCGGCGGGGTCCGTCTCGACGGGGCAGGTGCCGCTCCCCTGGTCGAAGCGGTTGGCGTCGATGAGGTACGTGGGGTTGTCGGCGATGGCGCACGCGCCCGGCGGGATGGCGTCGTCGATGACGGCTCGCGGCAGCACGCCGTGGTGGTCGGCGTACTGTGCGGCGAAGCGGCCGTCGGCGGGGGCGGCGACCGCTGCCACGACGACGGCGCAGGCGAGGACAAGCACGGCCATGGCGGAGGTGATGCTGCTCCGGGAGTCGTTCCGGCGCCCGCTCCAGGAGGAGGCGACGAGGCCGAGCAGCCGCCCGGCCGTCGTCGAGACCCCGACGGCGACGAGGGGGAAGGCGAACTCGCCGTACTGGACCGACATGGCGCCGGGGAGGAAGACGACGGCGATGACCCCCACGGTCGTGAGCGCGAGGAACCAGTCGTAGACCGACGAGCTCGAGAAGCCCCACACGGCGGTGAGGAAGACGACGGCCATGACGGCGAAGCCGATGCCGAGCGCCGCTCCCGCCGGGTGCGGGATGCCGGCCGCACCGCCCAGCCCGAGCACGGTGGCGAGCTTGGAGCCGGCCGTGGCGGTGCCGTGGCCCGGCAGCTCTGCCAGCACCACCTGGTGGATGAAGTCGCTCGGCCCGGCCAGGAAGAACACGAGGCAGGGCACGACGATCCCGATCGCCATGCCTCCCGCCGCCGGCACCAGGCGAGAGCGCGCCTCGCGCAGCATGGTGAGGGTGCCGGCGAGGAGCAGCACCGCCGGGATCACGGCCCATGGCTTGATCGTGCAGGCGAAGCCGAGGAACAGCCCGGCGGCGAGCAGGCGGCCCCCCTCGGTCAGCTCGCCCTCCTTGAAGGCGAGGCAGATCCCGATGAGGGTGAACGCAAGGATCCACGGTCCGAGTGTGACCCCGCCGGTGGAGAGGAAGCCGGATGTGTAGGTGGCGGTGAAGACGCCGGCGAGCAGCGCAGCGGGGGCGCCGTAGGCCCGCGCCGCCATGCCGGCGAGGAAGACCGCCACGACCGTGGCGATGGCGGTGAGCCCCCGTGCGAGCGGGAGCACGATGCTCGGCGCGACGGCGTGCGAGATCCACGCCAACGGGAGCAGCAGCACCGGCATGCCGGGCGGCTGGGCGAGCGCGAAGTTGGAGTAGGGGAGCGCCCCGCGGGTGATGGCGATGGACGAGCCGAGGTTCTGGGCCTCGCTGTTCAGGACCACGCCGTGGAGCACCCCGTGCAAGGTGAGCTGATGGGCGCAGATGAAGATGGCGAGGACGACCGGCGGGAGGGCGGCCAGTGCGCCCGCGCTCGGCGAGAGCCACCACGCCCGCGCACCCACCGTGCCCCGCATCGAGCCGCATCGTACTCATCGCGGCCGCCGCCGGCCGGGATTGTGCGCAGCCCGATTCGTGGCCGATCGTGCGTGGTCGGTAGCATCCGGCACGGGATGGAACGCCGCTACCGAGTCGTCGTCGCGAAGCCGGGCCTCGACGGGCACGACCGCGGGGCCAAGGTGATCGCGAGAGCGCTGCGCGACGCCGGCTTCGAGGTCATCTACACCGGGCTCCACCAGACCCCCGAGCAGGTTGTCCAGGCCGCCGTCCAGGAGGACGCCGACGCCGTCGGGCTCTCCCTCCTCTCGGGTGCCCACCTGACGCTCGTCCCAAAGGTGGTCGAGCTGCTGCGTGGCGAGGGTCTGGACGACGTCGTCGTCATGTGCGGGGGCATCATCCCCGACGCCGACATCGACGTCCTGAAGCGCGCCGGGGTGGCGGCGGTCTTCACGCCCGGCACGCCGCTGCCCGAGATCTCCGGCTGGCTCGAGACGACGCTCGACGAGCGGGAGCTCCGCGCGGGCACGACCTAGCCGGCGGCACCGTCTTCAGCTGGAACGAGGAGAAAGGCTCGAGGTGGACCTGTTCGAGTACCAGGGCAAGCAGTACTTCGCCCGCTACGGAATTCCGATCTCGCCGGGCGAGGTCGCCGACACCGTCGAGGAGGCGGTGGCGGCGGCCGAGCGCATCGGCTACCCGGTCGTCGTGAAGGCGCAGGTGCAAGTCGGCGGGCGGGGCAAGGCGGGAGGTGTGAAGCTGGCCGCCGACCGGCCCGAGGTCGAGGTGCACGCCGGCAACATCCTCGGCCTCGACATCAAGGGCCACGTCGTCCGGCGGCTGTGGATCGAGCACGCCACCGACATCGAGAAGGAGTACTACGCGAGCTTCACCCTCGACCGGGCGGCCAAGCTCCACCTGGCCATGGTCTCCGCCCGGGGCGGTGTCGACATCGAGCAGGTGGCCGACGAGGCGCCGGAGGCGATCGCCCGCCGTCACGTCAACCCCCTCGACGGCCTGTCGCTCGCCGATGCCCGGGCGCTCGCCGAGGAGGCGGGGCTCGATCCCGAGGCCCTCGACGGGGCCGCCGAGGTGCTCGTGAACCTGTACCGCTGCTACGTCGAGGGCGACGCCGACCTCGTCGAGATCAACCCGCTCGTGCTCAGCGTCGAGCACCGGGTGCACGCTCTCGACGCCAAGGTGACCCTCGACGATGACGCCGCCTTCCGGCACCCCGAGTGGCAGGAGTTCGAGGGCACCGGCGAGATCGACGAGCGTGAGCGCCGTGCCAAGGAGCGCGGCCTCAACTACATCGGGCTCGACGGGACGGTCGGGATCATCGCCAACGGTGCCGGCCTCGCAATGAGCACGCTCGACGTCGTGAACCAGGTGGGTGGCTCGGCCGCCAACTTCCTCGACATCGGGGGAGGGGCGAACGCCGACGTGATGGCCGCCGCCCTCGAGGTCATCAACTCCGATGCAAAGGTGCGGGCGATCCTCGTCAACATCTTCGGCGGGATCGTCCGCTGCGACGAGGTCGCCCGCGGCATACTCACGGCGCTCGACCGGGTCGAGCTGTCCTCGCCCATCGTGCTGCGCCTCGACGGCACCAACGCGAAGGAGGCCCGCGAGATCATCGCCGGGCGCTCCTCGGACAAGATCATCAGCGAGCCCACGATGCTCTCCGCCGCCCGCCGGGCGGTCGAGGTGGCAGCCGCCGGGCTCGGCACCGAGACGGTCGGAGGCCGGTCATGAGCATCTTCGTCGACGAGACCACCAAGGTGGCGGTCCAGGGCCTCACCGGCAGCCAGGGCCGCTTCCACGGTCTGCGCAACAGGGCCTACGGGACCAGGATCGTCGCCGGCGTGACGCCCGGCAAGGGCGGGACCGACGTCGAGGGCGTCCCCGTCTACGACAGCGTCGCCGAGGCGGTCGAGCGCGAGGGCGTTGACGCCACCTTCGTCGCCGTCCCCCCGAAGGCGGCGCCCGCCGCAATTCTGCAGGCTGCCGAGGCCGGCGTCGGCCTCGTCGTCTGCATCACCGAGCACATCCCCGCCAAGGACGAGGCCCACGTGGCCGCCCGGCTCCGGCGCGACTTCCCGGCCACGCGGCTGATCGGGCCGAACTGCCCGGGCATCATCTCGCCGGGCAAGTGCAACATCGGCATCACCTCGGGCGACATCGCGCTCGCTGGCGGGCCGGTCGGGATCGTCAGCCGGTCGGGCACGCTCACCTACCAGGCGCTGCACGAGCTCTCCCAGCAGGGCGTCGGCCAGACGACCTGCGTCGGCATCGGCGGCGACCCGGTCCCGGGGACGACCTTCGTCGACGTCCTCGAGGCCTTCGAGGCAGACCCGGAGACCCGCGCCGTCATGATGATCGGAGAAATCGGCGGGGAGGCCGAGGAGCTGGCGGCCGAGTACATCAAGACGAAGATGTCCAAGCCCGTCGTCGCCTACATCGCCGGGCAGACGGCCCCCCCGGGGCGCAAGATGGGGCATGCCGGTGCCATCGTCTCGGGCTCGAGGGGGACGGCCCAGGCGAAGATGGACGCCCTCGCCGAGGCGGGGGTGACGGTGGCGAGGAACCCGACCGAGGCAGGCGAGCTGATGGTCGAGATCGTCCGGTCGCTCGGCTGAGCCGGCGCCAGGTGGACGAGGTCGCCGGGCTCGAGGACATCGAGCGGGCACGGCGGGCGGTCGAGAAGGTGGCGGTGCGCACGCCGCTTTTCAACTCGAGGGTCCTCACCGAGCGGGCAGGACCCGGCGCCAAGGTGGTCTTCAAGGCCGAGAACCTGCAGCGGACGGGCTCGTTCAAGATCCGGGGGGTCTCGGCGAAGCTCGCCGCCCTCGGCGAGGAGGCGTCGCGCGGCATCGTCGTCGCCTCGGCCGGCAACCACGCCCAGGCGGCCGCCTTCGGTGCCCGCCAGGCGGGTGTGAGCTGCCACGTCTTCATGCCCGCCGACGCCTCCATCTCCAAGGCCGAAGCCACGGAGGCCTATGGCGCGACGGTCCACCTCGGGGGCGAGGCGATCGAGGAGTGCCTCGCCATGGCCGCCAGCCGGGCGGAGTCGACCGGCGAGGTGCTCGTCCACCCCTTCGACGACCCGGCCGTCATCGCCGGGCAGGGGACCCTCGGGCTCGAGCTGGTCGAGGAGATCGACGACCTCCGGCTCGTCGTCGTCCCCCTCGGCGGCGGAGGGCTCGTCTCGGGCATCGCCACGGCGGTGAAGGCGCTCCGCCCGCAGGTGCGGGTCGTCGCCGTCCAGGCGGCCAACTGCGCCCCGTACCTCCGCGCGCTCGAGGGGAGGGAGCCGGAGCACGACGGGGCGGCCACCCTTGCCGACGGCATCGCCGTCAAGCGACCCGGAGCCCTCACCCTCCCGATCGTCCGCCGGCTCGTCGACGAGGTGGTGGCAGTGGAGGAGGACGACATCGCCGACGCCATGGTGCTCCTCCTCGAGCGCGCCAAGCTCGTCGTCGAGGGTGCCGGGGCGGTCGGGGTGGCGGCCCTTCTGGCGGGGGTGATCGAGACGCCGTCAGAGGGCACGACGGCGCTCGTGCTCTCGGGCGGCAACGTGGACACCGGGCTGCTCGCGCCTGCCATCCGGCGGCACGAGACGAACGCCGGGCGACGCCTCGTCGTCTTCGCCCGCGTCTCGGACCGCCCCGGCCAGCTGGCGAGGCTGCTCGCAGTGGTCGGCATGACCGGGGCGAACCTCGTCGCCGCCGAGCACCTCCGGGAGGGCTACGACCTGCACGTGCGCGAGACCGGCGTCCACCTCGTGCTCGAGACGCGCAATCCCGAGCACGCCGAGGCGGTCCTCGAGGCGACGAGGGCCGCCGGCTACGACGTGCAGCTCGTCGGCGAGTACCGCCCGCGGCGGAGGCACCCGGCGCCGTGAGCGGGCAGGACGACCCCGACCTGTTCGGCCTCCCGCTCGACGAGGTCGACCCGGAGCTCGCCGGGATGATCAGGGGCGAGCTCCGCCGCCAACGCACGACTCTCGACCTCGTCGCCTCCGAGAGCGTCCCGCCCCGGGCGGTCCTCGAGGCACAGGGCTCCATCCTGACGGCGAAGTACGCCGACGGCTTTCCTGGCCGCCGGGACTACGACACCTGCGAGTGGGTGGACGAGATCGAGTCGCTCGCCATCGAGCGGGCGAGGTCGCTGTTCTGCGCCGAGCACGCCAACGTCCAGCCCTACTCGGGCTCGAACGCCAACATCGCCGTCCTGCACGCCCTGTGCGAGCCCGGTGACGCCGTCCTCGGCTGGGACTTCGAGCACGGGGGGCACCCGACGCACTACTGGTCGGGGACCTTCGCCGGCCGGTTCCACACGACGGCCTCCTACGGAGTGCGCAGGCAGGACCGCCTCGTCGACATGGACCAGGTGGCCGAGCTCGCCGAGCGCCACCGGCCGAAGGTCGTCTTCGCCGGCTGGTCGTGCTACCCGCGCTGGATCGACTTCCGGCGCTTCCGGGAGATCTGCGACGCCGTCGGCGCCTACCTCGTGGTCGACATGGCCCACTTCGCCGGCCTCGTGGCGACGGGCCTGCATCCCGACCCGGTGCCCTACGCCGACGCCTGCACCATGACGGTCCACAAGACCCTCGGCGGTGCCCGCGGGGGCGCCATTCTCTGCCGGGCGGGCCTCGCCTCGCGGATCGACGACGCCGTCTACCCCGGCGAGCAGGGCGGCCCGCTGCCCCACGTGATCGCCGCCAAGGCGGTCACCTTCGCCCTGGCCTCGAGCGAGGGCTTCCGGGCGCGGATGGAGGCGACGCTCGGGGGTGCCCGCACGATGGCGGACCGCCTGGCGGCCGAGCGCGAGCGGACGGGGGCCGACGTCGTGACGGGCGGCACGGACGTCCACCAGCTCCTCGTCGACCTCTCGCCGGCCGGCGAGGAGGCCGACGCCGCCCTGTCGCGGCTGAACGGGATCGGGATCTCAGCCAACGCCATGCGGCTCGCCTACGACCCGGCCACGCCCCCGCACGGCTCGGGGCTCCGGCTCGGCGCCAACGCCCTGGCGGCCCGCGGGTTCCGCTCGGCCGAGTTCGAGGAGGTCGGGTCGCTCCTCGCCGATGCCCTCGAGGACCGCTCGGGCGCCCGTTCGGCCGAGCTCTCCGCCCGCGTGAAGGAGCTGCTGGCCGGCTTCCCGCTCTATGGCCACCTCCCGGCCTGATCCGAAGATGACCGGAGTCCCTGCACAAACGTGGGCGCGCCGGGCCAGGTGCGGGGCAGAGCCCCGCTTTGGACGAGGTCCCGATCTGTGATCGTGCGTCCAGGCCGCCGGGGTGAGCGTGACTCGCTGACCGAGGACCTCGAGTTGGTGGACGAGATTGCGGGTGCATCGTCGGGTGTCGACGGACTTGGTGTAGAAGTCGGAACCGAGGTCGTGGGTACGGGCGGTCGGGTCGGCGGGAAGGTGCCAGACGATGACGAGGATCGAGCGAGCGACGGCAACGAGCGCCTCGAGCTTCCCGCGGCGCTTCACGAGGTGCCGATAGCGCTCGCCCAGGAAAGCGTGTCGCTCCTCGCGGTGGCCGTGGCGGTCTCGGCAAGAGCTCGCTTCGAGTGGGGATCGGCCTTGCCCGTCTTGGCGGAACGACTCCGCGTGCCGGAGGATGGTGGGCGGCGAAAGCTTGGCCCACGACACGAGATGGCCGGCCGCG
The DNA here is from genome assembly GCA_021797795.1 of Actinomycetes bacterium. Lineage (GTDB taxonomy): Bacteria > Actinomycetota > Acidimicrobiia > Acidimicrobiales > Bog-793 > JAKACF01. The sequence goes on along the minus strand of JAJZZB010000012.1, from coordinate 357 downwards.
GGGCACTGGCCCGTGGCGAGACCCGCTTCGGCGATGATCGTCTGAGCGGCCGTCACCGAGACGCCAGTGATCTCGTCCAGGGGGCTCACCTCGTCGGGCGGGGCCGTGCCGGGATCGCCTGCACCGGGCCCGGTGGCGGCGCCGCTGCGGCCGGGATGTCGTCCAGCTGCTCCACGCGGTGGGTCAGCGATGCTCGGCGTGGTGCTCGTCGAAGGGGCCGGCGAGCGCCTCTTTGAGGGCGCACCGACTGACGGGTCGGACTACCAAGGAAGCGTCGGCGTCGCGGGCGTCCCAGCACAACTTTCACATCCAGGACGTCCCCGCCAGGCGAGAGGGAGCCTGACTAGGGCGCTGTTG
>JAJZZB010000112.1 GCA_021797795.1 Actinomycetes bacterium | reverse complement strand
TGCGCTGTATTCTCTGGCGCTTCGCAACCTCTTATCAGAATTCGTAGAAGGCGGGAACGTCCTTATTGTTGAATACGATCCTCAACTGTGGGCTGACGCCGAGAGAGAAGGCGACTTTGGCTCGTTTGAGATGTATGCGCAGCTACGGGAGCTAGTGGGGACAGGACAGTTGCGGCTGGTAGCCGGTAATCCGAGCTCCCCGAGCGCCGAGATGCGGCGCGCTCGCGAGCACGTGCAGCACCGCATACATGCGTTGACTCGGCGTGCCACGCAGGAGAGCCGCTGACTGGTTCGCTCGGACATCAAGGTCAGCTCCTGAGGTGCCTCGGATGGGCGGTTGGCGGTCACCGCCCGGATTCTCAGCACCGCGCTCCCGGCGCCGCCGGTGCCGGGCCCGAGCAGCTGAAGGAGGCCCTTCATGTAGGCAGAGCGGCGGCGGGTGACCAAGACGGCTGCGATCTCGACGTACACGTCTACGAGGTCGAGGCCGCACTCGTCGGCGAGCAGGTGGAGCTGATCTTCGATCCCTTCGACATGACCGACATCGAGGTCCGCTTCCAGGGACGCCCGATGGGGAACGCGGTGCCCCAGCGCATCGGTCGCCACGTGCACCCTCATGCCCGAGAGGAGCCGGGCCTGCAGCCTCCAAAACCGTCGGGCATCGACTACCTCCACCTGGTGGAGCAACGATGCCGAGCCGAGCTCGCCAAGCGGATCGACTACCGGGACCTGTCCTCGGGCGAGGACGCCGAGCATGACAGCGAGAACGGGGAGGGAGAGGCGGAGCTGTCTTCCCAGAGATTCTAAGCTGAGGACACCTACCGTTAGAAAAGACTAGGCTGCAGCTCGTGCAACGGCGGGACAACCCGTACACCCCCGGAGCCGGACGTCGTCCTCCCTACCTCGCCGGCCGCGACCGGGACCTCGAGGACTTCAGCTCCCTGATCGAGGCCCGCTCGGCCGGCGGTGCCGAGCGCAGCCTCATCTACTACGGGCTCCGCGGCGTCGGGAAGACGGTGCTGTTGATGGAGCTCGACCTGCTCGCCTCCGAGGCGGGCTGGGCGACGACGGATGTGCAGGAGGTGGGCTCGCAGCCGGACTTCCGGGCCACCTTCGCCCAGATGGCCTCGCGCCTGCTGCGGGAGATGAGCCGCCGCTACCGCATGAGGGACCGCATCGAGCAGGCGCTCGCCGTCGTCAAGGCCTTCAGCGTCCTTGCCCCCGGCGGCGTGCAGCTGAAGCTCGACGTCGACGCCGCCACCGGCACCGCCGACTCCGGAGACCCCGAGCAGGACCTCGTCGAGCTGCTGAGGGAGATCGGCGAGACGGCGAACAGCGCCGGCAGCGGGGCGCTGTTCCTCCTCGACGAGATGCACAACCTCGACGCTCCCTCGCTGGCGGCCATCTCGATGGCCTTCCAGGCGATCAGCCGGGAAGCGCTCCCGGTCGCCCTCGTCGGCGCCGGGCTCCCCGACCTCCAGGTCCGGCTGATGGCCGCCAAGCCCTACGCCGACCGCCTCTTCCAGTACCGACCGCTCGGACGGCTGCGCGACGTGGAGGCCCGGGTGGCTCTCGTGAAGCCCGCCGCCACCCTCGGGGTCGAGTTCGAGCAGGCGGCCGCCGAGGAGGTCGTCCGCCTCGCCGCCGGCTATCCCTACTTCCTGCAGGAGTACGGGCGCGAGCTCTGGAACGCGGCGGAGGTCTCCCCGGTCACGCTCGCCGACGTCGGGGAGGTGCGAGACCTCGTCCGAGAGCAGCTGGCGCACAGCTTCTACGGGACCCGCTTCGCCCTCGCCACCGACGCCGAGCAGCGGTACCTCTCGGCCATGGCCTCGCTCGGCCGGGCGCCGTACGCCACCGGCGAGGTCGCCCGGACCTGGGGGGCGACGAACCAGCGCCAGACCTCGCCCCACCGCGACAACCTCATCCAGAAGGGGCTGATCTGGGCGCCGCGGCGCGGGCAGGTCGACTTCACCGTCCCGCTCTTCGCCGAGTACGTCCGGGAGCACCACCCCCTCGAGAGCTACGAGCCGGGCTGCCCGTGACGGCGAGCGTCAGCCGGCGCCGGGTCCGGCAAGCGCCGGCGCGTTCCTGAGCAACTCCCACAAGCTCGTCGGCGCCGAGCAGCCGAGCACCGCCACGACCTCGGGGTCGGTGATCCGGCAGGTCGTCGTCCCCGTCGTGAGCACGCCACTCCCGCCCGTCCAGATGGCGTCGCCCGTGCCGGTGGCGCGTCGTGCCCCAGCCTGAGCTCGTCGACCGGCGCTCGCATCTCCGAGGTCGCGCCGCAGGCTCGACGAAGCGCCACTCCGGGCGAGGTGGAGGCTGGGCCGGCGCGCTGGACCGCGTCGAAGGCCACCTCGCCCTCAGCTGAGGCACCGGCCGCGGCGGACCGGATCGGATCGGCTCCTCGGGTCTCAGCCGGCGACGGCGGCGAGCATCTCGTCGAAGGCGGCAAGGTTGTGGCCCGAGACGAAGACGTCGACGTGGGGCAGGGCGGCCGACATGCCCCCCGTCAGCGGGGCGTAGCCCGGCCTCGCCTTTCGCGGGTTGACCCAGACCACCTTGTGGGCGAGCCGGCGCAGGCGCTCCATCTCCCTCCCGAGCAACATCGAGTCCCCCCGGTCCCAGCCGTCCGAGATGATCACCACGACGGCGCCCCGCGCCATCCCCCGGCGGCCGTGACCGTCGTTGAAGGCCTTCACGGCCTCGCCGAGGCGGGTGCCGCCGGACCAGTCGGGAGCCGCTCGGCCAGCACGCTCGAGGGCAGCATCGGGGCGGCCCCCGAGGACCCGGGTGAGGCGGGTGAGGCGGGTGGCGAAGACGAAGGCCTCGGCCTTGGCTCCCGCCACGCCGCCGAGCAGCAGCTGCAGGTAGGCGCGGGAGTAGGGCTCCATCGACCCGGAGACGTCGCAGAGCAGGACGAGCCGGCGCGGACGGGTGCGGCGCGCCGTGCGGACGGTCCGGACCGGCTGCCCGCCGGTCCGCCGGGCGCGCCGCAACGTGGCCCGCAGGTCGGCCTCGTCCCCCCGGCGGTGCCTCCGCCGGCGGCGGCCCCGGCGGAGGGGGCGGACGGCCGGGAGCCGGCCGGCGAGGGTGCGAAGCGCCGCCAGCTCCTCCTCGTCGAGGGCGGCGAAGTCCTTGTGGCGGAGGCGCTCGTCGCGGCTGGAGGCGGCGAGCAGCGAAGCCTCGCCCCCGAGCTCGCCGTCCCCGTCCGGGCCGGGGAGAGCCGGCGCGTCCCGGGGCGCGCCGGCCGGGCGAGCCGGCGCCCCCGGCCCCCGCCGGGAAGGCGGCGGCGGGCCGATGCGGCGCGTGGAGGAGGCGCCGGTCGAGTCCTGGCCCCTCCAGTCGGCCTCGTCGACCATGCCGGCGAACACCTGGGCGAAGACCCGCTCGAAGGCGTCGAGGCCCTCGCTCGAGTACACGAGCGTCACGCGCGAGAGCCAGTACAGCTCCGAACGGGAGGCGGGTGGGTGGAGGGCGAGCGCCGTCGCCAACCGGCCGGCCCGCTCCGCCGTGACCGGAACACCGGCGGCGTGCAGCAGCCAGGCGAGGCGGGAGACGACCTCGGCGAGGTCGGGCTTCCTCCCGGTCACTCGCCTGCCACCCACGCAGCCCCCCGCTCGGCCACCGCCCCGAGGTCCTCCCGGTACTTGAGGACCGACCCGGACGTGGCGAGGACGGCAGGCCCGTCGAGCCGCTCGACGCCGAGCAGGCCGAGGGCGTGTGCCCAGTCGATCGCCTCGGCCACCCCCGGCGGCTTCTGGACGTCCAGCGTGCGCAGCCGGGCGACGGCCGCCGCCACCTGCTCGGCGAGCGACGCCCGCCCGGCAGGGACCCGCCGGCGGATGATCTCGGCAGTCCGCTCGATGTCGGGGTAGTCGATCCAGTGGTAGAGGCAGCGGCGCTTCAAGGCGTCGTGCAGGTCGCGTGTGCGGTTGGAGGTGAGGACGACGATCGGCGGGTGGGTGGCCCGGAGGGTGCCGAGCTCGGGGATCGTGACGGTCGACTCGGCGAGCAGCTCGAGGAGGAACGCCTCGAACTCGTCGTCGGCCCGGTCGATCTCGTCGACGAGGAGAACGGCCGGACGCGGCCCGGGGTGCTCGGCCGCCCGGAGGAGCGGGCGGGCGATGAGATAGTCGCGGCTGAACAGGTCGCCGGTCCCGAGGGCTTCACCACCGGCCTCGGCCAGACGGATGGCAAGGAGCTGGCGGGGGAAGTCCCACTCATAGAGCGCCTCGGCGGCATCGATCCCCTCGTAGCACTGCAGGCGCACGAGCGGCGTCTCGAGCACCTCGGCGAGAGCCTTGGCGGCCTCGGTCTTGCCGACGCCCGCCTCGCCCTCGAGGAGCAGTGGCTGGGGGAGGCGCACGGCGCAGAAGAGGGCGGTCGCGATGCCGTCGTCGGCGAGGTAGCCCGTCCCCTCGAGACGGCGACGCAGGGTCTCTGGTGAGGAGACCAGCTCCTCGAGCGACGTCACAGGTGAGGGTCTAGGAGGCGTAGGCGGCAGGGTCGGCCACGAAGGCGTCGCGGCATCCCCGCCCACAGAACCACACCTCCCGGCCGGCGTGCTCGACGACGAGGCCGCCCTCCTCGTGGAAGACCGTCATCCCGCAGACCGGGTCGATGCTGCGCCCGGCGGGCGGGGCGGCCCGCCCGGCCGCCGGTGCGACGATCGGACGGTCGCCTCTCGACTGGACGATCTCGGCGAGGATCGACAGGGCGACCTCGCCCGGTGTCCGGGCGCCGAGGTCGAGGCCGGCCGGCGTGTGGACGCGGGCCCGCAGCTCGGGCGGGAGGTCGAGGCTCTCGACCACGGCTGTGCCCCGCCGCCGGCTGGCGACGAGGCCGACGTAGGGGACGCCCGTCTCGAGCGCCGCCACGAGCGCCTCCTCCTCGCCCCGGCCGTGCGAGGCGACCACGAGGGCGGCGGCGTCGGGTGGCACGCTCCCGTCGTAGCGCTCGACCGCCCAGGCGAGCCCGGCTCCGACCGACGCCAGCGCCCGGGCGATGGGCGCCCCGCCGACCACGACGACGAGGGGCGGAGGCACGACCGGCTCGAGGAAGACCTCGAGGGTCCCTCCCGACAGGCAGGGATTGTGCACGACAGCCTTGCCGGGCTGGGTGGGCTCGGGCTCGGGCGTGATGCGGAGGACGACTGGCTCGCCGGTCGCGAGGACGCCGAGCGACGACTCGCGGACGGTCGTCTCGGCGCACGCTCCGCCGACGAAGCCCTCGATCGAGCCGTCGGCGAGGACGATCGCCTCGTCGCCCGGCTTGGCCGAGGTGGGCGCCTCGGCGAGGGTCACCCGGGCGTGGACGAAGGGGACGCGAGCGGCCCGAAGCTCGAGGGAGCGGGCGGTGAGGTCCTCGCGCAGCACGGCTACTCGATGGCGAGGTCGGTGCGCAGCGGGCGGCCCTGCATGGCCCGCCAGACGACGGCGGGTGTGAACGGCATGTCCGCCTGGCGGATCTCCAGGGCGTCGAGGACGGCGTTCACCACGGCCGGCGGCGAGCCGACGGTGGCGGACTCGCCCACGCCCTTGGCACCGATCGGGTGGTGCGGCGAGGGCGTGACCGTCATGCCGAGCTCGTAGCTCGGGCACTCGAGCGATGTCGGCAGCAGGTAGTCCATGAACGAGCCGCCGAGGTTGTTGCCCTCGGGGTCGAAGGCGATCGCCTCCATGAGGGCCATCCCGATGCCGTCGGCGAGGCCGCCGTGGATCTGGCCCTCGACGATCATCGGGTTGATCCGCGGCCCGCAGTCGTCGACGGCGATGAAGCGGCGGACCTTCACCTCGCCCGTCTCGGGGTCGACGTCGACCACGCAGATGTAGGCGCCGAAGGGGTAGGTGAGGTTCGGCGGGTTGTAGACGACCGAGGCGTCGAGGTGGCCCTCCACACCCTCTGGCAGCTCGAGGTTGCCGTGGGAGGCGAAGGCGATCTCGGGGATGGTCTTGCCCTGCTCGGGGTCGCCCTTCACCTGCCAACGGCCGAGCTCCCACTCGAGGTCGTCCGGTGAGCACTCGAGGGCCGTCGCCGCGATGATCCTGGCCTTCTCCCGCACCCGCTGGGCGGCGACGGCGGCGGCCGCCCCCGAGACCGGGGTCGAGCGGGAGCCGTAGGTGCCGAGCCCGAAGGGCGTGTTGTCCGTGTCGCCGTGGATGACCTCGATGTCCTCGGGCGGGATGCCGAGCTCGTGCGAGACGATCTGGGCGAAGGTCGTCTCGTGGCCCTGGCCCTGGGTCTGGACCGAGAGCCGGAGCTGCGCCTTGCCCGTCGGGTGGACCCTCAGCTCGCAGCCGTCGGCCATGCCGAGGCCGAGGATGTCCATGTGCTTGCGGGGCCCGGCCCCGACCCCCTCGGTGAAAAAGGAGATGCCGATCCCCATGAGCGGCTTGCCGGCGGGGTCGGCGCGGCGCTCGGCCTGCTCCCGCCGCAGCTCCTCGTAGCCGGCGATGCGCATCGCCTCCTCGAGGGCGGCGGGGTAGTTGCCCGAGTCGTACTCCCAGCCGGTCGGCGTCGTGTAGGGGAACTGCTCGGGCCGGAGCAGGTTCTTCATCCTGAGCTCGGCCGGGTCCATGCCGAGCTCGTCGGCGAGGCAGTTCACCATGCGCTCGACGAGGTAGACGGCCTCGGTGATGCGGAACGAGCAGGCGTAGGCGACGCCGCCCGGTGCCTTGTTGGTGTAGACGGCCCGGACGTGGCAGTGGGCTGCCGGGTAGTCGTACGACCCGGTGAAGATGTGGAAGAAGCCTGCCGGGTACTTCGTCGGCTGGGCAACCCCGTTGAATGCGCCGTGGTCCGCCAGCACGTCGACCCTGAGGCCGAGGATCTTGCCCTCCCGCGTGGAGGCGATCTCGCCGTGCATGTGGTAGTCCCGGGCGAAGGAGGTCGACATCAGGTTCTCGGACCGGTCCTCGATCCACTTGACCGGCGCCCCGGTGACGATCGAGCCGACGACGGCGCAGACGTAGCCCGGGTAGATGCCCACCTTGTTGCCGAAGCCGCCGCCGATGTCGGGCGAGATGATCTGGATCTTGTGCTCGGGCAGGCCGGCCACGATGGCGTACAGGGTCCGGTGGGCATGCGGTGCCTGGGTGGTCGTCCAGACGGTCAGCTTGCCCGTGACCTTGTCCATGTGGGCGACCGAGCCGCAGGTCTCCATCGGGGCCGGGTGGACCCGGGGGTAGAGCATGTCCTCGGCAACGACGACCTCCGCCCCGGCGAAGACCTCGTCGCAGGCGGCCTTGTCTCCCGCCTCCCAGTCGTAGATGCGGTTGTCGGTGCGGCCCTCGAGGTCGTCCCGGATGACGGGGGCGTCGGGCTCGAGCGCCTTGCGGGCGTCGACCACGGCGGGGAGGGGCTCGTAGTCGACCTCGATCAGCTCGAGGGCGTCGCGGGCCGAGTATTCGTCCTCGGCGATGACGAAGGCCACCTCCTGGCCCTGGAAGCGGACCTTGTCGGTGGCGAGGACGGACTGGACGTCGCCGGAGAGGGTCGGCATCCAGGCGAGGTTGAGCCCTTCGAGGGTGGCACCGGTGATGACGGCTTTCACCTTCGGGTGGGCCTCCGCCGCGCTCGTGTCGATGCCCGTGATGCGGGCATGCGCGTACGAGCTGCGCAGGATCGCCGCGTGCAGCATCCCGGGGAGCTGGACGTCGTCGATGTAGTGGCCCTGGCCGCGGAGGAAGCGGGCGTCCTCCTTGCGGAGCATGCGGCCGAACCCGATGGGGTTGCCTGCCGGGCTGGTCGGGACGGGAACCTCCGTGGCGGTCATGCGGAGATCTCCTCTGGAGCCGTGGTCGGGTGGGCGGCGGCGTGCCGGGCGGCACGCACGATGTTCTCGTAGCCGGTGCAGCGGCAGAGGTTGCCGGAGATCGCCTCGCGGATGGTCGCCTCGTCCGGGTCCGGGTCCCGATCGAGCAGCGCCCGGAGTGTCATCAGCATCCCCGGGGTGCAAAAGCCGCACTGCAGGCCGTGCTCTTCCATGAAGGCCTGCTGGAGGGGGTCGAGCTCGCCGCCCGAGTCGAGGTCCTCCACGGTCCGCACGGCGTGCCCGTCGGCCTGGGCGGCGAGGGTGGTGCAGCTCTTCACGGGCACCCCGTCCAGCCAGACGGTGCAGGCGCCGCAGTTCGAGGTGTCGCAGCCCCAGTGCGTGCCGCGCAGGCCGAGGACGTTGCGCAGGTAGTGGACGAGCAGCAGCCGGGGCTCGACCTCGGCCCTCGTCTCGGTGCCGTTGACGGTGATGGTGACCTGCATCAGGCCTCTTCCCCTCGGGCGCGCTCGAGGGCCCTCGTGAGGGCCCGGGTGACCAGCACCTCGACGAGGTGCCGCTTGTAGTCGACCGGCCCGCGCTGGTCTGCGGTCGGGTGGCAGCGGTCGCGGCAGGTGGCGGCCGCCGCCGCGATGGCATCCGGCGTCAGCTCCCTGCCGCGGAGCTGCTCCTCGGCCTCGGCGCAGCTGTGGTGGTCGGCCCCGACCGCCGAGAGCCCGATGCCGACGTCGACGGCGAGGCCGTCCCGTAGCTGGACGAAGGCGCCGGTGGCGGCCACCGCCCAGTCGCCGGCTCGCCGCTCGACCTTCTCGTAGGCGCTGCCGGCGCCGGGGCGGACGGGCACCCGGGCCTCGATCAGGATCTCGTTCTCGCCGACCACGGTCTCGTACGGCCCGAGGTGGAACTCCCGCACCGGCACACTGCGCCTCCCCGAGGCCGAGGCGACGACGAGGTCGGCCCGCAGCGCCGAGAAGACGGCCGAGAGGTCCTCGGCCGGGTCCGCCTGGCAGAGCGAGCCTCCGACGGTCCCCCGGTTGCGGACGAGGGGGTCGGCGATCACCCGCTCGGCCTCCGCGAAGATCCGGTAGTGCTCGGCCAGGACGGCCGAGTCGAGCACGCCGGTGTGGCGGGTGAGGGCGCCGATCGCGATCTCGTCTCCCTCGAGACGGATGTAGTCGAGCTCGGCGAGGCCGTTGATGTCGACGAGGGTCCCGGGGCTGGCGAGGCGGATCTTCATCATGGGGAGCAGGCTGTGGCCGCCGGCGAGGAGCCGGGTCTCGGGCCCGTGGCGCTCGAGCAGGGAGATCGCCTCCTCCACGCTGCCCGCTCGCTCATAGTGGAACGTAGCCGGTGTCTGCATCTCGCCCCTTGCTTCGTCCTGTCGGTCCCGTACCGGGAGTCTTCCCCGTTGCATAGCACCCGCGGGCCGGCTCTGCTCGGCACCCGGCCGGCCGCCTCGCGGCCGCTTGAGGGAAGGGAGCGGGGTGGGCCATCAGACCCGCCCCGCTCCGAGCCTCTGAGGAGGCCGGCTACTTCACCGTGAGCCAGTGCGAGCGCTGGCCGTAGGAGAACGCCTGGAACACCTCGCCGGCCTTGGCGAGGGTGACCTTCAGCTTCCAGGCGCCCGTGGCACTCGCCATGGTGACGGCGAGCCAGCGGTGGGTCGAGCCGATGACCCGGTAGAGGCGCACCTTCTGGCCGGGCTGAGCCATGCCCGAGAGGATGATGGCAGCTCCCACCTTGGCCGACTTCGGTCCCTTGATCGTCACCTTGGCCGGCGGCGGCGACTGGGACACCCAATGGGTGATCGTCTTCTCGAAGGAGTTCATCGACAGGATGCTCGGCGCCTTGTAGGTCCAGATCCCGTAGTAGGCGTTGGCGAAGCGGTTGCCGCTGATGACGGTCCACAGGACCGTGTCGTAGCCGCTGAAGATGATGACATCGGCCGACTTGTGCAGGCCGCCACCGGACGCGCCGAAGGTGCTGGCATCTCCTGGAGCGCCGTTGCCACCGACGGTGTCGTTGCCCGAGAAGGTGTTCCCGATGATGGCGTTGCCGTCCATGTACTGGCCGGGGGCGTGGTCGTGCAGCGTGACCCCCCCGAGACCGTTCTGGACGAAGGTGTTGGCTTCGACGAGGTTGTCGTACACCGCCGTCCCGGGACCGGCGCCGGCGAGCACGAGACCGACGAGC
>JAJZZB010000011.1 GCA_021797795.1 Actinomycetes bacterium | reverse complement strand
GCCACTGCCCGGGCGTCGGCACGCCGATGCGGTAGCCCTCACGGGGCACCGGGGTGAGGTTCACGACGACGAGGACGGCGCCACCCTGGCCGTAGCGCAGCCAGGCGAGGACGTCGTTGGCGGTGTCGTCGGCGACGACCCAGGAGAAGGCCTCCGGCGCGAAGTCGGTGGCATGCAGCGGCTCGAGCCGGCGGTAGGCGCCGTTCAGGTCGGCGACGAACCGGGCGACCCCGGCGTGGTCGGGGTGCTCGAGGAGCGACCACTCGAGCTCGCCCTCGTGCGACCACTCGTGCCAGGTGGCGAGCTCGGCGCCCATGAACAGGAGGGACTTGCCGGGCTGGAGGGTCTGCATGGCGAGCAGCAGCCGCAGGTTCGCCCGCCGCTGCCAGTCGTCGCCCGGCATCTTGGCCGCCAGCGACCCCTTGCCGTGGACGACCTCGTCGTGGCTCAAGGGCAGCTGGAAGCGCTCGGTGAAGGCGTACAGGCCGCGGAAGGTCAGCTCGCCGTAGTGGAAGTGGCGGTGGAGCGGGTCGCGGGCGAGGTGCTGGAGGGTGTCGTGCATCCAGCCCATGTCCCACTTCATCGAGAAGCCGAGGCCGCCCTCGGCGCTCGGGCGGGTGACACCGGGCCAGGCGGTCGACTCCTCGGCGACGGTGAGCACGCCGGGGAAGCGCTCGTGGAGCGAGTCGTTCAGCACCCGGAGGAAGTCGACGGCGTCGAGGTTCTCCCTCCCGCCGTAGCGGTTGGGGACAAACCCGCCGGGCTTGCGGGAGTAGTCGAGGTAGAGCATGGAGGCGACGGCGTCGACCCGCAGGCCGTCGGCGTGGTAGCGGTCGCACCAGAACCAGGCGCTCGAGACGAGGAAGGAGCGCACCTCGTGGCGGGAGTAGTTGAACTCGTAGCTGCCCCAGTCCGGGTGGGTGCGCTGGCGGGGGTCCTCGTGCTCGTACAGCCGGGTGCCGTCGAAGTCGCCGAGGGAGAACTCGTCGGTCGCGAAGTGCGACGGCACCCAGTCGAGGATGACGCCGATGCCCCTCGAGTGGAGGTGGTCGACGAAGGCCATGAAGTCGACCGGCGAGCCGTAGCGGGCGCTCGGGGAGAAGAAGCCCGTCGTCTGGTACCCCCACGAGCCGTAGTAGGGGTGCTCCATCACCGGCAGCAGCTCGACGTGGGTGAAGCCGTGCGCCTCGACGTGGTCGGCCAGCAGCGGGGCGAGCTCGCGGTAGCCGTAGGAGGTGCCGTCCGGCCTGCGCCGCCACGATCCGAGGTGCACCTCGTAGACGGCGATCGGGGCTGCGGGGCCTTGTCGGTGCTGGCGGGCGGCCATCCAGGCGGCGTCCTGCCACTCATAGGAGAGGTCCGCCACGACCGATGCGGTGAGCGGCGGCTGCTCGCCGGCGAAGGCGAAGGGGTCCGCCTTGTCGCGGGGCCGGCCCGAGGCGGGCACGACGCGGTACTTGTAGCGGGTGCCGGCGGGAAGGCCGGGCAGCTCGCCCGCGAAGACGCCCGAGCTCCCGACCGGCTCCAGCAGGTCGAGGCCGGGCTCCCAGCCGTTGTGGTCGTGGACGACCGAGACCTCCCTCGCGTTCGGCGCCCAGAGGGCGAAGCTCGTCCGGTCGCCGGCGAGGTGGGCGCCGAGGCGCTCGTAGGCCTGGAAGAGGCGCCCCTCGTTGAACAGGAAGAGGTCGCTCGGCCCGATCACCGGAGCGGCGCGGTGGCGCTGGCGGGGCATCCTCGATGGTGTACCCGGCTCGTCCACGGCCTATCGCCCCGCCTCGTCGAGGGCGTCCAGGTGCCGCCGGGTGCGATCCACGCGCCGGAGGGTGCTCTCGACCCGGGCGTCGGCCTCGATCTCCTCCAGAGAGCGGGCGAGCGGCCGGCAGAAGTTGGCGTGGTCGGTCCTGCCCGGCACGTTCTGGGGGTCGAGCTCCCCCCAGCAGTCCTCGAGGTTGACGATGACGAGGCCGGCCGGCGATCCGGCGAGCTCGCCCACGAGGGCCTCGTGGACGGCGGCCGGCTCGTCGGCCTCCGCCTCTTGGAGGAGGTCGCTCGTGACGAGGCGGTCGACGAGGGTCATCCGGGCGTCCCGGCGGCGCCCCGTGAGCGGCCCGAGGTCGTCGCCGAGGAGGCCGAGGCGCCGGCGGAGGGCGAGGTCGGCCCCCGTGAACCAGCCGGCGAAGGTGGCCGTGTCGTGGGTGTCGACGTAGGCGGCCGACCCCGGCCGGGGCGAGAGCGGCTCCATCGGATGGGCGGCCTCGGACTCGAGGTCGAACACGGCGACGTGCGTGCCGGCGACGCCGTGGGCGGCCAGCGCATCGGTGAGGGAGGCCTCGACGGTGCCGAGGTCCTCGCCGACGAGGGCGGCGCCGTTGCGCCAGGCCTCGAGGCACGAGACCGCCAGGGTCTCCTCCAAGCGGTAGCGGACGTATGCGCCCTCGCCGGGCTCGGCGCCGGCGGGGATCCACCAGAGTCGGGCGAGCCCCATGGCGTGGTCGAGCCGGCAGGCCGCCGCGTGCCGCAGGAGGTGGGCGAGGGCCCCGCGGGTGACCTCGTAGCCCGACCGGCGCTCGCCCTCTGGGTGCAGCGGCCGGAAGCCCCAGTCCTGGCCGGTGCGGAAGAAGCCGTCCGGCGGCGCCCCGATGGAGGCGCCGGTCGCGAACGAGCCGGGGAAGGCCCAGGTGTCGAAGCCGTCGGGGCGGCAGCCGACCGGGAGGTCGAACAGCAGCCCCGAGCCGCTCTCCCCGAGGGAGCCCGCCACGGCGGCGACCTGCTCGTCGCAGGCGAACTGGGCGTAGAGGTGGGCGGCGACGGCCTCGGCCGGCAGCGCCCGCTCGTCGAACAGGCCGTGGCGCCAGGAGACCGGCCAGCGGCTCCAGTCCCCTCCCTCGAGCTCGCGGGCGGCCCGGAAGCGGGCGTAGGCGAGGACGTCGGGCCGGTCGGCGAGGAACCGCTCGTAGCGCCCGAGGCGCTCTCCGCCGCGCTCCTCGAGCCGGCCGAGGGCGGCGGCGAGGGCCGCCCGGAGGCCGGCCGCCCGCGCCCCGACGTCGACACCGCCCCGGTCAGAGAGGACGCCCGGCCGGCCGGCCAGCCCGGCGAGCTCGGGGTCGCGGGCCGGATCGAGGTAGCCCTCGTTCCACCACATGCGCGACAGCGGCCCGTAGGGAGCGGGGCGGCCCGCCGGGTCGTCGGTCCGGGACGGCTCGGCCAGCAGCGGCAGGGTGGCCACGTAGGCGGCCCCCCGCCGCCCGGCGAGGACCCCGAGGCGCTCGAGGGTGGTGAAGCTGGCCGGCTCCAGACCCTCGCCGAACAGGCCGTAGGCGGGGGCGAAGAGCCCCCAGTCCCGCGGCCCGACCGCCGGCGGGCGGGAGGGGGCGGAGATGACCGTGATCTCCTCCGGCGCCTCGCTCTCGGTGGCGCCCGCCCTGCCGAGGCCGCCCGGCGGCGACGCCACGGCGAGCTGGTGGACGCCGAAGGGCAGCGCCCCGGCCGCCACCGCCGTCGCCGAGCCGTCGCGCACCTCGATGCCGAGCAGGTCGTTGGCCTCGCTGCCGTCCTCGAGGGCGAGCGCCAGGGCGACGGCCCGGCTGGCGTCCGCCGGCCCGATCGGGACCGGGGAGAGCTGGCCGTCCCAGGCGACGACGACGGGTGGCGGCGAGAGGGACCCGGCTGACGCCGTCGCCTCGCCGCCGAGGACGCCGGCCGCCTCGGCGGACGAGAGGACCGGTACGCCGAGCGCCCCCAGCACCGCCACGAGGGTCTCGTCGCTCACCTCGCGCACGCTGCCCCAGGCGTCCTCGTAGGAGGCCTCGACGCCGTGGCGGGCCGCCAGCCGGCGCAGCGGGGAGGGCCCGTCGTCGCTCACCCGTCGGCCTGCCGGTCGAACCGGAGCAGCGAGCGCAGCCCGAGCAGGGGGAGGTGGATCCACTCCGGCCGGTTGCCGAGCTCGTAGCGCAGCTCGTAGAGGGCCTTCTCGAGCAGCTGGGCCCGCAGGTCGAGGGCGAGGTCGCCCTCCTCGGCGAGCAGGCCGGCGCCGGCCGCCACCGGCAGGTAGCCCTGCAGGAAGGCGACCGAGGCCCAGTAGGCCCAGCGGTTGGCGGCCCGCTCGTAGGCCTCGAGGGCCGGCTCCTCGCTCGCCAGCACCCCGCGGGAGACGAGGTCGTCGACGGCGCTCACGGCGGCGTACTGGTAGGAGCGGAGCATGCCGGCCACGTCGCGCATCGGCGAGCGCTTGAGGCGCCGCTCGGCGAAGCTGCGGGTGGGCTCGCCCTCGAAGTCGACGAAGACGAAGTCGCGCCCGGTGAACAGGACCTGGCCGAGGTGGAGGTCGCCGTGGATCCTGATCCGGCAGCCCGAGTGGATGCCGAGCACCGCCTGGAAGGCCTCGAGCAGCTGCTCCTCGCTGGCGAGCAGCTCCTCCACGAGCTCGAGGTCACGGCCCTCGAGCTGGCGGGCGCGCTGGCGGGCGGCCGACAGCGTGCGGCGGGCGGCGCTGCGCATGGACTGGTAGGTCGAGCGCTGGGTCATCGGTGACACCGGGTCGGGGCGGAAGGCTGCGCCGCCGGCGGGGGAGGACAGGGCGAGGTGGAGCTCGCCCGTCCGGCGCCCGAGCAGCTCGGCGGCCCCGAGGCTCTCGGACATCTGGGTCTCGACCGCCTCGGGGATCTCGGCGGTCGCCACGCCGGCGTGGAAGCCGCCCGGGCGCGCCGGCTCGAGGGGGATCTGCCCGGCGCCGCCCTCCTCCACGTGCTGCTCGAGGAAGTTGGCAGCCGACCGGACGGTGGCCCGCCAGGCGTCCGACTCGTTGGCGACGAACTCGTGCACGACCGCCAGCGCCGTCCCCGGCCCCTGCCCGGGGACGAGCTCGACCGAGCCGAGCAGGGGCGCCACGTTGGCGCCGACGGAGGTGAGGAGGCGGCCGAGCTCGACCTCGGGATGGGGCCCGGACTCGAGCCGGCGGATGGTCTTCACGATCGCCCGGCTGGCCTCGGCCTCGCCGACGACGATGGAGGTGTTCGACTGTTCCGCCCCCGTCACCCGGGCCGGGGCCCGCGGGCCAGTCGGGATGGAGGCGAGCGTCGCCATCTTGGCGGACACCGGCACCCCTGCCAGGCGGGCGCCCGAGTCGATCGTGCGCCGGCGCCGGTTGACGACGAGGTCGACGAGCGCCTTGCCGAAGGCGCCGTCGTAGTGGGCGTCGACGAGCAGTCCGGGCTCGCGCGAAGGCCCGCTCGTCAGGGCGAGGATCGCCTCGGGGTGGTCCTGGGCGAAGCCGTTCGCCTCCTCGCCGGTGACGTGGATCATCGAGACGAGGTAGCGGTCGGGCTCGCCGTCGAGGTACTCGACCGCAACGACGAGCAGCTCGGCGCGCTCGGCGCTCGACTGCAGCGGGAGGGTGATGCGCGAGGCGATGGACGCCGAGTGGATCCGCCGGTCCTTGCCCCCGAACCACCTCCGGCTGCGCAGGATGGCGGGGAGGACGCCCTCGAGGCGGCGGGCGTCGTCGCCCTCGGTGACCCGCCACCACGGGCTCGGCAGGCGGAGCGAGGGAAGGCCGATGGTGGCGGTCTGGGAGTCCCGGTCGGGGCCGCCGAGCGAGAGCCAGTAGAAGGAGTGGGGGCCGAGGGTGACGAGGTAGGGAAGCTCGCCGATCATCGGGAAGGCGGTCTGGCCGAACAGCTCGCGGGGGACGACGCCGCGGTGGGCGGACAGGTCCAGCTCGACGTACTCGGCGAAGCGGGAGAGGTTGGCGACGACGAGGACCGTCTCGTGATGGTCGTGACGCAGGAAGGCGAGGACCCGGGGGTTGTCCGAGGCGACGAAGTCCATCTTCCCCCGCCCGAAGACGGGGTGCCGCTTGCGCAGCGCGATGAGCCGCCGCACCCAGCGCAAGAGGGAGTCGGGGTTGTCGAGCTGGGCGGCCACGTTGACCGACTCGTAGTGGCACTGCGGGTCGATGTTGACCGGGAGGAAGAGGCGCTGGGGGTTGGCGGCCGAGAAGCCGGCGTTGCGGTCGGCGTTCCACTGCATCGGCGTGCGGACCGAGTTCCGGTCGCCGAGGTAGACGTTGTCGCCCATGGCGATCTCGTCGCCGTAGTAGAGGACCGGCGTGCCCGGCATCGACATGAGCAGGCCGTGCATGAGCTCGATCTTCTGGCGGTGGAACTGCAGGAGGGGCGCGAGCCGGCGCCGGATCCCGAGGTTGACCCGCATCACGGGGTCGCGGGCATAGGAGCGGTACATGTAGTCGCGCTCCTCGTCGGTCACCATCTCGAGGGTCAGCTCGTCGTGGTTGCGTAGGAACAGGGCCCACTGGCAGCTGTCGGGGATGTCCGGCGTCTGCTGAAGGATGTCGATGATCGGGAAGCGGTCCTCCATCCGCAGCGACATGAACAGCCGCGGCATGAGCGGGAAGTGGAAGGCCATGTGGCACTCGTCGGCCTCGCCGAAGTAGGCGCTCGCGTCCTCGGGCCACTGGTTGGCCTCCGCCAGCAGCATGGTGTTGGGGAAGCGGTCGTCGACATGGCGCCGCAGCTGCCGGAGGAACTCGTGGGTCTCGGGCAGGTTCTCGCAGTCGGTGCCCTCCCGCTCGTAGAGGTAGGGCACGGCGTCGAGCCTGAGGCCGTCGACGCCGAGGCGGAGCCAGAAGTCGACGGTCCGCAGCATGGCCGTGCGCACCGCCATGTTGTGGAAGTTGAGGTCCGGCTGGTGGGAGTAGAAGCGGTGCCAGTAGTAGGCCTTCGCCACGGGGTCCCAGGACCAGTTCGACTGCTCGAAGTCCTGGAAGATGATCCGGGCCTGCCCGTAGGCCTCGGGGGTGTCGCTCCAGACGTAGAAGTCGCGCTGGCGCGAGCCCGGGGCGGCGTGGCGCGCCCGCTGGAACCAGGGATGCTGGTCGCTCGTGTGGTTCAAGACGAGCTCGGTGATCACCCGCATGTCGCGGCGGTGGGCCTCGTGGACGAAGCGGCGGAAGTCGGCGAGCGTCCCGTAGTCGGGATGGATGCCGGTGTAGTCGGAGATGTCGTAGCCGTCGTCTCGAAGCGGCGAGGGGTAGAAGGGGAGCAGCCAGAGCGCCGTCACGCCGAGCTGGTGGAGGTAGTCGAGGTGGCCGGCGAGCCCCTTGAAGTCGCCGCGGCCGTCCCCGTCGGAGTCGGCGAAGGCCCGGACGTGCAGCTCGTAGATGACGGCGTCCTTGTACCAGTCGGGAGCCTCGCCGAAGGCCGCCGAGGTGTCCGCCCGCTCGCGTCCGGAGACGGCCCAGGTCAACGCGCGCCCTCGAGGAGGAACAGGTGGGCCGGCATCGTCCCGGGGTCGAGCTTCACGAAGTTGACCCCTGCGGTCCAGGTGTAGCGGTGGTCGGTGAGGGCGTCGACCACCACGAAGCGCTCGCCGGGGACCCTTCCGATCGCCGCCGCGTCCAGCTCGACGTAGCCGGACTGGGTCCAGTGCCAGTCGAGGCTGACGATGCCGATGACGGCGTCGCCCCCCGGCGACCGCTTCGACCAGCAGACGAGCTGGTCGTTGTCGCAGCGGTGGAAGACGAGGCCGCGGTCGCGCTGCAGCGCCGGGTGGCGGCGGCGGGCGGCGTTGACCCTGGCGACGACGTCCGCGATGGAGCTCGGGTCGTCGAGGTCGTGGTGGTGGACCTCGTACTTCTCGGAGTCCCTGTACTCCTCCGAGCCGGCGGATGCCGGCTCGTCCCACTGCAGCTCGAAGACCGGGCCGTAGATCCCGTAGTTGGCCGAGAGGCCGCCGGCGAGAACGAGGCGGGCGATGAAGCTCGCCCGCCCGCCGTGCTGGAGGCTGCGGGCGAGGATGTCGGGGGTGTTCGGCCAGACGTTCGGCCGGAAGTACCGGTTGCCGGGTGGGCTGTTCAGCTCCCCGAAGTACTGCTCGAGCTCCCACTTCTCGTCCCGCCAGGTGAAGTAGGTGTAGGACTGGTCGAAGCCGAGCTTGGCGAGGCGGTGCATCACCTTCGGGCGGGTGAAGGCCTCGGAGAGGAAGAGCACGCCGGGCGACTCGCGCTTGATCTCGGCGAGCAGCCACTCCCAGAAGGCGAAGGGCTTGGTGTGGGGGTTGTCGACGCGGAAGATCCGTACCCCTCGGCGCACCCAGAAGGCCACCACGCCCGCCAGCGCCTGCCAGAGCCCGGCCCGGTCCTCGGTCGAGAAGTCGAGGGGGACGATGTCCTCGTAGCGCTTCGGCGGGTTCTCGGCGTGGGCGATCGAGCCGTCGGGGCGGTGGCGGAACCACTCGGGGTGCTCGCTCACCCAGGGGTGGTCGGGCGAGCACTGGAAGGCGAGGTCGAGGGCGACCTCGATGCCGCGCTCGGAGGCGGCGGCCACGAGGAGGTCGAAGTCCTCGAGGGTGCCGAGCTCGGGAGCGATGGCGGTGTGGCCGCCCGCCGGGCTCCCGATGGCCCAGGGGCTGCCGACGTCGCCGTCCGAAGCGTCCGCACGGTTCCCCCTGCCCTTTCGGGCCGTCACCCCGATCGGGTGGATCGGCGGGAGGTAGAGGACGTCGAAGCCGAGCCGGGCGACGTAGTCGAGCCGGCCGACGACGTCCCGGAGGGTGCCCGGTCGCCCCCCCTCGGGGCTGGCGGAGCGGGGGAAGAGCTCGTACCAGCTGGAGAAGGCCGCCTTCGGCCGGGAGGCGAAGGCCTTGAGCCGGAGCGTGGCGCCGATCGCCTCGGGGATGGGCCGGAGAGCGAGGTCGGCCTCGCCGGTGATCTCGGCGAGCAACTCGGCGCTCACGCCCTCTCGGGCCCGGCCGGCGAGCGCCCGCAGGCGCCCGGCCGCCCTGCCATGGCCGGCGGACTCGAGCCCGTCGGCGGCCTCGTGCAGCAGCTCGGCCCCGAAGACCGGCTCGAAGGCGTCGGGGCGCCCCGCCTCGAGACGGCGCCCGGCGTCGCGCGCCCAGGTGGCGAGGGTGTCGGGCGCGCCGGCGATCTCGATCTCGAAGGGACCGTCGGCCTCCTGCACGACGACGGCGGAGAAGGAGTCGTTGCCGTCGTGGCGCATCGGCACCTCCCTCCAGCGGCGGGCGCCGACCCGTCTCGTCCGCACGAGGGCTCGGACGAGGTCGTGGCCGTGGGTGAAGACGTCGGCCGTGACGCTGAAGGGGTCGCCGACGACCGCCTTGGCCGGGAAGCGGCCACCGTCGACGACCGGCTGAGGGTGCTCGATGACCACGTCGGGCCCCGAGGGCGGCAGGTGGCGCCGCTCGGTCACGTCCGGTCTCCTTGCCATCTCACCCGAGCCGGCCCAGGTCCTCTCCGAGCGCCTCGCGGTCGCACAGCCAGAGGACCTCGCCGGCCCGCACCCGGGCGGCCGGCAGGTCCTCGCCGGTAAGGAGGCGGTGGAGCGCCTCGTGCTTGCTGGCGCCCGAGACGGTGAAGACCACCAGCCGCGAGCGGGCGATCGCCTCGAAGGTGAGGCTGAGCCGCTCGTAGGGGTTGCGCCCGGACGGGTCGACCGTGCGGACGACGAGGCGTCCGGGCGGGCTGTCGAGGGCGGGGGAGTGCGAGAAGAGCGAGGCGGTGTGGCCGTCGGGGCCGAGGCCGAGGTGGACGAGGTCGAGCGGCCCCTCCGCCAGCATCGCCTCGTAGTCCCCGGCCCGCTCGCAGTCCATCGGGTGGAAGGCGGCCACGGGGACCCGCTCGACGAGCGACTGGCGGATGAGCCGCTGGTTCGCGTCGGGGTCGGCCGGCGGGACGCATCGCTCGTCGCCGACGAGGCACTCCACCTTGGACCAGTCGATCCCGTCCTGCCGGGCGAGGCGCTCGTAGCAGGCCCGCGCCGTCTCCCCGCCCGAGAGGGCGAGACGCACCCGGTGCCCGGCCGAGCCCACGACCCTCGCCACCACGCCGGCGAAGGCCGTGGCGACGTCGTCGACGACCTCGAGCTGGCCCGCCGGCGGGCCGAGCAGCTCCGGAGCGCTCACCGTGGGCGGCGGGCCCTCACGGCGCGCCCGTGGCGGCGGTGGAGCCCGTCGCCTCGGTCCTCACGGCATGGCCGCCGAACTGGTTGCGGAGGGCGGCGAGCAGCCGGTCGGCGAAGGAGGCGTCCTGCTGGCTCTCGAAGCGGCGGAAGAGCGAGGCGGCGATGACGTAGGCGGGCACGCCGCGGTCGATGGCCTCCTCCACCGTCCAGCGGCCCTCGCCCGAGTCGACGACGTACGGCTCGATCTGCTCGAAGCCCGAGCCGGGCGAGAGCGCCCTCTCGGTCAGCTCGAGCAGCCACGACCTCACGACCGAGCCGTAGCGCCAGATCGAGGCGATCTCGTGGAGGTCGAGGTCGAACTCCTCGGCCGCCGCCATGATCTCGAAGCCCTCGGCATAGGCCTCCATCAGGCCGTACTCGATGCCGTTGTGGACCATCTTCACGAAGTGCCCCGCCCCCGCCGGTCCGACGTGGGCGTAGCCGCCCTCGGGGGCGAGCGCCCGCAGGACCGGCTCGGCGATCTCCACGGCCTCCTTCGTCCCGCCCACCATCAGGCAGTACCCGTTCTCGAGCCCCCAGACGCCTCCCGAGGTGCCGGCGTCGATGAACTTGAGCCCGCGCTCGGCGAGGCGCGCCTCCATCGGCGCCGCCTCCTTGTAGTTGGAGTTGCCGCCGTCGATCACGACGTCGCCCGTGTCGAGCAGGGTGGACAGCCGCTCGACCGTCTCGTCGGTCGGCCCGCCGGCGGGCACCATGACCCAGACCACCCGGGGGGCGGCCAGCTTGTCGGCGAGGGCCTCGAGGGTGTCGACGGTCTCGGCGCCGTAGCCGGCGACCGCACGGCGCGCCTCGGCCCCGAGGTCGAAGCCGACGACCTCGTGGCCCTTCTCGATGAGCCGGCGCGTCATGTTCGCGCCCATCTTGCCGAGGCCGACCATTCCGATGCGCATGTCTGCTCCTTGTGGGGGGGTCAGGAGATGAGGGAGAGGTCGTCGGCGACGACGCGGATCAGGCGGCGCTCGTGGGCGAGGAGGCTCTCGTGGTCGCCGATGGCCTGGGCGGCGATGAGGGTGGCGAAGTCGTAGGCCCGGTCGGGGACGGGGACCTCGGCGGTCGGCCCGGAGGGCACGATCTGCACCGCCAGCACGGAGTTCGGGCCGCCCTTGTGGAGCTGGCCGGTCGAGTGCAGGAAGCGCGGGCCGTAGCCGGCCGTCACGGCCATGTCGCCGTTGGCGTCCCGGATCCGGCGGCGGAGCGCCTCGAGCGCCTCGTCCTGGCCGAAGGGGAGGTAGGCCTGCAGCGAGACGTAGTCCCCGGGGCGGCGCTGTTCGGCGATCCAGGAGAGGACCTCCCCGGGCGACCGGCTCGGGACCTCCGCCAGGGGGAGGGAGTCCAGCACACGGGCGGTGTTCGCCTTGGACTCGGCGACGTTCGGCTCGTCGAACGGGTCGATCTCGAGGACGTGGCCCGCCATGGCGATGGCGAGCTCGAAGCGGAAGAACTGCTCGCCGAGCTCGTGGGCGGCCTTCGGGTGCACCTCGACGACGTGGCGGTCGTCGCCGCGCTCCATCTCGGTCGTCGGCACCGGGACGCAGCCCCGTCCCCGCTTGCCGGTCGACTCGGCGATGAGCTGCTCGATCCACAGCCCGAAGGAGCCGAAGGGCTCGTCGACGACGATCGTCGCCTTGTCCCTGCCCTGGCGGGCCGCCGCCCCCATGGCGAGGCCGAGCTCGATCGCCTCGTGCCAGTCGGCATCGAGCGCCCGGCCGCAGAGCTCGGCGAGGTCGTAGCCGGCGAGGGCGGCCGGCACGGCCCCGAAGTAGGAGAGGACCGAGTAGCGGCCGCCGATGTCCGGCCGGTTGGCGAAGACGTGGCGGATCCCGAGCTCCCCGGCGAGCCGCTCGAGCGGGGTGCCGGGGTCGGTCACGACGGCGTAGCGGGCGGGGTCCGCCACCCGCGTGCGGGCGTGGTCGAACAGGACGTTCGGCTCGAGCGTCGTGCCCGACTTGGACGAGACGAGGATGAAGGCGTCCTCGAGAGGCAGCCCGGAGACGGTCTTCGGGTCGGTGGTGTCGCAGACGACGAGGCGGCGCCCGGCGAACTCGCCGAGCCGGTCGCGGACCGCAGCCAGGACGGCCGGGCCGAGCGAGGAGCCGCCCATGCCGAGCAGCACGACGGTGTCCTGGTCGATCGAGGCGGCGAACGAGGCGAGCCGGCGGGCCTGGCGCTCGATCTCGCGGGGCACCTCGAGCCATCCGAGGCGGTTGGCCGAGACGTTGGGACCCGGCCACAGGGAGGCGTCGCGGGCAGCCAGGCGCCTCGAGAGCTCGTCAGTGTCGGGCACGTGTCCTCCTCAGTGCTGGTCGAGCTGGGCTGCTTTGTGGCCGAGGCGCTCGTTCACCTCGTCGAAGGACTTCTCGAAGGCCGTGATGCCCTCCTGCTCGAGCGTCGTGGCGACGTCGTCGAGGTCGACGCCGACCTCGGCCAGCTGGTCGAGGACGTCCCGGGCGTGGTCGAAGTCGTCGATCGTCCTCGCCACGTGGCCGTGGTCGAGGAAGGCGTCGATCGTGCCCTCGGGCATGGTGTTGACGGTGGCCGGCCCGATGAGCGTCTCGACGTAGAGGAGGTCGGGGTAGTCGGGGTTCTTCGTCGAGGTCGAGGCCCACAGGGGGCGCTGGCGCCGTGCCCCGGCCGCCTCGAGGCGCGACCAGCGCTCGCTCGTGAAGGCGCGCTCGAAGCGCTCGTAGGCGAGGCGCGCCTGGGCGACTGCGGTCTTGCCGCAGAGCGAGCGGGCGGCGACGGCCCGGGGCGAGTCGGGCTCGCCGGCCGCCACGGCGTTGAGCCGCCGGTCGGTCTCGGTGTCGACCCGGCTCACGAAGAACGACGCCACCGAGGCGACCGTGCTCGGGTCGCCGCCGTTGCCGACGAGCTCCTCCAGCCCCGAGAGGTAGGCCTCCACCACCTCCTCGTAGCGCTCGATCGAGAAGATGAGCGTGATGTTGATGCTGCGGCCCTCGGCGATCATCTGGCGGATGGCCGGGATGCCCTCTCTCGAGGCCGGGATCTTCACGAGCAGGTTGTCCCTCGCGATGCGGGCGTGGAGCTGCCGGGCCGCCTCGATCGTGCCGGCGGTGTCACGGGCGAGCGAGGGGGCCACCTCGATCGAGACGAAGCCGTCCCGGCCGCCGCTGTCTCGGTGCAGGGGGCCGAAGTGGGTGAGGGCGCCCTCGACGTCGGTGACGACGAGGTCCCAGTAGGCCTCGAGCGTGTCGTGGTGCCGCCCGAGGGACTCGGCGAACTGGTCGTCGTAGTCGGAGCCCTCCTCGATCGCCTTGGCCATGATGGTCGGGTTGGAGGTGAGCCCCCGCACCCCTGACTCGATGAGCTGCTCGAGGTGGCCCCCCGTCAGCCAGGAGCGCTTCAGGTTGTCGATCCAGGGGCTCTGGCCGCCGGTCTCGTACAGGTCGCGCAGCGAGGTCATGGGGTCCTCTCCTTGTGGTGGGCGAGCAGCCGGCGGGCGACGTCGGCGACGTGCTCGCCGGTGAAGCCGAACTCGGCCATGTTGCGGGCACCGGGCGCCGAGGCGCCGAAGTGGTCGATCGTGACGGTGGCCTCTGCATAGCGGTCCCAGCCAAAGCGCGAGCCGGCCTCGACGGCGACGGTCGGGACCTGAGGGGGCAGCACCTCGTCCCGATACCCCTCCTCCTGGGCCTCGAACAGGTCGAAGGAGGGGAGCGAGACGACTCTCGTCGCCACGCCCTCGGACTCGAGCAGCTCGCGTGCTGCCACGCAGTGCTGCAGCTCGCTCCCTGTGCCGACGAGGACGATGGCGGGCTGCCCGCCGCCGGCCTGCTGAAGGACGTAGCCGCCCCGGGCGACGCCCTCGGGGGCGAGCTCGCGGGTGCCCGCGAGGACCGGGACGTCCTGGCGGGTGAGGACGAGGGCCGTGGGGCCCTCCCCGTCGACGGCGACCTGCCAGGCGGCCGCGCACTCGTTGGCGTCGGCCGGGCGGATGAGACGGAGCCCCGGCATGGCCCGCAGGGAGGCGAGCTGCTCGATGGGCTGGTGGGTCGGGCCGTCCTCGCCGAGGCCGATCGAGTCGTGGGTGAAGAACACGATCGAGTGCGCGCCCGACATGGCACCGAGGCGGACGGCCGGCCGGCAGTAGTCGCTGAAGGCGAAGAAGGTGCCGCCGACGGGGAGCACGCCGTTGTGCAGCGCCATGCCGTTGAGGGCGCTCATCATGGCGAACTCCCGGATGCCGTAGTGGACCTGGCGGCCGCCCGGGTTGCCCTTCGACATGGCGTCGGAGAGCTCGAGGGCGGTCCCGGTGTTGCCCGTGAGGTCGGCCGACCCGGAGACGAGGCCGGGGATCCGCGGGGCGGTCTTCACGAGCACCTGGTTGATCGCCTTGCGGGTGGCGAGCCTGCCGCCCGGCTCGAAGGAGGGCAGCAGCTCCTCCCACCCCTTCACGCCCCCGCCGGCGAGGCAGGCCTCGAAGTCGGCCCGCTCCTGCTCGTCCATCGCCTGGCGCCGCGACAGCCAGCGGCTGCGCGCCTTTCCGCCGCGGCGACCGGCCTCCCGGTAGTAGGAGAGCACCTCGGGCGGGACGAAGAACTCCTCCTCGGGCGGCAGCCCGAGCAGCTCCTTGGTGAGGCGGATCTCCTCGGCCCCGAGCGGCTCGCCGTGGGCCTCCTTGGTGTCGGTGCGGTGCGGCGAGGGCCACCCGATGTGGCTGCGGAGCACGAGCAGCGAGGGCCGCTCCGACTCCGCCATCGCCTCTCGGAGCCCGCCCTCGATCACATCGAGGTCGTTGGCGACATCACCGAGGCGGATCACCTGCCAGCCGTAGGACTCAAAGCGCCCCGGGACGTCGTCGTCGTAGGCGAGCTCGGTCGGGCCGTCGATGGTGACGTGGTTGTCGTCGTAGGTGAACACGAGCCGGCCGAGGCCGAGGTGGCCGGCGAGCGAGGCTGCCTCGTGGCTGACACCCTCCATGAGGTCGCCGTCGCCGCAGATCCCGAAGACGTGGTGGTCGCACAGGCCGGGTCCGAAGCGGTGCCGCACGACCTGCTCTGCCATGGCGAGGCCGACGGACTGGGCGAAGCCCTGGCCGAGGGGGCCGGTCGTCACCTCCACGCCCGGGAGGTGGTGCACCTCGGGGTGCCCGGGCGTGCGGGAGCCGAACTGGCGGAACTGGCGCAGGTCCTCGAGCTCGAGGCCGAAGCCGGTGAGGTAGAGCATCGAGTACTGCAGGATCGAGGCGTGCCCGTTCGAGAGGACGAAGCGGTCACGGTCGAACCAGCGAGGGTCGCCGGCGTCGTAGGACATGATCCGGGTGAACAGCACGTGGGCGAGCGGGGCGAGTGCCATGGCGGTGCCGGGATGGCCGGAGTTCGCCCGCTGTGGAGCGTCCATCGCGAGCCCGCGCACGACGTTGATGCCGCGAGCCTCGAGGTCGTTGTCGTCGCCGAAGTGGGTCACCGCGGCAGCCTAAAGGCTCGCTCGCCCGACCGCGACGTCATCGCGGCGCCCGGCGCCTGCTCTCAGCGGGTCGGCGAGGAGGGTTCTTCCTCGACCCCGGCGCCGACGGCGGCCATCGCCGGCTCGGCGTCCTCGCCGGCCTCCCGCGGGCGGGCGAGGCGCACCTCGCTCAGGCGCACCTTGGCCTGGCCGGTCCTGACGAGCAGCGAGATGATCCACCAGCCGGGGTCGATCTCGCCTGGGCCGAGGGCGAGGCGGGCCGAGGTCGGGGCGGCGTGGTGGTTGTTGTGCAGTCCCTCGCCGGCGGTCAGCCAGGCGAGCCACTGGTTGTTGCGGGCCGAGTTCTCGTAGACCTTCTTGCCGTAGTAGTGGCCGACGGCGTTCACCGAGGAGTTGACCGACAGGTAGATCACGACGTGGAAGCCGGCCGCCATGAGGCCGACCTGCCAGCCGAAGGCCAGGCACAAGATCCCGACCCCGATGCCGAGACCGAGGAAGGCGTGGTCGAAGAGGGTGCGGTCGAGGCGGTCGGGCGGCAGGTCCCGGGCGTACCTGCGGACGATCTCCCGGTCGCGGGCCGCCTTGCGGTAGAGGAGCACGTTGCCGAGCTGCACCTTCCAGAAGCCGAGCAGCAGCGGCGAGTGGGGGTCCCCCTCGACGTCGGTGAAGGCGTGGTGCTTGCGGTGGACGGCGACCCACTGGCGGGGCCGGATGCCGGTCGTCAGCCAGGTGACGATCCGGAAGGCGAGCCGGACGCCCGGGCTCAAGCTGAGCGCCTTGTGGGAGAGCGCCCGGTGGAGGAAGACGGTCGTGCAGACGACGGCGATCTGCGAGACGGAGAAGCCGATGATGACGGCGAGCAACACAGATGGCACGGCGGGGAGCCTAGCAGCGCCTACCTGCCGGTCGGTAGGTGACCTGCCGGTCGGCTAGCGTGCCGGCGGTGAGCTCCGCCGCGCTGAGGGACGAGTCCGGGGGGTCCGGATCGTCCGACCGGGCGCCCGCCCCCACCCGGGAGCTCATCTTGCGGGCGGCCCTGCGCTGCTTCGCCGATCGCGGCTACGACGGCACCTCCCTCAACGACATCGCCGGCCTGGTCGGCATCCGGCGCCAGAGCCTGCTCCACCACTTCCCCTCGAAAGAGACGCTCTACCGCCAGGTCCTCGAGGTCTCCTTCGCAGACTGGGTCGCCCGGGTCGCCGAGGCGATCGACCAGCCCCGCGACGGCTGGGAGCAGGTCGACCGGGTCCTCACCATCGGCTTCCAGTTCTTCACCGAGAACCCCGACTTCGTCCGCCTGGTCCGCCAGGAGTCCCTCGCCGGC
The DNA here is from genome assembly GCA_021797795.1 of Actinomycetes bacterium. Classification (GTDB taxonomy): domain Bacteria; phylum Actinomycetota; class Acidimicrobiia; order Acidimicrobiales; family Bog-793; genus JAKACF01. The sequence continues at coordinate 26,575 of JAJZZB010000011.1, read as the reverse complement.
GGCGGCCGCCTCGCCCACGAGCTCGGCGAGGCGGTCCGCCCGATGATGGCCCGCGCCGTCGCCTTCTTCGAGCGCCAGATGGAGCTCGGCCGCTTCCGCCGCTACGACCCCGAGCAGCTCATCCTCACCGGCTACGCCGCCCTCGCCACCTGGTTCAGCGACCTCCCCTTCCTCGAGGCGGTGCTCGGGCGGGACCCGCTGTCGCGCGAGGAGCTCGAGCATCGCCTCGAGCACCTGCGGGCCTTCTTCCGCTCGGCCCTCGAGCCGTGAGCGGCGTCCAGGTCCCTCCCAACTGCGACCTCACCCTCGGCATGGTCGTGAAGGACAAGTCCGAGCCCGGGCGGACGCGCTGGGAGATGACGGCCGACGATCGCTTCGCCAACCCGGCCGGCATCCTCCAGGGCGGCTTCCTCGCCGCCTTCTGCGACTCGGCCATGGGGGCCTCGGCGGTCACCTACGCCCGCGCTCGCTCGGCCGGCAGACTGAGCGTGGCCAACGCCGAGATGAAGACGAGCTTCCTCGCGCCCGTCGGGATCGGCACCGTCCTCACCTGCGAGGCGACGGTCGTGTCGGGGGGCTCGAGGGTCGTCTTCGTCGAGGCGAGCGTCACCGACCCCTCCGGCCGCCTCGTCGGCCGTGCCTCCTCGACCTACGTGATAACTCCGGGGGAGTAGTTGCTAGGGTCTCGTCGATGCCAAAGGCCACCCAGCACGCCTCCGAGGCCAAGAGCGACCTCATCGAGCTCGTCGGCATGGTCAAGGCCTATGCCCTGCAGGAGACCGTCCGACCGCTGAAGACGATCGGCCGGACGCTCGCGTTCGGATCGGCCGCCGCCGTCTGCTTCGGGGTCGCCTCGGTGCTGGCCCTCGTCGCCCTGCTGAGGGCCCTGCAGGGCGAGACCGGCACTGTCTTCGCCGGCGAGTGGAGCTGGGTTCCCTACCTCCTCACGGTCGTCGGGGCCGTGGTCGGCCTCGGGATCGGGGCGGCCCTCACGCTACGGAGCGGATCGGAGTCGCGGTGAGCCAGCGAGTGAACCTGGAGGACATCGAGTCCAAGCTGCGCGAGATCGGCGGGAGCGCGCAGACCGCCGCCCAGTCGGCCGCCACGGCGCCGCCGACGGTCGCGATCGGAGCGGTCGTGGCCGTCCTGGCGGTGGCGGCGGTCTACCTCCTCGGCCGCCGGCGCGGGCGCAAGGCGGCGCCCGTGCTCGAGATCCGCCGGATCTGAGCCGGTGGCCTCCGGCCGGGCCGACGACGGGGGGGCGAGGGGCCTCGTCGACCGCCTGACGCGCGCCGCCGTCCGCAGGGGCCTGCGCGACGGCCTGATGGCCGGCGACGGCAGGTGGCTGGCGGCCGGCGCGTTCGCATGGCTCGTCCGCTTCCTCATGAAGCGCCACGAGCCGGAGGTGGTCACCGAGCGCCTCCGCCCGGGCGAGAGCCTGCTCGTCACGAACCTCGGCCGGCCGCCCCGCCGCCGAAAGTCGCGGCGCGAGTGGGAGCGCGCCCGCCAGGCCGAGCCGGTCGCCGTCCCGGCGACCGAGTGAGCGAGCCGCCCGGCGGTCCCGAGCGGTCCCCGGGGGAGCCCCCGCCTGCCCGCCGGCCCGGTCGTCGCTTCGAGGAGGGCGAGCGGGTCCTGCTCGTCGACCGGAAGGGTCGGCGCAACCTCGTCACCTTGAGGGCCGGGCGGAGCTACCAGTCGCACTCGGGCGTCATCGCCCACGAAGCCCTCATCGGCCTCGAGGAGGGGAGCGAGGTGGTGGCGCTCACCCGGGACGCCGGGCGGCGCAACCCGGCCCGCTACCTGGCGCTCCGCCCGAGCCTCGAGGACGTCGTCCTCAACATGCCCCGGGGCGCCCAGGTCATCTACCCGAAGGATCTCGGCGCCATCCTCGTGGCGGCGGACGTCCGTGCCGGCGCCAGGGTTCTCGAGTCCGGCGTCGGGTCGGGCGCGCTGTCGATGACGCTGCTCCGGGCCGGTGCGAAGGTGACCGGCTATGAGTTGCGGGAGGACTTCGCCGAGCGGGCGAAGGCCAACGTGGCGGCCTTCTCACCCCCTGAGGGTCCGGCCAGCTACGAGGTGGAGATCCGGGACGCCTACGAGGGCGTCGAGGGGTGCTTCGACCGCATCGTGCTGGACCTGCCCGAGCCGTGGAGGGTCGTCCCCCATGCCGAGGCCGCCCTCTCGCCGGGCGGCATCATCTGCGCCTACCTGCCGTCGATCAACCAGACGGCCGAGCTGCGGGCCGCCCTCGCCGGCTCGGGCTTCGGGCTGGCCGAGACCTTCGAGACCCTACGCAGGACCTGGCACATCGAGGGACGCTCGGTCCGCCCGGACCTGAGGATGGTCGGCCATACCGGGTTCATCACGACGGCCCGGCTGCTCGGGCCGAGGGCGAGCTTGCGCCCGGAGGCGCCGGCCGAGGAGCTCGACGAGCCCTGAGTGGGCCGCCCGCCGGGGGATCAGTCGCCGGCGACGATGAAGATGCACTCCCCGGGGCACTCCTCGGCCGCCTCGGTGACGGCGTCCTCGAGGTCGGGGGCGACGTCGGCCATCTGGGCGGAGCCGCCCGGCTCGTTCAGCACGGCGTCGGCCTGCTTCACGTAGGCGAGGCCGTCGTCGAGCAAGGTGAAGACCGACGGGCAGATCTCTTCGCAGAGCCCGTCACCCGTGCAGAGGTCCTGGTCAATCCACACCTTCATCGGCGGCAACTCTCCTTCGCGACGTCGGGTGCACGGCTGCGAGCCCGCCCGTTGCCGTGCCAAGTGGCGCCAGTCTATGGGAGACGCCCCGGTGCGAGCGCAAATGGGGAAACGCACGCTGACGGGCGGCCGGATCAGGTGTCGACAGTCCCCTGGGGTGGCACCGCTTCGCGATGGCCCGGTGTAGGGTCCGAACTAGATGCACTGATGCCGATGGGCACCCTCAGGAGGTGACCGCGACGATGGGAATCCCCCGAGATCCAGCCGACAACCGGTCGGGCGAGGGCGACGAGAGCGAGTTGCGCCAGCGGGTCCGCCAGGCCGAGGAGGAGATCGTCGAGCTGCGCCGCCGGCTCCAGGAGGCGCCCCAGCGCGTCCGCTCCCTCGAGGAGCGGCTGCTCGAGGCCAAGGGCCAGCTCAGCCACGCCGCCTCCCAGAACGAGAAGCTCACCTACACCCTCCAGCAGGCCAAGGAGCACATCGCCGCCCTGCGCGAGGAGGTCGACAAGCTCACCCAGCCCCCCGCGGCCTACGGGACCTACCTCCAGCGCAACGACGATGGGACCATCGACGTCTTCGCGAGCGGCCGGAAGATGCGGGTCGCCCTGCACCCTGACATCGAGATCGAGGACCTGAGAAAGGGCCAGGAGGTCGTCCTCAACGAGTCGCTCAACGTCGTGCTCGCCCGCGACCCGGACCAGGGCGGCGAGGTGGTCACGATCGCCGAGATCCTCGAGGACGGGCGGCGTGCCCTCTGCGTCGGGCGGGCCGACGAGGAGCGCGTGGCGGAGATCTCCGAGTACCTCTCCGGCGTGCGCCTGAGGGCGGGGGACTCGGTCCTGATGGACCCCCGCACCGGCCTGCTGCTCGAGAAGCTGCCCCGCCCCGAGATGGAAGAGGTCGTGCTCGAGGAGGTGCCCGACGTCACCTACTCCGACATCGGAGGGCTCGACAACCAGATCGAGGCGATCACCGACGCCGTCGAGCTGCCCTACATGTACCGCGAGCTGTTCTCGGAGTACCGCCTGCCGGCCCCGAAGGGGATCCTTCTCTACGGGCCGCCCGGATGCGGCAAGACCCTCATCGCGAAGGCCGTCGCCAACTCGCTCGCGAAGAAGGTCTCCGAGCGGACCGGCAACGTCAACACCCGCAGCTACTTCCTCAACATCAAGGGCCCCGAGCTGCTCAACAAGTACGTCGGCGAGACCGAGCGCCAGATCCGCCTCGTCTTCCAGCGGGCGCGGGAGAAGGCCGAGGAGGGCGTCCCTGTCATCGTCTTCTTCGACGAGATGGACTCGCTGTTCCGCACGCGGGGGACCGGGATCAGCTCCGACATGGAGTCGACCATCGTCCCCCAGCTCCTCGCCGAGATCGACGGCGTCGAGACGCTGCGCAACGTCATCGTGATCGGCGCCTCGAACCGGGAGGACCTCATCGACCCCGCCATCCTGCGGCCGGGCCGCCTGGACGTGAAGATCAAGATCGAGCGGCCCGACGAGCAGGCGGCCGAGCAGATCTTCGCCAGGTACCTCACCCCCGACCTGCCGCTCGATGCCGGGACGGTCCAGAGCCTCGGCGGCGGGCACCCCGACAAGGCCGTGAAGGCGATGATCGAGCGGACCGTCACCGAGATGTACCGGGCCGATGAGGACAACCGCTTCCTCGAGGTGACCTACCAGAACGGCGACAAGGAGGTCCTCTACTTCAAGGACTTCTCCTCGGGCGCCATGATCGAGAACATCGTCCGGCGCGCCAAGAAGCTCGCCATCAAGCGGGCCATCGCCGCCGAGGGGACCGGCATCCGCCTCGACGACATGCTCGCCTCCATCAAGCAGGAGTACAAGGAGAACGAGGACCTGCCGAACACGACGAACCCGGACGACTGGGCGAAGATCTCCGGGAAGAAGGGTGAGCGGATCGTCTACGTCCGCACCCTCATCGGTCACGGCGAGGAGGAGCCGACCGGCGGCCGGGCGATCGAGCGGGTCGGGACCGGCCAGTACCTGTGACTGCCCTTGCCGGGCGGCCGCCGGCCGCGTGCGGCATCGTCGCCGCCGGGGTGGGGTAGCGTCCGAACGTGGCCATCACAAAGGTCTGCGGCATCGAGACCGAGTACGGGGTCCACGCCGTCTCGAGCGGCGACATGAGCCCCACCACGGCCTCCTCGCTGCTCATCAACGGCTACGTGGCCCGCCTCGAGCGCCGTATCGGCTGGGACTTCGAGGACGAGTCGCCCGGGCGCGACGCCAGGGGCTTCGCCCGCGACGGGGCGCTCCCGCCCGAGGTCGAGACCCATCTCGTGAACGCCGTCCTCACCAACGGCGCCCGCTACTACGTCGACCATGCCCATCCGGAGTACTCGACGCCGGAGTGCTCGAACCCCCTCGAGGTCGTGACCTTCGACCGGGCCGGCGAGGTGATCCTCGCCCGCTCGATGGAGGCGGCCCGCCACCTGCTCCCCCCGGGCGAGGAGATCATCGTCTACAAGAACAACTCCGACGGAAAGGGGAACTCGTACGGGACCCACGAGAACTACCTCGTGGACCGTGCGGTGCCCTTCGCCCGGATCGTCCGGCGCCTGACGCCGCACTTCGTGAGCCGGCAGGTCTTCACCGGGGCGGGCAAGGTCGGCCAGGAGAACACCGACAGCGACGAGCGGGTCCCCTTCCAGCTGAGCCAGCGGGCCGACTTCTTCGAGGAGGAGGTCGGCCTCGAGACGACCCTGAAGCGCCCCATCATCAACACCCGCGACGAACCCCACGCCGACCCCCAGAGGTACCGCCGCCTGCACGTGATCGTCGGGGACGCCAACCTCGCCGAGGTGGCCACCTTCTTGAAGGTCGGGACGACGGCCTTCGTCCTCGCCATGATCGAGGACGACTTCGACGCCGGCCGCGACCTGACCCTCGCCACCCCTGTCGCCGCCATGCGGGCGGTCTCCCACGACCCGGATCTGCACGCGACGATCGAGCTCGTGGACGGGGGGCGGATCACTGGGGTCGAGCTCCAGTGGGAGCTGTTCACCCGCTCCCGCAAGTACGCCGAGGAGCGCGGCATGTCGGCCCTCGGCGACGAGGAGGTCGGCCGACAGGTCCTCGAGCGCTGGGAGCACGTCCTCGGCGCGCTCGAGTCGGACCCCGCCTCGCTCTCCTCCGAGCTCGACTGGGTCGCCAAGCGCCGGCTGATCGAGGGGTACCGCCAGCGCCACGGGCTCGCCTGGACCGATCGCCGCCTGGCTGCGCTCGACCTGCAGTACCACGACGTCCGGGCGTCCAAGTCGCTCTTCAGCCGCCTCGACATGGAGCGGCTCGTGTCGACCGAGGCGGTCGAGCGGGCGGTGACCGAGCCGCCGGAGACCACCCGGGCCTTCTTCCGCGGCCGCTGCCTGCAGATGTTCGCCTCGGCGATCGTGGCGGCGAACTGGGACTCTGTCGTGTTCGACGTCGGTGCCGACCCTCTCCGGAGGGTCCCGATGATGGAGCCGCTCAGGGGAACAGCCACCCACGTCGCTACGTTGTTCACCGGATGCGAGAGCCCGGCCGATCTGCTCGAGCGGCTGGGCTCCTAGGAGACGAGATGGCAGAACGGGAACAGAAGCGCCGGCCGGCCGCCAGCCGTGACACGACCACGGTCGAGGAGGAGGAGACCTCCACCTCGACCGAGCGTGGCGAGAAGCTGAAGGCCGAGATCGACGACCTCCTCGACGAGATCGACGAGGTGCTCGAGGACAACGCGGAGGAGTTCGTCCGCAACTATGTCCAAAAGGGCGGCCAGTAGGCGGCAAGGCAGTAGCCTGCGGCCCGATGACGCTGCCGCTCTTTCCGATGGCGGAGGACCCCGGGTCGAACTTCGCCCAGCTTCTCCGGCGCATGTCCGGTGAGCCCCACTACGCCGAGCCCCACCCGGGCGGAGCCGCGGGCGCCGGGGCGCCGAACCGGCTGCCGGGAGTCGCCCACGGGACCACGATCGTGGCGCTGCGCTCGTCGGCCGGGATCGTGATGGCCGGTGACCGCCGGGCCACCGAGGGGCACTCGATCGCCCATCGGGGGATCGAGAAGGTCTTCCCGGCCGACCGCTACTCGGCCGTCGCCATCGCCGGGGCCGCCGGCCCGGCGGTCGAGATGGTGCGCCTCTTCCAGACCCAGCTCGAGCACTACGAGAAGGTGGAGGGGACCACGCTGAGCCTCGAGGGGAAGGCGAACCAGCTCGCCCAGATGGTGCGGGCCAACCTGCCCCTCGCGATGGAGGGGCTGGTGGTCGTCCCGCTGTTCGCCGGCTACGACGAGCGGCGCCGCGACGGGCGGATCTTCTCCTTCGACGTCACCGGCGGCCGCTACGAGGAGCTCGACTTCCATGCCACCGGCTCGGGCGGCCGGGACGCCAAGAACACGATCAAGCTCGGCTTCCGTCCCGACCTGAGCGAGGAGGAGGCCGTCCAGCTCGCCGTGAGGGCCCTGTACGAGGCTGCCGACGAGGACTCGGCGACCGGCGGGCCCGACCCCATCCGCGGCATCTACCCGGTCGTCGCCGTCGTCGACGAGGACGGCTACCGGCGGCTGAGCGACGAGGCGGTGGCCGAGCGGTTCTCCGCCCTCCTCGAGGAGGGCCGCTACCGGCCCGATCGTTCCGCTGACGCCACCTCGGCGTCCGAGCACGGGAGCCAGCCCTCATGAGCATGCCCTTCTACGTGGCCCCCGAGCAGGTCATGAAGGACCGGGCCGAGTATGCCCAGAAGGGTATCGCCCGTGGTCGTGCCCTCGTGGCCGCCGTCTACGACCGGGGCATCCTCATCGTGGCCGAGAACCCCTCGAGGACCCTGCACAAGATCAGCGAGATCTACGACCGGGTCGCCTTCGCCGGTGTCGGCAAGTACAACGAGTTCGACCAGCTCCGCGTCGCCGGCGTCCGCCACGCCGACACCAAGGGCTTCTCCTACTCCCGCGAGGACGTCGACGCCCGGTCGCTCGCCAACCTCTACGCCCAGTACCTCGGGCAGGTCTTCACCCACGAGATGAAGCCGCTCGAGGTGGAGATCCTCGTGGCCGAGCTCGGGCGGGACGCCACCTCGCACCAGCTGTACCACATCGCCTACGACGGGACCGTCGTCGACGAGGTGGGCTTCGCCTGCCTCGGGGGCGACGCCGACACCATCACGGCCCGGCTCTCGGCCTCCTACCGGGAGGACTGCTCGCTCGCCGAGGCGGTGCAGCACTGCGTGGAGGCGCTGGCCGGGCCGGACCGGACTCTCGGGTCGGGCGAGCTCGAGGCCGCTGTGCTCGAGGAGGGACCGGACCGCCGGGCATTCCGCCGCCTCGGAAACGGGGAGCTCGCCGAGCTGCTCGGCGAGGGTGGCGAGACCGAGCCCGCCGGCGCGACCGGAGAGGGCTGAGCGGGCCTCAGCCCCGCACGGCGACGACGCCGACCACGATGAGGATGACGACGACCGCCACGACGACGGCGGTGCCGAGCAGCTCGCGCCGGCGCCGCGGGGCCCGGGGGACCTCGCTCTCCCCGTCGAAGGGCGGGGGTGAGCCGACGGCACCCTCGCCGGCCGGATCGGTCGAGCGGAACGCCAGCTCGACGAGGTCGGCGTCGACGGCGGCGTCGACCTCGTCGGCGAGGAGGATCTCCCGCGCCAGGGCGAGCTGCTCCTCGCCGACGAAGATCTCGACGGCGCCCTGCAGGGGGTAGGGGCCCTCGGAGAGCCCCCTCAGGTCGACCAGGATCCCCTCGGCGCCGAGACGTGCGGCGATCACCCGGCCGTGGAAGGAGCCCTGCACGGTCGTGAGGTGCCGCATGCGTCCGGTTGATGGCATCTGTGGCGAGGCTACCGTTCATTGGAGTGGATCGCAGGATCTTCGGCCTCGAGAACGAGTACGGCGTCACCTGCACGCTCCGCGGGCAGCGACGCCTCAGCCCGGACGAGGTGGCCCGCTACCTGTTCCGCCGCGTCGTGAGCTGGGGGCGCTCGAGCAACGTCTTCCTCGAGAACGGCGCACGGCTCTACCTCGACGTCGGGAGCCACCCCGAGTACGCCACGCCCGAGTGCGACTCCATCGCCGACCTCGTCTGCCACGACAAGGCCGGGGAGCGCATCCTCGAGAGCCTGGTCCGCTCCGCCGAGGCCCGCCTTCGCGACGAGGGCATCCGCGGGGTGGTCTACCTGTTCAAGAACAACACCGACTCGGCCGGCAACTCCTACGGCTGCCACGAGAACTACCTGACGAGCCGGCGGGACGACTTCTCCCACTACGCCCAGGTGCTCATCCCGTTCTTCGTCTCCCGCCAGATCTACTCGGGAGCGGGCAAGATCCTCCAGACTGCCAGGGGGGCGATGTTCTGCCTGTCCCAGCGGGCCGAGCACATCTGGGAGGGCGTCTCGTCGGCGACGACGCGGAGCCGCCCGATCATCAACACCCGTGACGAGCCGCACGCCGACGCCGAGCGCTTCCGGCGCCTCCACGTCATCGTCGGCGACTCGAACATGAGCGAGTACGCCACCTTCTTGAAGGTCGGGACGACGAGCATCCTGCTCCGGATGCTGGAGGAGCCCGGCGTGGTGCTGCGCGACCTCACCTTGGAGGACCCGATCCGGGCGATCAGGGAGATCAGCCACGACCTCACCTGCCGCCGCCCGGTCCGGCTGGCGAACGGCCGGGAGGCGAGCGCCCTCGACATCCAGAAGGAGTACCTCGGCCGAGCCATCCGCTACGACGAGCAGCGGGGGCTGCCTCCGCTCGAGCACCAGGCCCTCGAGATGTGGCAGCACTGCGTCGAGGGGATCGAGAAGGACCCCTTCAGCCTCGACCGGGAGGTCGACTGGGTCATCAAGCACCGCATCGTCGAGGCCTTCCGCGAGCGCCACCAGCTGCCGCTCGGTCACCCGAGGGTGGCGCTGCTCGACCTGCAGTACCACGACGTCGACCGCCGCCGAGGCGTCTTCTACCTCATGCAGGCCAAGGGGAGGGTCGAGCGGATCACCGACGACGACACCATCGACAAGGCGATGGAGCACCCGCCCGAGACGACGAGGGCCCGCCTGCGCGGGGAGTTCATCCGGAGGGCGAAGGAGCGGCGGAGGGACTTCACGGTCGACTGGGTGCACCTGAAGCTGAACGACCAGACCCAGCGAACGGTGCTGCTGAAGGACCCCTTCCGCTCGCACGACGAGCGGGTGGAGCGCCTGATCGAGGCGATCTGAGCGTTCCGAGCGGGCTGTTGCGCCCCGGTACACTGGCCAGGTGGGCGGCCTCGATCCCGCCAAGTTGCTGGTCATCCTCGTCTTGGCGCTTGTGATCCTCGGCCCGGAGCGGCTCCCGAAGGCTGCTCGCCAGGTCGGGGCCTTCTGGCGCGACCTGACGGCCTTCCGCCAGCGGCTCGAGGAGGAGGTGAGGAGCGCCATACCCGACGTCGACCTGCCCGACATCCCGCTCATCCCGCGGGCGGGGCTCACGGGCTACCTGGCCGGCATGATGCGCGACTCCGAACGGCGCCGGCCCGACGCCGGGGGCGAGGCCACGGCGGCGCCCGCCGCCTCCGCAGGGCCGCAGCGGGCGGCGCTCGCCGGCGCACCGACCGGCGTGGACGCCCCGAACGGCGTGCCGGCCTCCTGGCACTCCAACGGAGCCGAGGCGCCCGGGTACGCGAGCGGCGCCCTGCTCGTCCCGGCCCCGGCGGCGGCCCCCGAGGCGCTCCTCGAGGCGACCGCCCGCCTCGAGCTCGACGACCCGAGCTGGAACTGACGGGGACGGAGCTCACATGGCCCGCACGATGAGGCGCCAGAGCGAGGCGCGTCCCTCGCCGGACGCGATGACCCTGTTCGAGCACCTGGCGGAGCTGCGCCGGCGGCTCGTCGTCGCCATCGTGTGGTTCCTCGGGGGCGGGATCGCCGCCTACCTCGTCTACACCCCGTTGCTGCAGGCGCTCCGCCAGCCGTACTGCTCGGCCCGCGACTCGCTCCACCACGCCGCCGCCGGCTGTCCCTTCTACATCACGGCCCCCCTCGAGGGCTTCACCACCCGCCTCAACGTGGCCGCCTACGGCGGCCTCATCATCGCCCTGCCGGTGATCCTCTACGAGGTCTGGCAGTTCGTCACCCCCGGTCTCAGGGCGAACGAGCGCCGCTACGCCCTGCCCTTCGTGCTGTCGACCGTGATCCTCTTCGCCGCCGGTGCCGTCGTCGCCTACCTCATCTACCCCCACGCCCTCCAGTTCCTGATCGGGTCGTCGGGACCCGACGTGAAGACGATCTTCTCGCCCTCGACCTACCTCTCGCTGCTCGGCGCCCTCATGCTCATCTTCGGGATCGCCTTCGAGTTCCCGGTCGTGCTCGTCGCCTTCGAGCTGGCCGGCGTCATCACGAGCACGGGCCTGCGGCGCTTCCGGCGCTGGGCGATCATGCTCGTCGTGATCTTCGCGGCGGTCATCACGCCGAGCTCCGACCCCTTCTCCATGCTGGCGCTCGCTGTTCCCATGCTGATCTTCTACGAGGCAGCGATCGTGGTCGGCCGCATGCTCAACAAGTGAGGGCGGGTGGCGACCCGGTGCGGGCCTCCTTCGAGGCCGCCCGGCCGTACGCGCTCGACCGCTTCCAGCTGGAGGCGATGGACCTCATCGACTCCAAGCGCTCGGTGCTCGTCACCGCCCCGACGGGAGCGGGCAAGACGGTGGTCGCCGAGTACGCCGTCCACCGGGCGCTCGCCGAGGGCGTGAGGGCCTTCTACACGACACCGCTGAAGGCGCTCTCGAACCAGAAGTTCGGCGATCTCGTCCGCGCCTACGGGATCGAGCGGGTGGGCCTGCTCACCGGGGACAACTCCATCAACGGGGGCGCACCCGTCGTCGTCATGACGACCGAGGTGCTCCGCAACATGATCCACGCCGAGCGACGCTCGCTCGCCTCGCTCGGCTACGTCGTCCTCGACGAGGTGCACTTCCTCGAGGACCCCTACCGGGGCGGCGTCTGGGAGGAGGTCATCCTCGGGGCGCCGCCGGAGGTGCGCCTCGTCTGCCTCTCCGCCACCGTCGCCAACGCCGACGACCTCGCCGCCTGGATCGGCAACGTGCGGGGCGACACCGGCGTCGTCCGGGAGGACCGCCGGCCGGTCGTGCTCCACGACCTGTTCGCCATCGGCGACCGCTCCTCCGAGCGCATCCACCTGCTGCCGGTCTTCGAGGACGCCCGGCCCAACGCCCGGGCATTCCAGCTCGACGAGCTCATGGTCCGGCGCGGCCCGAGGGTCTCCCGGCCGAGGACGAGGACCCACCAGCAGGGGCGCAGTCGACCCCTCACCTACCGTCCCCGCCGCGCCGAGGTCGTCGAACGGCTGCGGGCGGCGGAGCTGCTCCCCGCCATCTACTTCATCTTCTCCCGGGCGGGCTGCGACGACGCTGTGCGAGCCTGCCTCGACGAGGGGCTGCGGCTGACCTCGCCCGAGGAGCGCCGGCAGGTCCGGGCGATCCTCGAAGACCACGTCGAGGCGCTCTCGGACGACGACCTCGGCGTGCTCGGTTACGGCCGCTTCCTCTCGGCCCTCGAGGCCGGCGTGGCGCCGCACCACGCCGGGATGGTGCCACCCTTCAGGGAGGCCGTCGAGGAGTGCTTCTCCAAGGCGCTCGTGAAGGCGGTCTTCGCTACCGAGACCCTGGCGCTCGGGATCAACATGCCGGCCCGCTCGGTCGTGATCGAGGACCTCACCAAGTTCAGCGGCGCCGGTCACGAGGAGCTGACGCCGGGGGAGTACACCCAGCTGACGGGCCGGGCGGGCCGTCGTGGCATCGACGAGGTCGGCTACGCCGTCGTCCTCGCCTCGCCCTTTCACACCTTCGACGACGTCGCCCGCCTCGCCGGCGCGCCTGGCCGGGCCCTCACCTCCTCGTTCCGTCCCACCTACAACCTGGCGGTGAGCCTCGTCCGCCGCTTCGAGCGCGCCGAGGCCTACCGCATCGTCACCTCCTCGTTCGCCCAGTGGCTGTCGAAGGAGGACCTCGGTGGGCAGCTGACGAACGTCCTTCAGATGCTCGAGGCCCACGGCTTCGTCCGGGGATGGTCGGTGACCCCCGACGGTGAGCTTCTGGCCGGGCTCTACCACGAGGCGGACCTCCTCATCGCCGAGAGCCTGCGGGCCGGCCTGCTCGACGGCCTCGAGCCCGACGCCCTGGCGGCGGTCGTCTCGTCGTTCTCATTCGAGGCGCGACGCGAGCGGGAGGGTGCCCTCGAACCGCCTCCCGGCATCGTCGGCGAGCGCCTCGAGGCGATCGCCGACCTCTCCGGGAAGCTGTCCGAGGAGGAGCGCGCCCGCCAGCTCCCGGTCACCCGGGGTGTCGACGCCGGCTTCGCCGTCCTCGCTCGCGACTGGGCGCGGGGGCGCGAGCTCGCCCGGGTGCTCACGCCCGAGCGGCCCCGGGGCGGCCGCGGCCGCCAGGGGCGGCCGGCCCGCCGCCTCATGACAGGCGGGGACTTCGTCCGCAACATGAAGCAGGTCATCGACCTCCTCCGCCAGGTCGCCTCGGTGGCGGCGACCGACGACACCCGGCGGGCGGCCGACCGGGCGGGCCACCGCCTGCTGCGCGGAGTCGTGGCCGCCTCGTCGCAGGTGAGCCTCGCCGAGACCCTCGAGGCGCCCGAGGAGGCGGTGGAGCCCACGTCAGTGACCATCCACGCCCGCGGCGAGAGCGCCCCGTAATCTCACCTGGGCCATGAGTGCCGTGCGCGGAGAGACCTTCAGCGAGGAGGAGCGCGAGCTTCTGTCGCGCTACTTCACGAATCTCGACGGACCCGTCTTCGCTCTCGTCAACCTCCCCGAGGTCGTGAAGGGGGCGCTGTTCGCCCGCTACTCGCGCTCGCCGAAGAGCCTGCGCCGGCTCTTCCTCGACGAGTTCGTCGAGGATCTCGACGTCACCGGCGACACGAGCCTCGACGCCACCGTCGGCCTGAAGCGGGCCGAGGCGCTCTACGAGCGGGTCTTCAGCGAGTACGGCGACGACTCGGTCGCCCAGCTCGGCGGCGTCCACCTCGCCTGCGAGCAGTCGTCCAACCTGCTCACGAAGGTGCTCGAGCGGGGGCGGCTCATGTCCTACCTCGAGCAGTCGACGCGCTACATCCCCTACGACACCCGCCTCGACAGCGGGCACTACCGCTACATCCGCGACCCCGCCATCCTCGACTCGTCGCTCGGCGCCCGCTACGTCGGGGAGATGGACCGCATGTTCGACACCTACGGCGAGCTCATGCCCCTCCTGCAGGCGCACGTCAACCGCCGCTCGCCCCGGGGCGAGGGTGTCTCGGCCCTGGCCCACCGCTCGGCGGTCCGCGCCACCTGCCTCGACGCCCTGCGGGGGCTGCTGCCTGCCGGCAGCCTCTCCAACGTCGGCATGTACGGGTCGGGACAGAGCTACGAGCAGCTTCTGCTGCGCATGAGGGCCCATCCCCTTCCCGAGGCCCGCCGCTACGCCGAGCTGATGCTCGAGGAGCTGCGCAAGGTGATCCCGAGCTTCCTCACCCGTCTCGAGCGGGCCGAGCGCGGCGGGGTGTGGGTCGACTACCTGCGGCGCAACGAGGAGGCGACCGAGGCGGTGGTCGAGTCCCTCTGGCAGAAAGAGGTGCCGAAGCCCGGCGCCTCGGTCCGGCTCACCGCCTACGACGCGGACGGCGAGGACCGCATCCTCACCGCCATCTCCTATGAGCACTCGAACCTTTCCGAGGAGGAGCTGCGCACGAGGGTGGGCCGGCTCCCGGCCGAGGAGCGCCAGCGCCTGCTCGCCGCCTACGTCGGCGATCGCGCCAACCGGCGCCACCGCCCGGGCCGTGCCTTCGAGGCGACCTCCTACCGCTTCGACGTCGTCTGCGACTACGGGGCCTTTCGCGATCTCCAGCGGCACCGGCTGCTCTCCATCGAGTGGCAGGAGCTCGGGACGGACCTCGGCTACGAGGTGCCGGAGCTCCTCGAGGAGGCCGGGCTGCAGGAGCGATACGTCGAGCAGCTGGAGCGCTCCCGGTCGTTGCACGACGCCCTCGCCAAGTACTTCCCCGAGCAGGCCGGCTACGCGGTGGCGCTCGCCTTCCACATCCGATTCGCGATGGAGATGAACGCCCGGGAGGCGATGCACTTGATCGAGCTCCGCTCGAGCCCGCAGGGACATCCGGCCTACCGCCGGGTGGCGACCGAGATGCACCGGCTCATCGCCGAGGAGGCCGGACACCGCGGCGTCGCCGAGGCGATGAGCTTCGTCGACAGCGGCGAGGCCGAGCTCGGCCGCCTCGAGGCCGAGCAGCGGGCTGAGGCGCGCTCGGCGCGGAGAAGGTCCAGACGGTCCGCCGGCGCGGCGGAGCCGGGCGCCCCGCCGCGGCTGCGTCCCGTCCGGCCCCGGCGGCCGACCGCCTGATCGGGCGGGACGCCGCCGCCGGAGCGCCGGAATTCCCCTTGACGCCGCGCCCCGCGCTCGGCATAACTAGAGGGTCCCCCCGAAAGGGTGCCCGACGGGTTGCCCGTAGAGGTGCTCGGCGGCCGTCCGAGGGGGGGAGGCTGAGAGTGGTGGGACCCAGAGGGGTCGAGTAGAGAACGTCCGGTCTTCGGCAGCGGGGACTTCGTCCGGGCAGGCGAGAGGGCGGCCCCAAAGGCGTCTCTGGGTTTCCCGCCACCTCACGACGGGGCGCCATGGCGCCGCTCCCTTTTCGCCGCGCCCGCGGGAACACGCGTGGCTCGCCCGGTGTTGCCGTATAGTCATCGCGCTCTGGCCCGCGCGGACGGAGCAACCGGAGCAAGAAAAGGGAGCGCAATTGCCAAAGGACATCGACCAGGGCGTCGTGGAAGACGACCTCGGCGACGGTGACCTCGACGGCGAGGCCGACCTCGAAGACCTCTCTGAGGACGACCTCGACGATGGGGAGCTCGAGGACGAAGGGGACGGCGACCTCGACGACGAGGACGATCTCGACGACGACGACGATGATGATGACGCCGATGACGACCTGGGCGACGACGACCTCGCGGCCGGGGGCTCCGCCGCTCCGACCAAGACCCGCGAGCGCCCGAGCGGCGACGCCGAGGACTCGGCGGCCGACGAGGAGGATGACGAGGAGCTGGACGACGACGACGTCGAGGCGAGCCTCGACGTGATCTTGAAAGAGCGGCTCGTCGTCGAGGACGAAGAGCAGGAGGACGAGGAGGAGCCGGCGGACGCCGAGGACCGCGGCGACGGCAGCACCCGGGTCCTGCCGAAGCAGCCGGGCGAGTTCGTCTGCCAGTCCTGCTTCCTCGTGAAGAACGAGACCCAACTCGCCGACCGCAAGCGGATGTTCTGCCGAGACTGCGTGTGACGAGGGTTAGGGTCGCGCGGCGTGGTTGACGAACGCACCCTTCCCGAACGCCTGCTCGACCTCGCCTTCTACGTGCCGGTAGGCCTCGCTGTCTCCGTCGCAGAGGAGCTGCCGCTGCTCGCCGAGAAGGGACGGGCCCGCCTCGAGGGTCAGTTCAACCTCGCCAAGATGATCGGCAAGCTCGCGGTCGGCGAGGCACAGCGCCGCGTCGGCAACCTCACCGCCGAGCCGCCCAGCCGGCCGTCGCCGGCTCCTGCGCGCCCGGCGACCGGGGCGGCAGGTCGGGCCGAGCAGCCGCCGGCGACCGAGGTCCCCATCGCGGTCAGCGAGGCGGCCAAGGAGGCAGCCGCCCCGGAGCCCCAGGCGTCCACCCCCGACGTCACCACGCTCGCCATTCCGGGTTACGACACCCTGGCTGCTTCCCAGGTCGTTCAGCGGCTCCGCTCGCTTCGTCCCGACGAGCTCGACGCCGTGCGGCGCTACGAGGTGGCCACCCGCGGCCGCCGGACGATCCTCCACCGGATCGGACAGCTGAGCGCGCCGGACGGTCGCGCCTCGGCCTGAGAGCCACTCGGTGGACGTCGCCGCGCGGCGGGCGGCTCCCGATGACGCAGACGTCATCGCCTGCTTGCGTGCCGCCGCCGCTGACGAGGTGTCGGGCGCCCGGCCCGGCCGGCTGCTGGTCCGAGAGGGTCGCTTCCTCTCCCCATCGGCGCCTGATGTGCTGGTCGGTGTGGTGGAGATCGACGCGGCCGTCATCGGCTTCGTCGAGGCCGCTCTCGTCGAGCTCGGAGACGGCGCCGCGCTGTGCCGGGTCACCTCTCTCTACGTCGAGCCTGCGGCGCGCGAGGTCGGCGCCGGTGAGGCGCTCATGGAGCTCACGAGCTCGTGGGCGTCCGGCCGCGGAGCCGAGGGCATCGACGTGGCCGTCCTGCCGGGCTCCCGGGAGGCCAAGAACTTCCTCGAGTCCGAAGGCTTCGCCGCCCGGCTGCTCGTGATGCACCGCCGTCTCGCACCCGGCCCGTGACGGCACCCGTCCTGGCGGTCGGTGGGATCGTGCGCCACGGGAGAGCCCTGCTCGTCGTCCGACGGGGCCGACCGCCCGGTGCAGGTCTCTACTCGCTGCCGGGCGGCCGGGTCGAGGAAGGTGAGACGCTCGAGGAGGCCGTCGCCCGGGAGGTGCGGGAGGAGACCGGGATCGACGTCGGCACCACAGAGCTCGTCGGCTTCGTCGAGCGGCGGGGGGAGGGGTACCACTTTCTCATCCTCGACTATCTCGCCGACCCGCTGGACCGCAGCCGGCTCGAGCCCCGATCGGGAGACGACGCTGCCGAGGCGAGGTGGGTTCTCCTCGACGAGGTCGGCTCGCTACCCCTCGTCGAGGGGCTTGCCGAGTTCCTCCGCGACCACGGCATCCTCTGACTCGGGCCCGCCTGTCGTCGGAGCCTCCGCCGGCGCCGACAGCTCTTCCGAGGTGGCGGGCTCTTCCGAGGTGGCGGGCTCTTCCGAGGTGTCGGGCTCTTCCGAGGTGGCGTGGGCCACCTCGACGGCTGCCTGCTCGGGGGTTACCGGCTTGTCGGAGGCTGACTGCTCCGGGGCGAGGGCACCTGCTTCCCCCGGGACAGCCGGTGACTCCTCGACGGCTCGCTCGGTGCTCGGGACGGAGGCGTCGCCTGGCACTGTCTCGGCTGCCGGCTCAGGCTGCTCGTGAGCGGGCGGAGCGCCGGGTGCGCCGGAGGTCTCCACCGCCGGCTTCGCAGCGGCCGGCCGCCGACGCGGCGGGCGAGACGGACGGCTGGGCCGCTCGCCGGGGATCGGCTGGGGTGGTGGCGGGATGGCCATACCGACGAGGCGCGCCAGGGCGGGGATCCGGCTCGTCGCCGCACGCGCCTGGCGCTCCACTTCGCCGCTCGGGTCCTTTGGCAGCCCGACCGGCTTCACCTGTCGGCGGACGGGCGACTGGACGGCGGCATCGAGGAGGGCCAGCCAGCGATCAGGAGCGGTCTCCTCGGTCATCGCCTGCCCGGCCATCTCTGCCATCCGGGGCACGAGCGCTCCTGGGAAGTGTGCCGAGGGTTCGGGCGGCTTGAAGGACAAGCGAAGCGCCTGGAGCACGCGCCCGTCGTCGAGCGCCTGGACGAGGTGCTGCTCCCAGTCCTGACGCAACTTGGTCACCCGGCGCTCGAGCGCCTCGCGTAGCTGGCGTTCGAGCTCGCGGCCGGCCTCGTCGCGCGGGGACGCCCCGACGACGGTCGCCCGAAGGTCGCGCAGGCTGATCTCATCCGGCCGCTTCGCGGCCGCTTCTGCCCGGTCGAGCCACACCGCTGCCCTCACGCCGGCGAGCAGCTGCTCGGCGATCGCCACGATTGGGTCACCCGACACGACCGGGCGTCCCTCTGCTCTCGCGCGCTGCTGCTCGTCGGCGATCGCCTTTCGCACCGAGGGCAGGCCGCCGATGGCGAGCCGCTCGGCGATAGGACGCTGCTCGGGGGTGAGGGAGGCGAACAGCTCGTCACGGTGCGCCGTGCCCGGCTCGAAGCGCGGGGGCGTCCGTCTCGTCGGCCTGCCGGTGGTGCCCCGTCCCGCCGGCTGCTCGCGCCTGTCACCGTCCTCGGCGCCGCGCCCGCGAGCGCCCTCCGTACGCCGCCGCCCGGCTTCGCCGCGTCCGGGCCGCTCGGTCTCGCGTCGCCCGCCACGCTCGCGCCCGCGCCGCTCGCCGTCGCGTCGACCGTCACGATCCGGGCGCTCGCCCTCGCGCCCTCGTCGCCCACGGCCGGCCAGCACCGTGGTGACGCCGGCGGCCGGGCGCGAAGGCCCGAGGAACTCGATGCGGTTGGCTTCGGCGTTCTTCTCCTTCGGCGGGATCACCGACACGACGGTGATCCCGTCGATCTCCACCTCGACCTCCGCGCGCAGGACGTCGCCGATCTTCGAGTGTGGCGGGAGGAGCGAGACAGGCACCAGGCCGCGCGGCTGGCGGGCGCCTGCCGCCCGCCAGGTGTAGGTGTCGTCGTCCCGGGAGCTCGTCAGCTCGATGTCCATGCGGTTCGCCATGACCCGGCCAAACTACAGCCTGGAGAGAACATGCTTCGCCGGACGGGGCGCGGGTCGGGCAGGCCGGTGGCGCGGTGCCTGCCACGGTGGGCGCCGCGGGTACCCGAGACCCAGCTCAACCGTAGCGGTCGATCGACCCGGGGCGGCCGGTCCGCTCTCGGGTCGGGCGGGCGTCGTCTCCCGGCCTCCGGCGCCGCTACCAGGTCGAGTCGTCGCCTGCCTGTTCGGGGTCGTCGAGGTGGGCGTCGGCGCCGCCCTCGGCGTTGCCCGCCTCCTTGTCGTCGATCAGCTCGGTGTCCTGGTACTCCTCGTCGTCGAAGTCGATCTCGCTATCGACCGAGGCCTCGTCCTCGTCCTCGGCGGCGTCGCGGAACCCGTCCTCGGTTTCCTCGACAGGCTCGGTCCCGTCGAACAGCTCTGACTCGCTCATGAGGCCGTTCTACCCGCTCGGGCGAGCCGAGCCCGCTCTGGCAGGACGGGCCCGGCTCTGCAACGCTGCGGGCGTCACCGCCGAAGGAGGAGGAGATGGACTTCGCGCTGTCACCAACGGCCGAGGAGTACCGAGGGCGCCTCGTCGAGTTCATGGACGAGCTCGTCTACCCGGCCGAGGAGGTGGCCGAGTCACAGATCGCGTCCTCCGGCGATCCCCACCACCATCCTCAGGTCCTGGAGGCGCTCAAGGCGGAAGCCAGGGCGCGCGGCCTGTGGAACCTGTTCCTGCCACACGAGACGAAGTGGACCTCGGGGCTGTCGAACCTGGACTACGCACCGCTGGCCGAGGTCACGGGCCGCTCGCCCCTTGCCCCCGAGGCGCTCAACTGCTCGGCACCCGACACCGGCAACATGGAGATCCTCACGATGTTCGGGACGCCCGAGCAGCAGGAGGAGTGGCTGCAGCCCCTGCTCGAGGGTGAGATCCGCTCGTGCTTCGCCATGACCGAGCCAGCCGTCGCGAGCTCGGATGCCACCAACATCACGACCTCCATCCGTCGGGACGGGGACGACTACGTCATCGACGGCCGCAAGTGGTGGATCTCCGGGGCGGCCGACGCACGCTGCAAGCTGGCGATCCTGATGGGCAAGACAGATGCACAGGCGGTCACCCACCGCCAGCAGTCGATGGTCCTCGTGCCCCTCGACACCCCCGGCGTTCGGGTGGTGCGCAACCTGACGGTCTTCGGCTATAGCGACCAGGAGGGCCATTGCGAGATCGAGTTCGACTCGGTCCGGGTGCCGCGGCGGAACCTCCTCGGCGAGGAGGGAGGCGGCTTCGCCATCGCCCAGGCACGCCTCGGTCCGGGGCGGATCCACCACTGCATGCGGTCGATCGGAGCAGCCGAGCGGGCCCTCGAGCTCATGTGCCGCCGGGTCCTCGGTCGCACGGCCTTCGGCCGCCCCATCGCCGAGCAGGGCGTCGTCCAGCAGTGGATCGCCGATTCACGCCTCGAGATCGACCAGGTCCGCTGGTACACCCTGCATGCCGCCTGGGCGATGGACCGCTTCGGCAACAAGGCGGCCCGTACCGAGATCGCCGGGATAAAGGTGCTGGCGCCGAGCATGGCGCTTCGTGTCGTCGACCGGGCCATCCAGGCATTCGGGGCGGCCGGTGTGGGCCCGGACGTGCCGCTCGCCCGCATGTACGCCGGGCTGCGGACGCTCCGGATCGCCGACGGCCCCGACGAGGTGCACCGCAGGAGCGTCGCCCGCCGGGAGCTGGCGGCGTACCTGTAGCCGCCGGCGGCGGCTGCGAGGCTCCCACCGACGGCGTCAGCCGGGCCAGACTGCCGCCATGGCCTACACCGTGAAGCGATGGGACAACTGGTCGACCTGCGACGACAAGACGGGCCTCGAAGGGCTCGAGGCGATGCTCAACGGGGAGGCGACGAAGGGCCGGCGCCTCGTCCAGCTGGCCGTCCACTCCGAGGACATCTACCTCCTCGTGTTCGAGGACGACGCTCCGGTCCTCTGACCGCCCGGAGGGATCCTCAGTCCACCCCGCGCTCGACGAGGACCGCGAAGGCCTCGGAGGCGGCCTCGGTGAGCGGCCCGGGACAGTGGGCGAGCGGTACCCCGTCCACGAGCTCCACCGGCTGGACGCCTCTCGTGGTCGAGGTGAGGAAGAGCTCGTCGGCCCGCGCCAGCTCGTCCCGGGTGACGTCGGCCTCGACGGCGTCGGTGATCTCGAGGACGAGCGCTCTCGTCACCCCGGCAAGGCAGCCCGAGCTGAGCGGAGGGGTCACGAGACGCCCGTCGAGGCCGACGAAGACGTTGGAACCCGTGCCCTCGCAGAGGTTGCCGGCGAGGTTGAAGAACAGCCCCTCGCTCGCCCCCGACTCCCGGGCGCGGGCGAGGGCGACGACGTTCTCGGCATACGAGATCGTCTTGGCTCCGGCCAGGGCGCCGCGCTCACTCTTCGGCCAGGGGACGACCGAGACCGAGCCGATCTCGGGCCCGCCGGGGCTCTCCTCGCAGGCGACGATGACCGTGGGGGAGGAGTCCGTCCGGCCGGAGCCGAGGGGACCGAGGCCGCTCGTGACCGTGATGCGGAGCTTCCCGCTCGGACCGGCCATCGTGTCGGCGACCCGGGCCGCCGCCTGCGCGAGCTCTCCCGGCGGTGGCAGCCTCAACCCGATCGCCCGGGCGGAGCGCTCGAGGCGCTCGAGGTGGCGCGAGAGCGCGAAGGGCCGGCCGTTGCGGATGACGACACTCTCGAAGGCGCCGTCGCCCGTGACGAGGCCGTGGTCGAAGACGCTGATGACCGCATCGGCCGGGTCGACGAGCTCGCCGTTCAGGTAGACCCGAGGCATGGCGGGAGTGTAGCGACGGGGCCGCCGGCCGCCCGAGGCCACTCGGTCGCTCAGGTAGGGTTCGGGACCTTGCTGCTCGAGATCGACGACGTCAGCGTCTTCGTGCCGGCGGGGCGGGGCGCGCCCTGGAAGTACCTCCTCGAGCACGTCTCGTTTTTGGTCGCCCCCGGCGAGCACTGGGCCTTGCTCGGGCCGAACGGGGCCGGCAAGAGCACCCTGGTCTCCCTGGCGGCCGGCCTTCGGCACCCGAGCACCGGGCGGGTGCGGCTGCTCGGTTCCGAGCTCGGGCGGGTGGACCTGAGGGTGCTGCGGAGAAGGGTCGGTCTCGTCGACGGGCGGATGGCGCTCCCGGGGCACCTCGAGGTCGGAGAGGTCGTGCGAACGGGTGCCACGAACACGGTCCAGCCCCAGCCCGAGCAGTCGGCCGACCGGTGGCGCTCGAGAGCCGGCGAGCTGCTCGAGCTCGTCTCCTGCAGCCAGCTCACCGGTCGCCTCTTCGGCTCGCTCTCCGCGGGAGAGCAGGCCCGGATCCGCGTCGCACGGGCGCTCATGAGCGAGCCGGAGCTGCTCCTTCTCGACGAGCCGGTGAGCGGCCTCGACCTCCCCGGCCGGGAGGACCTGCTCGAGGCGCTCGCCCGGCTGGCGGCCGAGCGCCCCCAGCTCGCGAGCGTGACGGTAGCCCACGGGCTCGAGGAGCTCCCCCCGACGATCGACCGGGCGCTCCTGCTCGCCGGCGGGCGAGTGGTGGCCGCCGGGGCCGCCGAGGACGTGCTCGCCGCGCCCATCTTGTCCTCCTGCTTCGGACGTCGTCTCACCGTCGAGCGGCGGGACGGTCGCTGGAGCGCCCGGGCGACCCGCGGCGCCTCAACGAGAGGAGGCGAGCTCGAGGGCGCGCTCGGCGAGGCGGGGTGAGGAGAGGAACCCGGCCGTCTCGTCGAAGTCCGGACGCGGGCCGCGCCAGCTGAAGGCGGCCGTCCCCGTCACAAGAGAGCGGTCGACGCGAAGGGTGGCGAGGCCCCTGAACAGCAGCGCCAGCTCCCGCTCGGCCCGAAGGCGCGCCGCCAGAGCCGGCGCGTTGCGCAGCCGTGCCCGAACGGCCGGATCCCACTCGTCGGCCCGCTCGGGGATCTTCTCGAGGTGGTGGTAGTGCGAGAGCACGGCGGCGGCGCTGTGCTTCCCCCATCCGGCGAGGCCCGGGAAGCCGTCGGCGCTGTCCCCGACGAGGGCGAGGTAGTCGGGGATGGAGGCAGGAAGGACGCCGAACTTCTCCCGCACACCGTCCTCGTCGAGGACGGCGTTGTTGCGCCGGTCGACCTGCACCACCCGGTGGCCGCGGACGCACTGGGCGAGGTCCTTGTCGGGCGTCCAGATGAGGACTCGCTCCACCGCCGGGTCGTCGGCCGCGGCGGCAGCGGCCGAGGCGAGCCCATCGTCGGCCTCGAGCTCGTCCATCGCGAGGACGAGCACGCCGAGGGACTCGAGGCTCTCCTCGAGGACCGGGAACTGGGCGAGCAGCTCGGGCGCCACTCCGGCTGAGGTCTTGTAGCCCGGCCAGAGCTCGTTGCGGAAGGACTCGATGCGGTGGTCGGTCGCCACGGCGAGGTGGTCGGCACCCTCGCCGATCATGGTGAGCAGCGATCCGAGGACGCCGACCACGGCGGCCACGTCGTCCCCGGCGGCCGACACCCGACGGGCCTTCTGACCGAAGAACTGCCGGAACAGCTCATAGGTGCCGTCGACGAGGTGCACGTCCATGCCACGAGCGTTGCACACCTGGGCTCTTCTGACTGCTTGGTGCGCCGTCCGGGAGCGGGCGCTCGGGAGCCGGCGGGGGGTGGCTCCGCCCGGCGTGGAGCGTGCGGGGGCCGGGCAGGCTCGGGCACCGCCTCCCGGCCTCGGGGCATCGACGGCCGTTCCGCCTCGTGTGTGCGAGCCAGGTGACCCGGCACGCCTGGCGGGCCCGCTCCCCGTGCAGGGTGCTCACGCCCCTTCGCGGGCGCCCGCCGCCTCGTGGAGCTCGTGCTCGAGGGCTTCACCTGCGTGGTTCGGGACTGCGTCGGCTCGCCGGGCGACGACAAGTCGCCGCTGTCCGATGGCGGGGCCGACCGCCGGGTTGGCGGTGTCGCTCGGCTGGGCGGTGCTCGGGAGCACCGCCCAGCCGAGGCCGAGGCGGACCATCTCACGGAGGACCTCGGGCTGGTGCGACTCGGCCACGACGTCGAAGGGCGCGCCTGCGCGGCGCAGCGCCTGCTGGATGACCGAGCGGGTGTGCGCCCCGGCGGGGAAGGTCACCCAGGGGCCCCACTCGCGGGGCGGCCGGTCGAGGTGGCCGGGGTGAGGAGCGTGGACGAAGAGCGTCTCGCTCGTGAGGGGGGCGATGGCGATCGACTCGACGAGCCCGGGCGGCTCGACGCAGACGGCGAGGTCAAGGGTGGCACGGCGGAGCAGGTCCAGCAGGGTGGCGGAGCTGGCGACCGTGAGACGCAGGTCCAGCTCGGGGCGCTCGGCGCGGAAGCGGCGCAGGGTGTGGGAGAAGTGGACGACGACGGCGGCGTCGATCATCCCGACGCGCAGCGACCCGCCCCGTCCCTCTCGCAGCTGGTCGGAGTACCGGGCGAGGTCGACGGTCCGGGCGAGGACCTCGCGGGCGTGCGCCAGCACGGGCTCGGCGGCGACAGCGAGCACCCGGCGGCGACCGTCGCGCTCGAACAGCCGGATCCCGATGCGCCGCTCGAGCTCGGCCAGGCCCTGGCTCATCGCGCTGGGGGTGACGCCCACGGCGGCCGCCGCCATCGCCCAGGTGGGCGCGTCCGCGACCGCCACCAGGTACTCGAGCTGCTGCACGGTGAGGTTCGGCACAGCGCTCTCGCCAGCCTGTCGCCCTGTTGGCATGATCGCGAGAATAGTTCAGCGTTGCTGAACAGATGTTGACGTGTAGTTAGATGTGTTTACACTTCTGGCCATGCCTGGCTCGCGCAGCATCGCTCCCGCTACCGGACGCCTCGGTGTGCTCACCCCCGGACTCGGGGCAGTCGCCTCCACCTTCATGGCCGGCGTCCTGGCAGTCCGCTCGAACAACGCCGCTCCCATCGGCTCGCTCACCCAGATGGCCCACATTCGGCTCGGCAGTCGGGAGGAGGGGCGCAACCCGCTCATCAAGGACTTCGTGCCGCTCGCCTCGCTCGACGACATCGTGTTCGGCGCATGGGACCCGATCTCGGCCAACGCCCTCGAGGCCGCCCGTACCGCCGGCGTCCTCGAGGACCGCGACCTGGCAGCCGTCTCGGGGGAGCTCGAGGGGATCATTGCCATGGACGCGGTCTTCGACCAGAGCTGGGTGAGCCGGCTCGAGGGAGCGCGGGTCAAGACGGGCAACTCCAAGATGGACCTCGCCCAGCAGCTGATGGCCGACATCGAGCGCTTCCGCCTCGAGAACGACTGTGACCGCCTCGTCATGGTGTGGTGCGCCTCGACCGAGGCTTACCGCGAGCTGAGCGACGTGCACGCCACGATCGACTCCTTCGAGCAGGGACTGCGCGACAGCGACGAGAGGATCTCGCCCAGCCAGATCTACGCCTACGCGGCGATCATGTCGGGCGTCCCATACGCCAACGGCGCGCCCAATTTGAGCTGCGATGCTCCCTGCATGGTCGCACTGGCTGAGCGCGAGGGCGTGCCCATCGGGGGACGGGACTTCAAGACCGGCCAGACCCTCATGAAGACGATCCTCGCCCCCGGGCTCAAGTCGCGGATGCTCGGTCTACGGGGCTGGTACTCGACCAACATCCTCGGGAACCGCGACGGCGAGGTCCTCGACGATCCCGAGAACTTCAGATCCAAGGAGGTGTCGAAGCTCGGTGTGATCGACACCATCCTCGAGCCCGGGCTCTATCCCGAGCTGTACGGGAACGTCGACCACGTCGTGCGGATCAACTACTACCCGCCCCGCGGCGACAACAAGGAAGGCTGGGACAACATCGACATCTTCGGGTGGATGGGCTATCCGATGCAGATCAAGGTGAACTTCCTGTGCCGCGACTCGATCCTGGCGGCGCCGCTCGTGCTGGACCTCGCCTTGTTCTTCGACCTGGCCGCCCGCGCCGGGGAGAAGGGCGTGCAGGAGTGGCTGAGCTTCTACTTCAAGGCGCCCATGACCTCGGACCCGTCGCTCGGCGCCGAGCACGACATCTTCATACAGCAGATCAAGCTGAAGAACACCCTGCGCGAGTGGATGGGCGAGGAGCCGGTGACCCACAGCGAGGCCTGAGCGCGGCAAGGGTGCCGCCATGGAGCGACAGGCCGATGGTGAGCTACGGGCTGACTCGGTGTGGCGGTACCGGCTGCGGGCCGCTGCTCACAGGCCGTGCACATGGACCCTCGTCCGGCGAAGCCGGCGCGGCACCCGCAGTGGTGGGCGAGCGGCTGGCGATGGCTTCCGGGCAGATGTACCGCATGAGGGACACACAGCGACGGCCGGGAGGCTGAGCGCCATGGTGGGTATGGTCGGGACCGGCAGGACGACCCGGGCGCGGCGGATCTCTGCCGAGCATCGGGCGGTGCGCCTCACTCCTGACGAGTGGATGATCCCTCCCTCGGGCGGGACTTCAGGGACGACGAGTACAGGCGCCGTCGCTACATCCTCGAAGACCGGCTGATCTCGGTGGCGCTCGACGTGCTCCGGGCGCCGGGATGGACGT
>JAJZZB010000111.1 GCA_021797795.1 Actinomycetes bacterium | reverse complement strand
ATGGAGTCGGCCGACGTCATCTACGGCGTGACGATGCAGCCGGGCGGGGCCTCGAAGGTGGTGAGCGAGCGGTTCCGGTCCGAGCAGGGGACGGCCGCCGCCGCGCCGGGATAGCAGCGGGCGCCTCCCGCCTCGGCCGGATCTCTTGGCCCCCCGGCGTCCGGGCGGAGCGCCCCCACCTCGCTCCCACCAGATGAGGACCCGCATCGCCGCCAGGATCACCCAGCGGGAGGGCTTGCCGGCTCTGGCGTCCAGGTCGAACCGGACACGCCCGGCCGAGCTCCTGCCGAGCGGTCAGGTGCCGTCCTCGAGGCGCCTCGAGGGGGAGGTATGTGACAGCCCCTCGAGCCTCGGCTCGGGCGCGTCGGCGGTCAGGAAGGCGGCCGCTCGGAGCAGCCGAGCGCCCGTCCGCCGCGGCGGGTGAACCAGCTGCAGGGACCCCTCGTCGGCCGGGTCCCGGTGCTCAGCGGGCGGAACAGGTGTCGCTCGAGGAGGCCCTCCTCCCCGCAGCGGCGGGCCTCGCGTGAGCCCGACGTCCCCCCCGGTGGCCCGCTCGTCCTCGAGCAGCTCCTCGAGGACGTTGATGGTGGAGGCAAGCAGGAGCGGACCGAGCCGTCGGCCCTCTCGCAGTTCCAGCCGCCGTCGGCGAGACGCTCGCCGACCAGTCGGTCGACGACCGGAGAGACCTCAACCCCGGAATAGGCGCCGGTTGGCGGGGTCGGACGAGTGACCAAGAGGGCCGACGCACTCCTTGAGCTGCCCTGCCAGTAGGGCTCGCCGTCATGGTCCCAACGCGAGCTCGCCCCGATCGCCGCGACGGCCCGCCTCGCCCGGTCCGAGGACGGGTCGAGCCCGAACTCCCGCAGCTGGGACAAGGAGAACGCCGTGGCCGTCCAGGGCTGTCCGGCCAGGGTGCGGCCCGGCAGAGGGTGAGCGGGGCGGCTCGCCGCCCTCGCGCGCCGGGACGACGCCATCGAGTTCGAGGCTGCCCGGGGCCCTCGGTAGGCTGCTCGGGCCATGCTGGCCCTCATCATCGTCCTCGCCGTTCTCGCTTTCCTGGCGCTCGTCTCCGTCGGCTTCGTCATCGGGTCGAGCTCCCGCCGGGCGCTCCGCCGGCAGCAGCCGGCCGAGCGTGGCTTCACCGTCGCCCCGCCGAGGCCGTCGAAGGCCCCGGCGGCCACCGTTCCCGACGACGCTCCGCGCGACGCCCTCGTCGAGGCGCCCGACCTCGAGATCCCCGACCTCGAGAAGCTGCTCGAGGCCCCGGCTCCCCCTGTCGAGCGGCCGGTGCTGCGCGACCGCCTCGGGCGGGCCCGGGCACTCCTCGGGGGCTACCTCGAGGGCATCAGGGGCCGCGGGGTCGACGAGTCGAGCTTCGAGGAGCTCGAGGAGGCGCTCCTGCTCGCCGACGTCGGCGTCGCCACGACGACGAGGATCCTCGACGACCTGCGGACGAGGGTCCGCTCGGGCGGGATCGAACGCACTCCGGCGGCCCTGCTGGCGACCCTGCGGGCAGACCTCGAGGCAGTCTTCGACGGCGACGGGCCGGAGCTCCGGCGCGGCACCGGCGGGGGCCCGACGGTCTGGCTGTTCGTCGGGGTGAACGGCGTCGGCAAGACGACGACCATCGGCAAGCTGGCCGCCCGGGAGGCGTCCGAGGGCCACAGCGTCGTGCTGGCGGCCGGCGACACCTTCCGGGCGGCGGCCGGCGAGCAGCTCGAGACCTGGGCAGAGCGATCCTCGGCCGGCATCATCCGTGGCGCCGAGGGTGCCGATCCCTCCTCGGTGATCTTCGACGCCGTCCAGCACGCGGCGGCGCGCAAGGCGGACCTCGTCCTCGCCGACACCGCCGGCCGGCTGCACACCAAGGTGAACCTGATGGAGGAGCTGCGCAAGGTGCGCCGCATCGCCGAGCGGCCGCCCGGCGAGCTCACCGAGGTCCTTCTCGTCCTCGACGCCACGACGGGCCAGAACGGCCTCGTCCAGGCCAAGCAGTTCACCGAGGCGGTCGAGGTGACCGGTGTGGTCCTCACCAAGCTCGACGGCACCGCCAAGGGCGGTGTCGTCCTCGCCATCCGCAACGACCTCGGGCTGCCGATCAAGCTCGTCGGGGTCGGCGAGGGCGTCGAGGACCTCGTCGAGTTCGACTCGAAGGAGTTCGTGGCCGCCCTGTTCGACTGAGCGGGCTCAGCCCTTCAGGTGCTCTCCCAGCCAGTCGACGGTCGCCGCCCACGAGCGGGCGGCCGGCTCGGGCATGGCGAACTGCGGGGCGAGCAGGTTCTCGAAGGCGTGGCCGGCCTCCGGCTCCAAGCGGACCGTGACGTCGGGCCGCCCCGCGAAGGCGGCCGTGACCGCCTCGATCTGCTCGCTCGGGATGTAGGGGTCGCGCCCGCCGAAGTGGAACAGCACCGGGCAGCCGATGGAGTCGGCGAGGCCGAGGGCATCCGCGATGCCCGAGCCGTAGTAGGAGACGCAGGCCGCCGGCTCGCCCTCGGCCGCCGTCAGGTAGGCGAGGAAGCCTCCGAGGCAGTAGCCCATGACCGCCACGCCTCCGCTCACCTCCGGGAGCGCCCCGAGGTGATCGAGGGCGGCGACGAGATCGGCCGCCTTGGTCGAGAGCTCGATCTCGGCGTTGTAGCGCCCGACGACCTCGAAGCCGCGCTGCAGGCCGGCGTCGTCGTGGGGGAGCTCGATCCCCGGCTCGATCCGCCAGAAGACGTCCGGGGCGAGCACGACGTAGCCGAGGGCGGCGAGGTCCTCGGCCTTTTGGCGGAGGAAGTCGTTCACGCCGAAGATCTCCTGGAGAAGGAGCACACCCGGCCCGGACCCGGCGTCTGGAAGGCTGAGGTGGCCGGCGAAGGAGCCGTCGGTTACGGTGACCGTCTCGGTGCGCGTCGTCGCCATGGGCAAAGCGTAGGCCCGAGGAGTGGCCCGCCTGCCCGCAGGCGGCGCGCCACGCTGGGTGGCGCCCGCTTGCGACTAACCTGTTGAAGCTCATGTTCGAGACGCTCACCGACCGCTTCGAGGGCATCCTCACGCGCCTCCGCTCGAGAGGCCGCCTCGGCGACGCCGAGGTCGCCGAGGTCCTGAGGGAGATCCGGGTCGCCCTCCTCGAGGCCGACGTCAACGTGGCGGTGGTCCGCGACCTCATCGAGCGGATCCGTGTCCGCTGCACCGGAGCCGAGCTGTCGAAGAGCCTGACGCCGGCCCAGCAGGTCATCAAGGTCGTGAACGAGGAGCTGACCGAGACTCTCGGTGGCGAGCCGCTCAAGATCACCTACGCCTCCCGGCCGCCGACGGTGGTCCTGCTGGCGGGGCTGCAGGGCTCGGGCAAGACGACGGCCGCCGCTTCGCTCGGGCGGTACTTCCGCCAGCAGGGGCGCAACCCCCTCCTCGTTGGCGCCGACCTGCAGCGCCCCGCCGCCGTCGAGCAGCTCCGGGTGCTCGGCCTCGGCGTCGGCGTCACGGTCTACTCCGAGCCGACCGACCCCGTCACGGTGGCTGCCGGCGGCCTCGAGGAGGCCCGGCGGCTCGGCCGGGACGTCGTCATCGTCGACACCGCCGGGCGCCTCGCCATCGACGAGGAGCTGATGGAGGAGGTTCGCCGGGTCTCCCAGGTGGTGGAGCCGCACTACACGTTCTTCGTCGTCGACGCCATGATGGGCCAGGACTCGGTGGCCACCGCCGAGGCCTTCAACGAGACCCTCGCGCTCGACGGGGTCATCTTGACCAAGGTGGACGGCGACGCCAGGGGCGGCGCCGCCCTGTCGGTGAAGCAGGTCGTCGGCAAGCCGATCGCCTTCGTCTCGACCGGCGAGCGGCCTGCGGACTTCGAGGTCTTCCACCCGGACCGCCTGGCGAGCCGGATCCTCGGCATGGGCGACGTGCTGAGCCTCATCGAGAAGGCGGAGCGGGAGTACGACCAGCAGGTCGCCGAGAAGGCGGTGGAGCGGCTGCAGTCGGGCCGCTTCACCTTCGACGACTTCCTCGAGCAGCTGCAGCAGCTGAAGAAGATGGGCCCGCTGAGCGGCCTGCTCGGCATGCTGCCCGGCGTCCCGAAGGAAGTGAAGAACGCCAAGATCGACGACAAGGACGTGAGCCGCGTCGAGGCGATCGTCCACTCGATGACCCCGGCCGAGCGGGACGACCCGGGCATCCTCGACGGCTCCCGCCGCC
Source organism: Actinomycetes bacterium (assembly GCA_021797795.1). Taxonomy (GTDB): domain Bacteria; phylum Actinomycetota; class Acidimicrobiia; order Acidimicrobiales; family Bog-793; genus JAKACF01. The sequence continues at coordinate 6,216 of JAJZZB010000111.1, read as the reverse complement.
TTCGGATCGCCAACGGCAGCGGCACCACGACGACCGAGGTCAACAACCTCCTCCGGCAGTTCAAGGAGATGCAGAAGATGATGCGCTCCCTCCCGATGGGCAAGATGCTCGGCGGAGGAGGGGGCGGCTCCGCCCGGGCCAAGAAGAACGGGCGGAAGGCGAAGAAGGGTGGCCGGGTGACGCCGTCGTCCCGGCACACGAGGTGAGCCGGGTGCACCGGCCCCTCGGACTTGGCAACATGTCATGACAGCGAGAGAAAGAGGCAGCAAGTGAGTGTGAAGCTCCGCCTGATGCGGGTGGGCAAGAAGAAGCAGCCGACGTACCGCATCGTCGCGGCTGACAGTCGCTCCCCGCGCGACGGGCGCTTCATCGAGATCGTGGGCACCTACGCGCCGCGCTCGGACCCGTCCGAGATCAACGTGCAGAGCGACAAGGCCCTCGCGTGGCTCTCGAAGGGCGCCCAGCCGACCGAGACGGTTCGCAAGATCCTCGAGATCTCCGGGGTCTGGGGTGACTTCCAGGCGACGCGCCCGGCAAAGGAGCCGTCGTCCCGGTCAGGCGCCCGCGCGGCGAAGAAGGCCTGATCACGGTGAGCGAGCAACCTCCGACGAGCCCGTTCTCCGAACCGGACTTCTCCGGCGTCGAGAGCGAGCCGGACACCGGTGCCGGCCTCGAGGAGCCGGCCGCGGCCGACGAGGTCGAGCTGCCCGGCGAGGCGGACGGGAACGCCCGCGCCGGCGGCTCCGCCGCGGCCGTGCTGGAGCACGTCGCCACGGCGATCGTCGACGAGAAGGACTCCGTCGTGGTCGAGAGCAAGCAGGTGCGCGGCCAGCTGCGCCTCTACCTCCACGTCGCCCCGGGCGACATGGGTCGCATCATCGGCCGCCGGGGGCGCACCGCCCAGGCCGTCCGGACGCTCGTCAGGGCCGCGGCGGCCGCCGAGGGTCAGGACGTCTTTGTCGACATCGTCGACTGACGCCGACGACTCGCGCGAGGCGGCCGACGGGCTGCTCGAGATCGGCCGCATCGACCGGCCCCACGGACTGGGCGGCGAGGTCATCGTCTCGCTTGTCTCCAACCGGCCCGAGCGACTGAGGCCGGGGAGCGAGCTCGTCGGCCGTCGCTCCGGTGTCGCCGACGAGGTGCTCCTGGTCGAGTCCTCGAGCCCCCACCAGGGTCGCTCGATCGTACGGTTCGCCGGCCACGAGGGCCGGGAGGCCGCCGAGGCGCTGCGGGCCACCCAGCTGCTGGCGGAACCGCTTGCGGATCCCGGCGCCCTGTTCGCCCACGAGCTGATCGGGTGCGAGCTGGTCGAGGTCTCGGGCCGGTCGCGCGGTCGGGTGGCAGCGCTGCAGGAGAACCCGGCGAGCGACCTCCTCGTCGGAGAGGAGGGTTGGCTCGTCCCCCTGCGCTTCGTCGTCGGCCGCGAGGAGGGGCGGATCGTGGTCGAGGTGCCCGAGGGGCTGTTCGAGTGAGCGACGAGCCGGCGATGCGCATCGGGGTCTTCACGATCTTCCCCGACATGGTGGAGTCCTACTGCGCGGCGAGCGTCATCGGGCGGGCGAGGCGGGCAGGCACCGTCGAGATCGCCGTCCACGACCTGCGCTCGGGGGCTCACGATCCGCACCGGTCCGTCGACGACGCCCCCTTCGGTGGCGGCGCCGGGATGGTGCTGGCGCCCGAGCCGGTCTTCGACGCCGTCGAGGCGGCAGGGAGCCCTCGGCCGCTCTACCTCCTCTCGCCGGGCGGCCGCCGGTTCGACCAGGGCTTCGCCGAGGAGCTGGCCTCGCTCGCCGGCGGCGGCTTCTCGCTCCTGTGCGGGCGGTACGAAGGGGTCGACCAGCGCATCGCCGACCACCTCGTCGACGGTGAGATCTCCGTCGGTGACTTCGTCCTCGCCGGCGGCGAGCTCGCCGCCCTCGTCGTCCTCGAGGCGACCGTCCGCCTCGTCCCCGGGGTGCTCGGCAACGAGGCGTCGAGCAGCGAGGAGAGCTTCACCGCCGGCCTCCTCGAGTACCCCCAGTACACGCGCCCTGCGGACTTCCGGGGCTGGCCGGTGCCCGAGGTGCTCCGCAGCGGCGACCACGGCCGTGTGACCCGCTGGCGCCACGCCCAGTCGCTCAAGCGGACCCTCGAGCGCCGTCCCGATCTGATCGCGGCGCGCGGCGGCCTCAGCGCGGCCGACCGGCGGGTCCTCGAGGAGTTCGGCCTCGAGTGAGCCGCCGGGAGGCCTCCGCCGGGCCGACGGGAGGCTCCGTTCGCCGGGCAGCGACCGCCCGGCTAATCTGGACGGGCCAGGAGCACGGCGTCGAGCCTGCTCGAACCGGTCATCGAGCGACCGGTTGAGCACGGCCCGGCACCCGTTCACACGCCCGAGGAGCGAGAGCTGCCATGAACCCGACCGATCTCGTCGACCGCGCCAGCCTGCGTGACGACATCCCCGCCTTCTCACCGGGCGACACCGTGAAGGTGCACGTCCGGGTGACCGAGGGCAACCGTGAGCGGGTGCAGATCTTCCAGGGCGCGGTCATCCGCCGACAGGGCGGCGGCGTCCGGGAGACCTTCACGGTCCGCAAGGTGAGCTTCGGTGTCGGCGTCGAGAGGACCTTCCCGGTCCACTCGCCGATGATCGCCAAGATCGAGCGGGTGACCGAGGGCGACGTCCGGCGGGCGAAGCTCTACTACCTGCGCGACCGGATCGGGAAGGCGGCCAAGATCAAGGAGAAGCGCCAGGTCTCCTCGCCGAGGGCAGCCAAGGGCTAGCGCCGCAGTCGTCGGTCGACCCGGACGGGGTGCCTCGGGGTAGTCAAGCCGGCGAGAGCCGGCGCGGCCGCTGCACCGCCCGGCAGCTCTCGGGCGCGGGGACTCGGCGTGTGTGCCGGCCACGCGGGTTGCAGACGGCGACCGACGCGACCGGTTTCGGTGCACCAGAGGGCCCACCGTGCGGACACGAGTCGTCGCCGGTCCCACCGGTCCCTCGCCGGGGTGACGGAGACGTGGGGCTCGCGCTTCCTGTCCGCGCGCGACGGGACGTCTGGGTCCATCGATGACGGATCGAGCGGACCGAAGTGTCGAGGCGTCGACGGCAGCCGTCGGATTCCCGTTGCCGACCTTGCTTGGCTCTGCCGAGGGCGGACGGAGCCCGTCGATGTCGTGGACAGCGTCCCGGAGAGCGGCGCTGAGCAGTCGGACCTATGTGCGCCGCCCGATCACGCTCTATCGATCGTTCGGAGGCTCCCGGGCCTTGGGGGACGACATGTGGCAGACGGGGGTGCGCGTGGCATGCCCGTCCGGATGACCGACAACCGAGAGCGCCTGCGGCGGGAAGTTGCGTCGAGGCCGCGAACGTGCCTTGCCGAGGTTGGCGTCCGAACTGACGTCGTCGCGGCTCGTGAGCCCGCCGCCTCTCAGAGCCGAGAGGGGCAATGAGAGCTCGGTGACGTCTCAGGTGGCGAGGAAGTCAGCCGTCGCGTAGGCGGTGATGGTCTCGGTTCGCTTCGCGAAGGACACGCTGACGAGCTCAGCCGTGCACGAGGCGGTTCCTCCCCCGTCGGCGACCCACGGGGACCAGTCGCCGCCGAGCAGGTAGCCCTGAGTCGTCGAGCCGATCTCTCCCCAGACGAGCACGCCGGATTGGTAGCAGGAAACCTCGATCGAGGGGTTCTTCATCGAGCTCGGGTAGGCGGTCGTGAACCAGACGGTCTCGCCGATCGTCGGATCCGCCTCGCTCAAGGCGATTGTGTAAGTCACGTTCTTTGTGTTCGAGGCAGCGGCGGTTCCCGGCACGAGGGTGAGGGCCAGGCCCGCGACCAGCAACAGAAGGGCGGCGAATCGTCGCAGAGACACAGTCTCCCTCCTTCGATTCAAACCGTTCGGATTGTCATCACTTATCGGCACAATCCTGTCGATGCTTTAGCGGCTTTTGCTTCGACCGAGCGCCAACGCGAGATGAACGGAACCCCTCGATCACCTCAAGGCGCCGGCTCGACTCGCGCCGGGGCGCCAGTCGAAAGGGCCCTCGGAGACCGAGTAGAGAAGACCAGGAAGTAGATCGGGGACCACGGGGAGAAGGTCGACCGGCAGCGCGAGGGACCGCGGCCCAGAGAGGAGTGTGGGGGCTCTCCACCCTGCGGCTGGCCGACAGCGGGGACACAGAGACGAGGCTGCAGCCGTGACCGAGGAGTGCTTGGCCGAGTGAGCAGCGACAGACCCCTCTCCGAGTCCCAGTTCGCCGCGAGGCACTCGCCCCGGACATGGAGACGCTCGAGGCTGCCGACACCACCTACCCCGCTCGCTGGGACGGCCGCTCCCACGGCCGCCGCTGCTCACCGTCGCGTAGATCAACGGCCCAAACGAGGAGGTCGAACAGAGGGCGTCGCCGGAACATGTCTTCCGACATCGCGTGCGCTCGATCGCTCGGCGATGTGACGCGGGTACAGTCCACCGATTCGCAGCAGCGCCCCTTTGGCGTCGGGATCAGTCAGGCGGTCGTCCTTCCCCCAAGACGGCGAGCCTGTACGGCTCGGGGAGCTGGCCGAGCCGCAGGATCGTGCTCGCCTACGCTGCCAGCATGGGCTCGCGAGGCCAAGGTCGCTGTCATGATGGTCGCGTTCTGCCTGGTCCTGCCTCGCCCGGTGAGATGGTCCAAGCCACAGGGTGTCTCACCTGAGCCTGACGAACAGGGCGACGACTGTCGCGCCTCTTCGTACGTGGTGTGTCGACCACTGCCCCGTGGTCACACCAGGCGGTGGGACGTACAATCGTGTCAGTGGGGGTGTATCCATGCCGAAGGTGATGAAGGGACGCCCGTCACCGAGGTCAGGTGGCGACACAAAGGACACTTCCCGTGCCCGCGACGCAGCACCTGATCACCTCATGCCGCGCGGACCAAGCGGTGGCTCGGAACAGGACGTGATCCTCCTCGCTCCACCTACGGCCGGGTCACGACGTGAAGCGCTGTCATCGCGCCTCGCCGCGGCCAACGTGCGCGTCACGGCGACTGTCGAGAACCTCGTCGATGCAGTCGACGTGCTGGCTCACACCTCCGCGAAGCTCGTCGTGGTCGACGCAAGCATGGAGGAGGGATCTTCGGCGGTACGCGCCGTGCTCTCCGTCCGCCCCAACGTCCGGGTTGTCGTCGTGGACCAGAATCCGAATGTCGATGATATGTTTGACTTCGTCAGGGCGGGAGCAAGCGGCTATCTTGACAAAGAGCTACCACTCAATGCACTGGGCGACGCGCTGCGCGGCGTATTGGCCGGTGAGGCTGCTATTTCGCGTCGGATGATGACACTGATACTCGACGACTTTCGCACCCATGCCAACCATCGGATGTTGCTCAATCTCAACGGCACCAAGCTCACCAATCGAGAATGGGATGTCCTCGAGCTGGTCTACAAGGGTCTCAGCACTGCCGAGATCGCCGCCCGGCTGTACGTCTCGAGGGCGACCGTCCGAAGTCACGTAGCCGCGATGCTCCACAAACTCAAGGTGAGGGACCGCGGCGCCCTCGTCGAGCTCCTCGGCGTGTCCGACGGCACCCGGGTGGTCCCCGACACCGACTGAGCTGTCAGCGCGGACGCCCCCTGGGGCGCAGGACGGTTCGGTCCTCCGGGTGTTGAGAGATTCCCACGCCCTGGGGAGACGGTGTTGAGGAAATTCCACGACTCGGCCCTAGTCGCGTGGAAGCCGCGCAGCGTAGCTTGCCTTCAGGCGAGGACGTTCGGCGTGAGGACACCTGCAACGAGATCTGGCAGGTGGAGGCGCTCTCAAGACCGAGTTACGGTCCACCACAGGAAGGCGGGCGAATGCGCAGGGGAGCTGGGAGACGTCCGTCCCGTCGTGCCGCTGTTTTGCTCTTCACTGATCTCGCGGTTGCCCTACTGGCATCCTTCGTCAGCATCTTCGGCGTCGTCGCCGCCACTATCTCCCCCGTCTCGGCTGCGTCGACCACTGCAGCCAGTCTGAGCGAGTGCCACAACGGAAGCGTCTCGCCCCTCAACCCCGAGCCCTGTGTCGGGGCCCCCGGCAGCGGCAACACCGTCAATGTCGCCATTCCTGGGATCAACGGCGGGACGTCGACCGGCTACAACAATTGGGTCTCCGGCGACGCGCAGGGAACGAACTCTCATTGGCAAGAGGGAGAGTTCATTCCATATCGCGTCACGATCAGCGGCGTCGGCGCGGGCTTGCACACCCTCGTGTTTCAGTTCGACA
>JAJZZB010000110.1 GCA_021797795.1 Actinomycetes bacterium | reverse complement strand
CGGCCGCGTGCGCCGGGCTCTCCTCGGCGCCCCTCGGCTCGTCGCAGGAGCGGCGGGTCCCGTCGCTGAGCCAGCCGGGCGCAAAGCGGGTGAGGCTCGCGGTCGGACATCTGCTCGTGGGCGAGATCGCGAGGAGAGCGGCGCCCGTCTCCCCGACCGAGACGGCAAGGTCGACGGCGAGGCCCGGCGAGATGCCGGGAACGGCGGGGCGCGGCACCTCGGTCTCTCGACACCTCCGCCCGCGTCATGCCGAGCGTCCCTCCAGAGAGCGGTGGGACGCGGCCGATGGCGAGCTCGCCGGACCTCGCCACGTGGGGAACGGGCCCGGCGCCAGGAGCAGATGCCGTGACCCCGAGGGACGCTCCGGCCCCCGGAGGCGGCGCCCCTCTTGCTCACCCGGTTGAGCGGGCACAGGAACCTCGTCCTGGCCGATCCCGCACGGCGGGGGCCCTGATCAGGTGACGCTCGAGGTCGAGGTCGACCCGGGAGAGCACCGCAGCGGCGCCGAGTCCGATGCTGGCCGAACGGGCCGACATCGCCGGGCCCGAAGCTCCCGCGCTCGTGACCCGAGCGCGTCCGTCGACGGGTCCTGACGGGCGGTCACGGGACTTCTCGCTCGGCCGACGAGGCGCAGCGGGAAGTCACCGTGAACCGGCCCTGGACCGTCGCCGGACGACGGACCTCGCCTCGATGAGGCCGATGGAGGGACCCGAGGAGCCGGGCGCCCCCTGCCCACGGGGTCAGGTCCCTTCTTCGGCTCCCGGCGCGAAGCCCTGGCGCATGAGGTTCTCGCTCACGACGCGGGGCTCGACGAATTGGAAGAGGTAGTCGGGGCCGCCCGCCTTCTGGCCGAAGCCGGACATCCCGTGCCCACCGAAGGGCTGCCGCCCGACGACGGCGCCGGTGATCGTGCGGTTGATGTAGATGTTGCCCGCCCGGAGCTCCTCCGAGGCCGTCTTGATGTGGGACGGTGACCGGGAGATGAGCCCGGCGGTCAGCGCGTAGTCGGTCACGTTGGCGATCGAGACCGCCTCCTCGAAGCTGACCGCCCGCGAGACGGCGACGACCGGGCCGAACAGCTCGGTCTGAGCGAGCTCGGAGAGCGGGTCGACGCCGGCGACGATCGTCGGCCCGACGAAGTAGCCGCGCTCGGGCAGGTCGTCACGGGCGAGGAGGACGTCGCCGAACTCGTGCGCCCGTTCCTGCCAGCTGCGGAGCCGCTTCAAGGCGTCCTCGTCGATGACCGGGCCCATCTCCGTCCCCATCTCGCGCGGCGGGCCGATCCGCAGCGCCCGGGCCGCCTCGACGAAGCGCTCGAGGAACTGGTCGTAGACGGCGTCGAGGGCGATCACCCGGGAGGCCGCAGAGCAGCGCTGCCCGGCGAAGCCGAAGGACGACAGGATGGCCGCAGGCACGGCGACGTCGAGGTCGGCGTCGGAGTCGACGATGACGGCGTTCTTCCCGCCCATCTCGGCGAAGACCCGGCGGACGTCGCGTTGACCCGGCAGGGTCCTCGCCCCCACCTCGTTCAGGTGGAGCCCGACCGCCTTGGAACCGGTGAAGACGACGGTCGAGACCTTCGGGTGGGTGGCGAGCGCCTCGCCCACCTCCTCGCCGACACCAGGGAGGAAGGAGAGGACGCCCTCGGGAAGGCCGCCCTCGAGGAGGGCCCGGACCAGGACCTGGGCGGTAGCCGGCGTCTGCTCGGCCGGCTTCAGGATCACCGAGTTGCCCGAGACGAGGGCGGCCGCCGTCATGCCGGTCGGGATGGCGAGGGGGAAGTTCCACGGCGAGATCACCGCCGTGATGCCCCTTCCCCGGTAGGTGAGGCGGTTGTGCTCGCCCGGAGGCGACTGCACCCGGCCCCCCCGGTCCATCTCGATCGCCACGCGCCCGTAGTACTCGAGGTAGTCGATGGCCTCGCAGACGTCGCCGTCGGCTTCCGACCACCCCTTGCCCGCCTCGAGGACCTGCAGCGCCGCCGCGTCGAAGCGACGGGAGCGCAGCCAGCTGGCTGCCTTGAAGAGGATCTCGGCCCGCCCGGTGGCCGGCCGGCGCGACCAGTCGCGAAAGGCGGCTTCGGCGGCTTCGATGGCGACAGCCAGCTCGGCCTTGCCTGCGCAGGCCGAGGTGGCGACGATCGAGGCCGGATCGGCCGGGTCGACCGAGAAGAGGCGGCGCTCGGTCCCTACGTCGCTGCCGGCGATGCGGGCCGGGACATAGAGGTCGAGACCCTTCGCCAGGGTCTCGACCGCCCGGGCCATGGCGTCGCGCACCTCCGGCACGAACCACTCGGCGACGGGCTCGGGGTGGTAGGGGGAGGGGCGGCTCGGATCGGTCGTCGGTCGGGAGGCGAGCTCGGGACGGGTCGAGAGGGCGGACTCGACGCTCCGGGCGTGGGGCTCGTCGGCCCGGGTGAGCGCCTTCTCGGTCCTGGCGCGGGTGACCTTCAGGCCGAAGTGGCCACCTGACGAGGGCAGCTTCACGCTCGGCCGGACGAGGAGCTCCTCGAGGTTCTTGCCCTCGGCGAAGCGGTGCCGGACGAAGCTCTCGTTCGAGGTGTTCTCGAGGAGTCGCCGGACGAGGTAGGCCATGCCGGGGACGAGCTCACCCATCGGGGCGTAGACCCGCAGGCGGCGGCCCAGCTGGCGGACGGCCTCGTGGACGGGTTCGGCCATCCCGTAGAGCAGCTGGATCTCGTAGCCGTTCGGCGGGATGCCGGAGGCCTCCGCTGTCGCCATCGCATAGGCGAGGGAGCGGAGGTTGTGCGAGCCGAAGGCGGCCCGGACGTGGCCGTGGTGGCCGTGCAGGATCCGGATGCAGCGCTCGTAGTTGAGGTCGGTCTCCGCCTTGTGCGAGAAGACCGGCACCGGCCAGCCGGCCGCCTGCGAGACGATGGTCTCGGTGTCCCAGTAGGCGCCCTTCACGAGGCGGACGGAGATCGGCAGCCGGCCCTGGCCGACCCGCTCGGACGAGGCCAGGGCGAGTTCGGAGAGGTCGTCGGCCGACTCCCGCAGATAGGCCTGGACGACGATGCCGGCGTGCAGGCCGGCCAGGCTCGGCTCGGCCAGAAGCTTCTTGAACAGCGCCATGGTGAGCGACTTGGCCTCGTAGCGCTCCATGTCGAACCAGACCTGGGCGCCCTTGTCGGCCGCCAGCTCGAGGATCGGGAGCAGACGGCGACGGGCGCTCTCGATGCCGGCGGAGGCGGTGAGCGGGTGGAAGTCGGGTGCCAGCGCGCTCGGCTTGATCGAGACCGCCACCCGGGGGAGCTCTCCGAGGTCGTCCCGCTCGAGGATCGGCTGGGAGGACCACGCCGGCGCCTCCTCGAGCAGAGCCGCCACGAGGTCACCCAGCCTGGAGGCGTACACGTCGGCCTCCCGGTGGGAGAAGGTGTGCTCGCCGAGGAGGTCGATCGTGGCGGCGGTCCCGGCGTCCCACATCTCATGGAGGGCGCCGGCCACCTCGCTCGGGTCGGAACCGACGATGAACTGCGAGGCCATCTTGCTCACCTCGCGGCGGGTGAGCCACGTCGCCGCCCGCTTGCCGAGCGGCACGTGGTTGGCGAGCGACGCCCCCGTGGCGACGGGCATGGGCGCCACGCCCCGCTCGAAGTACTCCTCGAGGTGCCGCCCCGTGTCGGCCTCGTCGCTCATCGCCGGGAAGACGTCGACGAGGCGGAACAGCTGGGCCTGGAAGGCGGGCCTGCGCATCGCCCAGGTCATCAGCAACTCGGTGAGATGCGACATCTCGTAGGCCTTGGCCTTCACGCCCGTCCCGAGCTGGGCGAGCTCCACGCCGAGCTTGAGAACGGCCCGCTCGTCGGGCTCCGGCGCGAGGCCCCGCTCTGGTGTCGTTGGACCCGTCTGTGCCACGTTCGTTGACGCTACCTCTGGTTCCGTCGGATCCGGCGACCTCGTCCCGGTGCCGGTCGCGCCCTCGTACCCGTTCTGCTTCCGCCGGATGCAAAGGGGTGGGCGGGTACCGTTGCTGCGTGGTCCGGCGCCTGTTCTCCCCTGGTTCCAAGCCCGAAGACGCCGCCGAGGGCGAGCCGGAGGCCGCCGCCCGCCTGCGTGGGATCGACCGGCAGGTGATCCAGCTCTTCGCCCTCGTCGAGGAGGCCGTCGCCGGAGCCACGCACGCCCTCCTCGTCGGAGACCGCGAGGCGGCCCGCGCCCTCGTGGCGAAGGACGTCGAGCTCGACGCCCTCTACCGGGTCCTGCAGTCCCAGGTGCACCAGCTCGTCATGGACGGCGGCCTCTCGGCGAACCGCACGAGGTGGCTGCTCGCCCTGCTGTCGATGCTGCCCGAGCTGGAGCGCAGCGGCGATCTCGCCGAGCACGTCGCCCAGCGGGCGACGCGCAGCCTCCCGGCCGAGATGCCCGCCCGGGTGCGCGGCTTCATCGAGGCGATGGGTGAGGTGGCCTGTCGGATGTGGAAGATGGCCGCCGACGCCTACGCCGACCGGGCGAGCGCCGAGGCGCGGATCGACTCGCTCGACGACGTCCTCGACGACCTGCACGTCCAGCTCATCGCCGAGATCGCAGGAGGCTCGGTGACGGTCCCCGTCGCCATCGAGCTCGCCCTCGTCGGCCGCTTCTACGAGCGCCTCGGCGACCACGCGGTGAACATCACACGGCGGGTGCCCCGCCACTTGAGGAGCGAGGCTCTCTCCTAGTCCACACGGTCCGCCTCCGGCCGGAGGCGCCGGGCGGCACCTTGCCCGGCGTCCCGTTCCGTCCGGAGCTGGCTACCTGCCCGCGGGGCGCCCCGCAGGTAGCCTCCCCCCAGGCCGATCGAGGGAGGCAGGATGCCAGCAGATCCGTGGCTCGGCGACGCCTGCGGGCTCGTCGAGGAGTTCCGCGCCGGACGGCTCTCGCCGCCCGAGGCGCTCGAGGAGTGCCTGTCGGCCATCGGGTCCTCCTCCCTCGACGCCGTCTGCCACCTCGACGTCGACCGGGCCCGCGAGCGCGCCGCCTCGGCGGACGTCTCGGCTCCCTTCGGCGGCGTCCCCTTCGGGGTGAAAGAGCTCGAGGCGGTCGAGGGATGGCCCTTCACCGAGGCCTCCCTCGTCTTCGCTGAGCGCCGGGCCACCCGCGACGACACCTCGGTGACCCGCCTCCGGGCGACCGGGGCCGTGCTCGTGGCCCAGACGACCGCCAGCGAGTTCGGCGGCATCAACTGCACCTCCACGGCGCTGCACGGGACGACCCGCAACCCGTGGGACCCGACACGCACGCCGGGCGGCTCCTCGGGCGGGACGGCCGCCGCCGTCGCCGGCGGCCTGCTGCCCATCGCCACCGGCAGCGACGGTGGAGGCTCGATCAGGATCCCGGCCGGCTTCTCCGGCCTGTTCGGGCTGAAGGCGACCTACGGACGCATCCCGAAGGGACCGGGCGTGGGCGTCGAGCCGCTCACCTCCGTGCTCGGCTGTCTCAGCCGCTCGGTGCGCGACACCGCCCGCTACCTCGACTGTTGCAACGGCTACGACCTGCACGACCCCCTCAGCCTCCCCGCCATCGGAGGGCTCGAGGCCGGGCTCGGCAGCCGCGACCTCGGCGGGCTGCGCCTGGCGGTCCTCCCCGACCTCTCGACCGCCCGGGTGCGAAGCGAGGTGGCCGACCTCGTGGCAGGAGCCGGAGCCGAGCTCGCCAAGCACGCCGGGCTGCAGGTGGTCGCGGTGGAGGCACACCTCCCGCCGCTCGAGGACGAGTGGGCGATGGCCGGCCAGGTGGCCTTCCTCGCCGACCTCGGCGACGCCTACCCCGGCTGCCTCGAGCAGCTGAGCCCCGAGATGCGCCTCGGTCTCGACCTCGTCCGGGAGCGCTTCAGCCTCGAGGACGCCGCCCGGCTCGAGGGTTACCGCCGCCTGTTGAACGAGGCGATGGCCGAGCTGTTCGAGCAGGCCGACTTCGTGGTGGCGGCGACGAACCCCGACGTCGCCTTCGCCGCCGAGGGCCCGCCGCCCTCGAGCCTGCCGGGGGCCGACCTCGTCGCCGAGTTCGGCTTCGTCCGGGCGATCATGAACAACGCCGCCCTCACGGCCCCTTCCAACCTGAACGGCAGCCCGGCCATGAGCCTTCCGCTCTGCCAGCTCGACGGGCTGCCGGTGGGCGTGCAGGTGCTGAGCGCCCACCACCGAGAGCCGCTCCTGCTCGAGCTCGCCCTCGTCGCCGAGCGGGAGATGGGCTGGCCGCTCGTCGCACCGGGCAGTCCCTCCTGACGGCCGCCCCCTCGGCCGGCCGGGCCGGGGAGCCCGCGCAGGGAGACAAGCGCCGGCGGCAGCCCGCCGTAGACGACGAGAGCCTGGCGGTGCGGGAGGCGGCGGATCCATCCGGCGGGCGCCACCGGTAGGCGGACCTCGGTCTCGCTCTCGTTCCAGGTCCCGCCCGCCCCGCGTACCCTCGAGCGCTGCGAGGACTCGGCGTCGCCGAGGAGCGCGCTCACGAGCTCGAGCGTGCGTGGGTCGCTCATGCCCGGGCAGACGACCTTGGCGCGGTGGTTGTTCACGATGGTGGCCCACCTCGCCCCGTAGCGCGCCTCCACCTGAGCGAGGTCCTGCCACACGGTGAGCAGGCAGATGCCGTGCCCCGCCGCCGTCGAGAGCAGTTGGTCGAGGTCGCCAAGCGGCGCCACGTTGGCCGCCTCGTCGAGGACGACGAGCACGGGCGGCTCGAGCGGCCCCCCGGTGCGCAACGACTCCTGGTAGGCGGCATCGAGCACCTGGCGGACGAGGGCGACGAAGACAGGGCTCAGGCGGGCCTGGTCGCGCGCCGGGGCGCAGCAGTAGAGCGTTCGTGGGCTGGAACCGCCCCCGAGCAGCCACCTCGGGCTGAGGCGCCGGCCGAAGCGCTCCGAGGCGAGGACGTCGGGGTCCTCGTAGGCGGCGAGGACCGTGAGGGCGGTCGCGAAGACCGACGAGCGCTGACGCTCCTCGACGGCGAAGCACGAGCGGGCGACGCGGAGCGCCGCCTCCTCGCCGGCCGCTGCCAGGGCGGACAGGGGTGCGTCGACGTCCTCCTCCTCGAGCCAGCAGAGCACCTCGCCCATGGAGCCGCCGGAGAGGGCGGCAGCCTGGAGCAACGGGGCGAGGAGCCGCTCGGCCGCCGCGTACCAGTAGGAGGCGTCCTCGATGCCGCCGCTCCGCTCGCCGACGGAGCAGAGTGCCTCGGCCACGCGTCTCGCCCCCCGCCAGCTTCCCGACTCGTCGAGAGGCGACCAGCCCCAGGAACGCTGCCCCGTCACGCCGGTCGGGTCGAAGACCGCCACCTCGCCGCGGGTGGCCCGGGCGGCCAGGCTCGCCCCGAGGAGGTCGGTCTTGACGCTCGTGGCCAGGACAGGCCCGGCCCACTCGACGATCGCCGGCACCGCCAGGCTCGTCGTCTTCCCGGACTGGCTCGGGCCGACCACGAGGACCGACTGGCGGTGCTCGGCGGCGACCAGCCGGCCGTGCGCCCGCCCGAGGACCACCCGGTCGCCGGCCACCGCCCGGCAGAGCAACGGCGACAGCTCGCGCCGGGACGCCCATCCCGGGCCGGGCGGCCGCCCGTCTCGGGGTTCTCGCCGGCGGGCCGCCCACGCCCCGAGGGCCGAGCAGGCAAGGAGGGCGACCACGAGCACCGGGAGGGCACTCCCCGCCACTTCGCCGAGCCAGCGGAGCGCGGCCACGACGAGCCCGAGGCCGACGGCGGCAGCGAGCACGAGGTCCCCGGCCGGAAGGCCCGGACGCCCCGCCGCAGGCGTTCGCCTCGCCGGACGCCTCACAGGCCGCTGGCACCCGGCGGGGCGGCGAGGCGGCCGTCGGTGTCGACGACGGCACGCTCGGCCGACGCGAGCAGGTGCTCCACGAGGAAGCGGCGCTCGCCGACCCGCCACAGGGCCACGCCCCGGCCGAGGCGGGGCAGGTACTCGATCTCCCGCACCGAGCATCCGAGCAGTCCCGCCAGCACCGGCAGCTCAGAGGCAGGCTGGGCGTAGCAGACGACGGTCTCGGAGTCTGCGAGGAGGCCCTCGGCGAGGCGGGACTCCTCACCGTGCCCGCTGCCGGCCGTCGTGAGGTCCGAGGCGCGGTGGCAGACGGCGACGTTGGCGAGCCCCCTCGAGCGTGCGAGCTTCCACGACGCCCTCAGGTACCGGGCGACAGCCACCTCCGAGAGCACGGCCCAGGCCTCGTCGACGACGAAGAGGGTGCGGGCCGAGGCGGCCGCCGTGACCGACTGCAGCCAGGCGGCCGCACAGACCATCAGCGCGGGGAGGGCCTCGGACTGGTACACCTCCGAGAGGTCGACGACGAGAGCGTGGCTGCGGGCGGCGAGCGGGATCGTCGTCGTGCCGTCGAACATGCCGGCGAGGTCGCCCCTCACGAGGCGGCGCAGCTCGAGGCCGGCCATCCTGCCGTCGGCGGCGAGCATCTCCGCGCCGACGCCGGACGCCCTGGCGGCCTCCGGCCCCGGCGCGAGGAGCGCCGACACGACCTCGGCGAGGGTCGGGCGGGGACCGCAGGCGTCGAGCGCGAGCTCGAGAGCCAGGCGCTCGTTCGGCTCGAGGCGGCGATGCAGCGTCGCCTCGACGAGGGCGCAGCACAGGCCGAGGCGCTGGACGCGCCCGCCCCTCGTGGCGGTCGAGTCCAGCGGCAGGTCGAGCGGGTTGATCCGGGTGCCGCCCGCCGGCGACAGGCGGATGGGCTCGACGCCGAGGGACCGGGCGAGCGCCCCGTACTCCCCCTTCGGGTCGAGCACGGCCACCCGGCGCCCGAAGGCCGCCTGGCGCAGCAGGTAGGTCTTCACGAGCGCGCTCTTGCCCCGCCCGATCTGGCCGAGGACGGTGAGGTTCGGATTCGTGAGCGCCCCGGCGGCGTAGAGCTCGAAGGGGTCGTGGACGAAGGGTCCGCCGGCGAGATCGCGCCCGACGAGCACCTGACGAATCGGGAGCGGCAAGGAGGCGGCAAAGGGGTAGGCGGCACCGAGCTGCGCCGTCGTGGCCTCGTGCTCGGGCAGGCGGAGCGGCCCGCTCACCCGCACCCCCGGCCCGAGGGCAGCGTGCAGCACCATGCCTGCTCCTGGGCCCCGAAGAGGCGACGCAGCTCGAGCTGGGCGAGAGCGGCGGCCTGCTCGACCTCGAGGCAGTCGCGCTCGAGCGCCTCCTCGTCGTCAGCCGTCACAGCCACGTAGCCGGAGAAGAGGTAGGCCGTATGCCCCTCGGCCAGCTCGGCCTCCCGCTGCAGCCTCACATCCTGCTCAGCCCGGGCCCGGGCCGTCAGGGCGAAGCCGTGGCGGCGGCGCAGGTCGGCGTCGGCGGCCCCCGCAGTCCGCTCGCGCTCGGCTCGGCGCACGGCGCTCCCCGGTGGGAGCGGCGCCATCGTGAGCGCGACGGTGCGACGCTGATGCGCGCCGACCAGCAGGGGCAGCAGGACCCCGGGGCCGACCTCGCCCCGGGGCCACTCGGCGACCCAGTAGGTCGCCTGCCAGCTCTCGTCGGTGCGCAGCGCTCGCCACCTCGCCTCGACGCCGACCGGCCAGGGCGCCCGGCCCTGAGCCGAGTCCCCGGCGTAGGAGCGCCGGACGGCCGATGCCATCTCGCCCGGGCAGAGCGGGCTCCCCGCCACGAGGCCGGCGGAGGCGAGCCGGTCGCCGAGCGAGGAGAGCAGCAGGCGCAACCGCTCGCCGGCCGTCGACTCCGGCGAGGGGCGGCGGCGAGGCTCCCGGGATCGCCGGGGCAGCTTGACGGTGACGACGAGGAGGACATCTCGCTCCCAGAGCTCGGGCATCACCTCGTCGCAGAGCGCTCGGTAGGAACCGGCCGCCCCGCCCGTGCCGGGCGGCGGCACGAGGTCACGCTCACGGGCGGGACGGGTACTTGCGATCCACTGCAGGCGGTGCAGCGCGTGCCCGTCGGCTGCCATGGCCGAGAGCACCCCGGCCCATGCGGCCACGGCGGTCGCCCTGCCGGCGTCATCCAAAAGGGCGTACCCCTGGCTCCCGACAGGGATGGCGGCCGACCAGGTGCCACAGCGTCGGTCCTCGAGGACTCCGAGGTCGGAGAGGTCCGGGGGCGTGACAAGGCGCAGCTGGGCGAGCGCACCGGAGCGCCGGCGTCGGGCAGCAGGCGGAAGCCATGGCAGATCGCGGCCGTCGGCGAACGCCGCCGCCGCGTGCCCGGCGACGGTCGGCACCCACGACTCGACCGGCCGCCCACCGAGCGGAACGGTGGCGACCGCGATGCCGATCGAGGCCGCCCCGAGGGCGAGCGTCACCCCGGCGAGGCCCCCCACCGACCGCAGCAGGCCGACGGCGACAAGGGCGCCGGCAGCAACGGCGGCGACCTGCCCGCCACGCCAGCCTGCGATGAGCCCGCGGGTGGAACGCGGCCCGAAGCGGAACCTCGGGGAGTCGTCGCTCACGCCGGGCCGTCCCCGGCCGGGTCCGGACCGCCGCGGCCGCGGGAGCCGGGTGGCCCCGCCGGCG